>JBIPLY010000082.1:0-12334 GCA_044369385.1 Acetobacteraceae bacterium | reverse complement strand
GCAGGTCCAAGCTGTAGCCATGCAGGCACAGCGTGGCCGGCGCGTCGCGCTGGCCCAGCAGGGCGGTGGGGATCTCGGCATCGCCGTCGGTCCAGCGCCAGGGACCGCCCGGCGCCGATTCAAGCCGGTGCCAGCCATCGGACAGCGCGGGGCTGGCCAGGTCCAGCGCGGTCTCGCCGCCGGCATGCGCCAGGGTGGCGGCGCGCAGGCGCAGGCCGAGGCGGCGGTGGTCGGGCAGGCCGGCCATGGCATGGGGGCTGGCGGCGGGGCTGCGCAGCCGCAGCGCGCGGATGCCGGCCGGCAGCTCGAAGCGCCAGCCGGGCGCATCGCCCGGCTGCGGCAGCAGCGGCTGGCCATCGGCGAGCAGATGCACCCCCGGTGGCGCGGCGAGGGCGGCGCGCAGGGCGGGCAGCGCGGGATCGTCCGCCTGGTTCACATAGGGCAGGCAGGTGGCCTGGATGGTGGGGGCATGGTCCGGGAAGCGGGCGCGGAAGCTGCCGGCATTGTCGAAATCGTCGCGGTTGAGGTGCTCGTAATAGCTCTCCGCCCAGGCGCCTTCGGCCAGGACGCAGTCATGCGTGCCGAGGTCGATGTGGAAATAGGCGATCGCGCCGGTGTGCGGCGGCTGGACGATGGTGCTGCCGTTGATCAGCAGATAGGCGCAGACCAGCCGGTCCTCGACCAGCACGGCGTGGCCGGGGCTGACCCAGAGGTCGCGGCGCGGCTGGTCGGGCCCCAGGGCGCCGGCGCGGATGCAGACGGGCGCGAGCATGCCGGTGGCGTTCAGGCCGATGAAATCCTGGGTGCCGATCCAGCGCACCGGGCGCAGGCCGCCGAAGCGGGTGGCAACGAGGTCGCCGGGTTGCAGGGCCTCGACGGCGACGTCGCCGGTGGCGGTCAGGATCCGGGTGCCGCGCAGGAAGCAGATGGTGGTGCTGAGCACGGTGCTGCCGGCGAAGTTGGCGAAGGTGCCGTCGGTGTTGATGTTGCCGTCGTATGAGCCGCTGAAGCTGCTGTTGCCGCTGGTGGCGAGCTGGAGCGCGCCGTTGCTGGTGTTGTAGGTGATCTGCAGCGTGGCGGCGGCGTTCGACCCGCCATTGTAGCTGTAGAGCTGCGTGCCCAGGCCGCCGAAGCCGTAGTCGTAGACCAGGAAGCTGGCGCCGCTGCCGGTGCTGGAAAAATCGATGTTGATCCTGTTGACGGAGCCGAAGACGGTGGGGATGCCGACGACGAGGTCGCGGAAGCCGTCCGGGTCGCTGTAGTTGATGATGGCGATGCGGACGCCATCGTTGAAGGTGGCGATGAAGATGTCGGATGTTTCGACGGCCTGGTAGTCGGCCTGGGGACCGTCGCTGCTGGCCATCGTGGTGCCGTTGCGCGCGAATGTGACTGCCATGGGGACCCTTGCCGCTGCGAAGCGGTCCCATGCTGCGCGGCTCGGATTAAGCTTCGGCTAACGCGGCGGCGGCCAAGCGTCCGCGAAGCCGGTTGTTCAGGCGGGGGTGGCGGCTTCCAGGGCTTCCTCGGCGACCAGCCACTCGTATTCCGCGGCCTGCAACTGGCGCTTCAGCGCGGCCAGGGTGGATTGGGTGGAGGCGACCTCGGCCTTGCGGCTGGGGGTGTAGAGGTCCGGGCTGGCGAGCTTGGCTTCGAGCTTCCTGACCTCCGCGGTCAGCCGGCCGACGCGGGCCTCGGCGTCCTTCACGGCCTTGCGCAGCGGGGCGGTGGCGGCGCGGGCCTCGGCACGCTCCTTGCGGTCGTCCTTGCGGTTGCTGCCGTCGAATTTCGGCGCCGGGCGGGCGCGTTCGGTCAACAGGGCGCGGTAATCGTCCAGGTCGCCGTCGAACGGCTTCACGGAGCCGTCGGCCACCAGCCAGAGCGTGTCCGCCACCAGGTCGACCAGGTGCGGGTCGTGGGTGATCAGCAGCACGGCCCCTTCGAAATTGGCCAGGGCGCGCACCAGCGCCTCGCGGGCGTCGATGTCCAGGTGGTTGGTGGGCTCGTCCAGGATCAGCAACTGGGGGGCATCCCGCGTGGCCAGCGCCAGCAGCAGCCGGGCCTTCTCGCCGCCGGAACAGTTCTTCACCGGGGTGGTCGCGCGGTCGGCATCCAGGCCGAAGCGGGCGAGCTGCGAGCGGACCTGGGCCGGCAGGGCGCTGGGCAGGGCGCGGGCCATGTGGTCGATCGGGGTGTTGTTGGCGATCAGCTCCTCGCCCTGGTGCTGCGCGAAATAGCCGACCCGCAGCTTGCCGGAGCGGTGCATGCGGCCGTGCTCGGGCTCCAGCCGGCCGGCGATCAGCTTGGCCAGGGTGGACTTGCCGTTGCCGTTGGCGCCCAAGAGCGCGATGCGGTCATCCATGTCCACCCGCAGGCTCATGCCGCGCAGGATCGGCGGGCCGCCATAGCCGACATTGACGTTGTCCATGGTCAGGATCGGCGGCGCCAACTGGACCGGCTCCGGGAAGTCGAAGCGGGTGACATGGTCTTCCAGCACCGACTCGATGGCCGGCAGCTTGGCGATCGCCTTGAGGCGGGACTGCGCCTGGCGCGCCTTGCTGGCCTTGAAGCGGAAACGGTCGACATAGGCCTGCATATGGGCCTTCTGCACCGCGATCTTGGCCGCGGCGGCGGCCTGCTGCGCGGCGCGCTCGGTGCGGATGCGCACGAACTCGTCGTAGCCGCCGGGGGTGACGCTGATCTTGCCGCGGTCCAGATGCGCGATGCTGTCCACGCAGCGGTCCAACAGGCCGCGATCATGGCTGACGACGATGGCCGCCCCGGGGAACCTGGCCAGCCAGGTCTCCAGCCACAGCGTGGCTTCCAGGTCGAGATGGTTGGTCGGCTCGTCCAGCAGCAGCAGGTCGGGCGCCGAGAACAGCGCCGTGGCCAGCGAGACGCGCATGCGCCAGCCGCCGGAGAAGGAGTTGATCGGCCGGGCCTGGGCCGCGACGTCGAAGCCGAGCCCGGCCAGGATGGTGGCGGCCCGGGCCGGCGCGCTGTCGGCATCGATGGTCAGCAGGCGTTCGTGGATCTCGCCCAGGCGCTCCGGCGCCGCGGTCTCGATCTCGGCCAGCAGGGACAGGCGCTCCGGATCGCCCTCCAGCACGATGTCGACCAGGGATTTGTCGCCCTCGGGGGTTTCCTGCTTCACCTGGCCGAGCTTCGCGCGGGCGGCCAGGCGGATCTCGCCGTCATCGATGGCAAGCTCGCCGGAGATCGCCTTCAGCAGCGTGGACTTGCCCGCGCCATTGCGCCCGACCAGGCCGACGCGCCGGCCGGGGTCGATGGTCAGGTCGGCATGGTCCAGCAGGGTGCGCCCCCCCAGCCGGATGGTGACGCCGCGCGCGATCAAAAGGCTCATGATGGTTGCGTGTAGCTTTCCGCCCGCCCCGGGGGAAGGGGTTGCCGCCGCATGGCCGCTGTTCTAAAGCCCCGCGCGATCAAGATTCCTTAGGAAGGCTCCCCCGCCATGGCCATCGAACGCACGTTTTCCATCCTCAAGCCCGACGCCACCCGCCGCAACCTGACCGGCGCGATCAACGCCGTGATCGAGACCGCCGGCCTGCGCATCGTCGCCCAGAAGCGCATCCACATGACCACCGCCCAGGCCGAGACCTTCTACGGCGTGCACCGCGAGCGCGGCTTCTTCCGCGAGCTGGTGACCTTCATGACCTCCGGCCCGGTGGTGGTGCAGGTGCTGGAAGGCGAGAACGCGATCGCCAAGTACCGCGACGTGATGGGCGCCACCAACCCGGCCAACGCCGCCCCCGGCACCATCCGCAAGGAATTCGCCGAAAGCATCGAGGCGAACTCCGCCCACGGCTCCGACAGCGCCGAGAACGCCGCCATCGAGATCGCCTATTTCTTCGCCGGCACCGAAATCGTCGGCTGACGCAAAGGGCCGGGGCACCTCGCCCCGGCCTCCCGTCCTGCCCCCCTCTCCCGCTCCGCGCTCCGCCATGGCATCCTGCGCCCTCGTCAGGGAGCCATGCCCATGCCTCGCATCCTCACCGTCGGCATCGCCCAGATGGGCCCGATCCCGCGCAGCCAGTCCCGCCCCGAGGTGGTGCTGCGCCTGCTGGCCATGATGGAAGACGCAGCGCGCATGGGCTGCGACCTCATCGTCTACACGGAAGCCGCGCTGACCGCGTTCTTCCCGCATTGGCTGGTCGAGGGCGACCAGGAGCTCGACTCCTACTTCGAAGCCGCCATGCCCAACCCCTCGGTGCAGCCACTGTTCGACGCCGCGCGCCGCCTGCGCATCGGCTTCCACCTCGGCTACTGCGAGCTCGATTTCTCCGAGGGCCGCAAGCGCCGCTTCAACACCTCGATCCTGGTCGGCAAGGACGGCGAGATCATCGGCAAATACCGAAAAATCCACCTCCCCGGCGGCCACGACTTCATCCCCGGCAATCCGTTCCAGAACCTGGAGAAGCGCTATTTCGAGGTCGGCAATCTCGGCTGGCCGGTCTGGAACGCCTTCGGTGGCCGCATCGGCATGATGATCTGCAACGACCGCCGCTGGCCCGAAGCCTATCGCGTCATGGGCCTCCAGGGCGTCGAGCTCATCGTGCTGGGCTACAACACCCCGGTCCACAACCCCGCCATGCCCGAAACCGACGACCTCGGCAATTTCCACAACCAGATCGTCATGTCCGCCGGCGCCTACCAGAACGGCTGCTTCGTCGCCGCCTCGGCCAAGGCCGGCATCGAGGAAGGCGTCGACCAGATCGGCCAATCCTCCATCTTCGCCCCCTCCGGCGAACTCCTGACCCGCTGCGTCACCCTGGGCGACGAACTGCAAGTCGCCCGCTGCGACCTCGACCTCTGCGCCAGCTACAAATCCTCGATCTTCAACTTCGCCAAGCACCGCCGCACCGAGCATTACGGGCTCATTGTCGAACGCACCGGGGCTGGGGAGCCATTGGGCACGTAAGAAAGGCGTTCTTTTTTGAAAAAAAGAACCAAAAAACTTTTCCCCGTTTGCACCCCGCCTTCCCGGGGGGGGCCGGCGCCAATGGATGAAGTTTTTTTGCTTCTTTTTGTTCACAAAAAGAAGACTCTTGCCTGAAACTGACTTCGCGAGGAGCCCACCATGGATCCCTTCCTGACCGCCGTGACCTCGGCCCTGCCGGACGACCACGCCGCCGCCACCCTGGCCGGCCGCGTCTGGCGCCCGGACGTCGCCGGCCCCAGTGTCGTGGCCATCCGCCACGGCGAAGCCATCGACATCACCGCCAGCTTCGCCACCATGCGCGATCTCTGCGAACAGCCGGACCCCGCCGCCGCCCTGCGCGCCGCCACGGGCGAGTCCCTCGGCCCGGTCAGCGACATCCTGGCCAATACCCCGCCCGACCACCGCAACCCGGCCAAACCCTGGCTGCTGACCCCCATCGACCTCCAGGCCGTCAAGGCCGCCGGCGTCACCTTCCCCATCTCCATGCTCGAACGCGTCATCGAGGAGCGCGCCCGCGGCGACCTCGACGCGGCGGCCGGCCTGCGCGGCGAGATCACCGCCCTGATCGGAGACGACCTCACCCGCCTCAAGCCCGGCTCGCCGGAGGCCGCAAAACTCAAGGAAATGCTGATCGCCCGCAACGCCTGGAGCCAGTACCTCGAAGTCGGCATCGGCCCGGACGCCGAGATCTTCACCAAGGCCCAGCCGATGGCCGCGATCGGCACCGGCATGGATGCCGGCGTGAACCCGGTCAGCACCTGGAACAACCCGGAGCCCGAAGTCGTCCTCGTCGTCGCCAGCACCGGCCGCATCGTCGGCGCCACCCTGGGCAACGACGTCAACCTGCGCGATGTCGAAGGCCGCTCAGCCCTGCTGCTGTCGAAGGCCAAGGACAACAACGCCTCGGCCGCCGTCGGGCCGTTCATCCGCTTTCTCGATGCCGGCTTTGGCTTGGACGATTTGCGCACCACCACCGTCTCGCTGACCGTCGCCGGCACCGACAATTTCCGCCTGGAGGGCAGCTCCTCCATGACGAAGATCGCCCGCGACATCACCGACCTGGCCGGCCAGATGGTGAACGCCCATCACCGCTTCCCCGATGGCGCCGTCCTGTTCTGCGGCACCATGTTCGCCCCGATCGACGACCGCGGCGCACCGGGCAAGGGCTTCACCCACAAGACCGGTGACATCGTCACCATCGCCACCCCGAAGCTGGGCCGGCTGGTCAACCGCATCCGGCCGACCGACGAATGCGCGCCGTGGGATTTCGGCGCCGGCGCGCTGATGCGCAACCTGGCGCGGCGGGGGCTGCTGTGATCGACCCGGCGCTGTATGCCGCCTTTGCGCTCGCCACCGCCATCCTGATCCTGATGCCCGGGCCGATCGTGGCGCTGATCGTGTCGAACTCGGTGGCCTACGGCACGCGCTTCGGGTTCCTGACCATCGCGGGCTCGGCGATGGCGATGGTGCTGCACATGGCGGTGCTGTCCTTCGGCATGTCCGCGGCACTCGGCGCGCTGGGGCATTGGTTCGAGGTGCTGCGCTGGGCGGGCGTCGCCTATCTGCTCTGGCTGGGGGTGCAGGCGTTGCGGGCGCCGGTGGTGGATCTGACGCAGGTGCGTGCGCAGCCAAATGCCGCCCGCGCCATCGTGCTGCGCGGCTTCCTGGTGGCGCTGTCCAACCCGAAGACCCTGGCCTTCTACGGCGCGTTCTTCCCGCAATTCGTCAGCCCCGCCCTGCCGCCCGGCCCGCAGCTTGCGGTGCTGTGCGTCACCTTCGTGGCGATCGCCGTCGGCATCGACAGCCTGTGGGCGCTGCTGGCCGGCCGGCTGCGGCGCCTGCTGGCGGTGCACGGGCAATGGCGCAACCGCATCACCGGCACCCTGCTGATCGGCGCCGGGGCCGGGCTGGCGATGGTGCGCCGATCCTGAAGCCGCCGGTCTTGAGGGCGGCTAAGCCTTCCAGCGCGCGATCAGCGTCTTGTAGATCGCCATGTAGTCGTCGGCCATGCGCAGGTTGGTGAAGCGCTGTTCGAAGCGGCGGCGCACCCCGGCACGGTCGATGCTGTCGATCTTCTTCGCCGCGGCGATGGCACCGTCCATGTCGTCGACGATGAAGCCGGTCACGCCGTCCTCGATCACCTCCGGCACGCTGCCGCGGCGGAAGGCAATCACCGGGGTGCCGCAGGCCATCGCCTCGATCATCACCAGGCCGAACGGCTCCTCCCAGTCGATCGGCACCAGCAGCGCCTTCGCATTGGACAGGAAGCCGACCTTCTGCGCGTCGTTGATCTCGCCGATGTAGTTGACGTGCGGCAGCTCGAAGAGATGCTTGATGTCGCGGGCGAAATACTCGTCATCCGCGCGGTCGATCTTGGCGGCCACGCGCAGTTCGGTGCCGGTGGCCCCCGCGATCGCGATGGCGCGGTCAACCCGCTTCTCCGGCGAGATGCGGCCCAGGAAGGCGAAGTAGCTCGGCGCCTCGGTGGGCTCGGGGCGCAGCAGGTCGGCCGGCATGCCGTGATGCACCGTGCCGGCCCAGCCGAGATCGGCCACCGGCTTGCGCTGGTTGTCGGAGATCGAGACGATCGGGACCTTCGGGAACTTGGAATAGACAACCTTGAACTCGTGCAGGTCGAGCCGCCCGTGCAGCGTGGTCACGAACGGCACACCCAGCCGCGAGAACACCGAATTCGGCCAGTAGTCGATGTGGAAATGCAGCACGTCGAACTCATGCGCGCGCTGCGCCACGGTCTCGATCAGCAGCGCATAGGTGGCGACCCAGTCGGCGATCGGCGACAGGCGCAGCGCCTGCGGCCAGACCGGCACGAGCTTGGCCGAGGTCTGGCTGTCGCCGCTGGCGAACAGGGTGACGTCGTGGCCCTGCTCCACCAGGGCCTCGGTGATCCAGTGCACGACGCGCTCGGTGCCGCCATAGAGCTTGGGCGGCACGGCTTCAAAGAGCGGGGCAATCTGGGCGATGCGCATTGGGGGACCCTCGGTTCGACGGGCGGGATCTAGTCAGAAATCAGGGCGAAAAGGCGGCAGGGCAGGGGAGGAAGCAAGAATCTTCTTTTTCTGAAGAAAAAGAAGCAAAAAGACTTTTGTCCATCGGGCCCGCGCTTCTGGGTGCGAACGGATAAAAGTTTTTTGGTTCTTTTTTTCAAGAAAGAACATTCTTTCTTGCCTTGCCTTCGATCAAGCGCCGGTAAAGCGCCAGGTAGTCCTCGGCCATGCGCCGCGCCGTCCAGCGTTCCTCGAACCGCCGGCGCACCGCCGCGCGGTCCAGCGCCCCCAGCCGGCCCGCGGCCGCCACTGCGCCCGCGACGTCATCGACGATGAACCCGGTGCGCCCGTCTTCGATCACCTCGGGCACCGATCCGCGCCGATACGCGATCACCGGACAGCCACAGGCCATCGCCTCGATCATCACCAGCCCGAAGGGCTCCGGCCAGGCGATCGGGAACAGCAGCGCCTTCGCGCCGGACAGGAAGCCCGGCTTGTGGCTGTCGTCGATCTCGCCGATGAACTCCACCCCCGGGCCGTCGAGCAGCGGGGCCACGACCTCCTCGTGGAACGGCAGGTCCTCCTCGCCGATCTTGGCGGCGACCTTCAGCTTCACGCCGCAGGCCCGCGCGATGCGGATCGCGTCGACGATGCCCTTCTCCGGCGAGATGCGGCCGAGGAAGGCGAAATACGCCTGTTCCGCCGGCACCGGGTGCAGCAGCGCCTCGGGCATGCCGTGCAGGATGGTCGCCGCGAACGGCAGCGTGGGGGCCGGCGCGCGCTGGCTGTCGCTGATCGAGACCAGCGGCGCGTCGGGGAACAGCCCATAGACGGAGGGCACCCATTCCTGGTCCAGCCGCCCGTGCAGCGTGGTGACGAACGGCGTCGCCTGGCGGGTGAAGACGCTGAACGGGTGGAAGTCGATGTGGAAGTGCAGCACGTCGAAGTCATCCGCCGCGCGCCGCACCAGCTCGATCATGCGGGCATAGGGAGCGTTGTTGACCTCGAAGTTGCGCACGAAGCGCGCCGCGGTGTCGCGCACCGGGACCAATTTCGCCGAACTCCGGCTGTCGCCCGAGGCGAACAGCGTAACGTCATGGCCCATGCCCACCAGCGATTCGGTGAGCCAGTGCACGACGCGCTCGGTGCCGCCGTACCGCAAGGGGGGGACGGATTCGAACAGCGGGGCGATTTGCGCAATTCGCATCGGACACTCAACTCCGGGGATCGCCGCTTCTCCTGCACGGCAATTGTGGCACCATCGTGCCGGCTGGGCGACCGATTCCGCCGGGCAGCGCCGGGGATGCCCAAATCCCTTGTTTCGGCCGCATTGCTATGGTGAGTGCGCGGCGTCCCGCATGCTTCGGACAGGAATGAAGCCCATGACCGTCCCCCCCAACCAGCCGCCGATCATCCGCTATCACGGGCGCCCGCTGGGCTTCCTGCTGCATTACGTGTTCCGCCATCGGCTGGGCCATGCCGTGGTGCTGGCCTCCGTCGTGGCGGCGGTGTTCTGCTCGGTGTTCACCCAGTACGGGCTGAAGGCGCTGATCGACGTGATCAGCCAGGGGCGGGAGGCCGGGGCGGCGCTGATCTGGGGCGCGTTCGGCGTCCTGGTGGCGCTGATCGTGGCGGACAATTTCCTGTGGCGGATCGGCGGCTGGGTGGCAGCGCACGTGTTCGTGCGGGTGACCGGGGATCTGCGCAGCGACCTGTTCCTCCACCTGGCCGGCCATTCGCCGAGCTACTTCGCCGAGCGCATGCCCGGCACGATGGCCAGCCGCATCACGGCCACCTCCAACGCGGTGTTCCAGACGGAGAACACGGCGTCCTGGACCGTGTTGCCGCCGATCCTGGCGGTGCTGCTGGCGATCGGGCTGATCGGCTCGGTGAACCCGGTAATGGCGCTGTCGCTGGCGGCGGTGGCGTTCACCATGGCGGCGATCATCTTCAAGCTGGCGCAGGCCGGCACGCCGATCCACCGCAACTTCGCCGAGAAGGCCGCCGGCGTGGATGGCGAGCTGGTGGACGTGATCTCCAACATGTCCGTGGTGCGGGTGTTCGGCGCCCTGCTGCGCGAGCACCGGCGGATCGACGCGCGGATCGATGTGGAAATGGGCGCACGCCGCGCCAGCCTGCTCTACCTGGAGAAGCTGCGGCTGCTGCATGCGGCACAGACCGCGGTCATCACCGCCGGCCTCCTCGCCTGGGCGGTGAAGATGTGGCTGGACGGGGAAGCGACGCCCGGGGACATCGTGCTGATCTCCTCGCTCGGCTTCACCATCCTGCACGGCACCCGCGACCTGGCCGTCTCGCTGGTCGACCTCACCCAGCACGTCGCCCGGCTTGACGAGGCGATCGGCCAGCTCCTGCTGCCCCATGACATGCCCGACGCGCCCGATGCCGCCCCGCTGCGTCCCGGCCCCGGCCGGGTCGAGTTCCGCGGCGTGCACTTCGCCTATCCCGGCCGCGGCCGCATCCTGCACGGGCTCGACCTGGTGATCGAGCCGGGCCAGCGCGTCGGCCTGGTCGGCGCATCCGGCGCCGGCAAGTCCACCGTCGTCTCCCTGCTGCAACGTTTCTACGACGTGGACGACGGCGCCGTGCTGGTCGACGGCCAGGACCTGCGCGCCGTCACCCAGGACAGCCTGAACGCCCGCCTGGCCATCGTCCCGCAGGATGTGGCCCTGTTCAACCGCACGGTCATGGAGAACCTGCGCTACGCCCGCCCCGACGCCACCGCCCAGGCGATCGCCCACGCCGTCGAGACCGCCCGCTGCCGCGGCTTCATCGAGGCGATGCCCCAGGGCTACGAAACCCCCGTCGGCAACCGCGGCACCCGCCTGTCCGGCGGCCAGCGCCAGCGCCTGGCCATCGCCCGCGCCCTGCTGAAGGACGCGCCGATCCTGCTGCTGGACGAAGCCACCAGCGCGCTGGACACCGAAAGCGAGCAGCTCATCCAACAGGCGCTGGACCGCCTGATGGTCGGGCGCACGGTGATCGCGGTCGCCCACCGCCTGTCCACGCTGAAGAACTTCGACCGCATCGTGGTCATGGAGGCCGGCCGCGTGGTCGACGACGGCTCGCCCGACGAACTCGCCAGCCGCCCCGGCCCCTATCTCGACCTGCTGCGCTCACAGGCGATGGAGAAATCATCCCACTGACCTACCCGAGCATCCCCGCCCAGGCCCCGCTGGTGCAGGTCGCCAGCGTGCCCGCCAGCACCGCGCGCAACCCCAAAGCCACGATCTCGTCGCGCCGCTGCGGCACCATCACGCCCATCCCCCCGATCAGGATCCCCAGGCTGCCGAAATTGGCAAACCCGCACATCGCATAGGTCAGGATCAGCCGCGACCGCGCCGACAGCGCCTCCGCCGGCGTATTCGCCAGCCCGACATAGCTGACGAACTCGTTCAGCACCGTCTTCGTCCCCATCAGCTCGGCCGCCACCCCGCTCTCGCCCCAGGGCACCCCGATCAGCCACATCAGCGGCCGGAACGGCAGCGCAAACAGCCCCTGCAACGTCCACCCGCCCGGCAGAATCCCCAGCCCCATGTTCACCAGCGTCACCAGCGCCACGGTCACCAGCAGCACCGCGATGATCCCGGCCAGGATCGGCAGCCCCTCCGCCGTGCCCTTCACCAGCGCATCCAGCGCGCTCGCCGGCGGGTGCTCCAGCACGATCCGCGCCTCGCCCTCATCCGGCCGGAACGGCACCATCAGCGCCGAAATCGCCAGCGCCGCCGGCGTCGAGATCACCGAGGCAATCATGATATGCCCCAGCGCATCCGGGATCACCGGCCCCAAAATCGCGGCATAGATCACCATCATCGTCCCCGCGATCCCCGCCAGCCCGCAGGTCATCAGCGCGAACAGCTCGCCGCGCTGCATCCGCGAAAGCCACGGCCGGATCAGCAGCGGCGCCTCGATCATCCCCACGAACACATGCGTCGCCGCCCCCAGCCCCAGCGCCCCCCCAACCCCCAGCGTCCGCCGCAGCACCCAGGCAAAGCCCCGCGCCACCGCCTGCAACACCCCCCAATGAAACAACAGCGCCGCCAACGCCGAAATCACCAGCACCAACGGCAAGGCCCGAAACGCCAACACAAACGCCGCCCCCGGCGCCCCCTCCACAAACGGATACGGCGGCCCGCCCAGATACCCGAACACAAACCGCGTCCCGGCATCCGTGGCCACCTGCAACGCATGAACCCCCTCGTTCACCGCCAAAATCGCCCGCGTCGCCGGCGGAAACCCAATCAAAACCGCCGCCAAAACAAACTGCAACGCCATCCCCCCCACCACCGCCCGCCACGGCACCCCCCGCCGATCCTCCCCCACCAGCCACGCAATCCCCAGCACCGTCGCGATG
>JBIPLY010000409.1:0-3934 GCA_044369385.1 Acetobacteraceae bacterium | reverse complement strand
GGAGCAGGTGACGACCGAGCACCTGTGGATGCCGGTGCTGAACATCGACATGTACATGGTCACCCACAAGCGCCTGAAGGGTGCCCGGGCGCACACGCTCTACCAGAACGTTTTCTACAAGGGCCTGGACCTCAGCTTCTGACCCCTGCCGCCTGCGCCGACGCCTGCATGCCGCCGACCGAAACGGGAGACACGACGATGCCTCAAGCGACGCGAAGCCTTGCTGCCCTGCTGGCCGCCGGCCTGGCCCTTGCCGCGCCCGCGGCCGAGGCCCAGACCCTGCGCCTGATGCAGAACATCGACGCCCCGCATTTCGACGTGCAGCGCACCACCTGGGGCCCCGGCGGCAGCATCGGCAACATGACGCAGTCCACGCTGGTGGCGATGGACTGGGACGGCAAGACCACCCACCCCTACCTCGCCAGTTCGTGGGAGATCAGCCCCGACGGCAAGACCTATACCTTCAAGCTGCGCGACGACGTCACCTTCTGCTCGGGCAAGAAGTTCTCCGCCCAGGACGTGGTCTATACCTTCGAGCGCCTCAAGCACCCGGAGACCCGCGCGCCGTTCGGCTGGCGCGCCGGGGACATCAAGTCGCTGCGCGCCATCGATGCCAACACGGTGGCCTATGAGCTGAACGAGCCGTTCTCCGACCTGCTGTTGCAGCTGACGATGTTCACCAACAACATCATCAACAAGGACACGGTCGAGGCGCTGGGCAAGGATTACGGCACCAAGGACATCGACGGCACCGGCCCCTGGTGCCTGGTCTCGTGGCAGCCGCGCACCGAGACGGTGATGCGCCGCAACGACGCCTACAAATGGGGCCCGAAGATGTTCAAGAACCCAGGCCCGGTGAAATACGAGCGCCTGTCGATCCGCATCATCCCCGAGGAATCCGCCCGCGTGGCGGCCGTGATGTCCGGCCAGTTCGACTTCACCCCCAGCTTCCCCGCCACCTTCATCGCCCAGGCGCGCGCCAACCCCAACCTGACGGTGGAAAAGGTCGACAGCAACTTCCAGCTTCTGTACTTCGGCTACAAGATCACCCGCCCGATGGTGGCCGACGCGCGCGTGCGCGAAGCGATGAACATCGCCATCGACCGCGCGCAGATCGTCCGCGGCGTGCTGCTGGGCAACGCCGACCCCTCCTTCACCTATGCCGCGCCGAACGCGCTCGACTACAGCGCCAAGACCGAGGGCATCATCCGCGAGGACCTGGAGCGCGCGCGCAAGCTGCTCGACGAGGCCGGCTGGGTGCCGGGCTCCGATGGCATCCGCGTGAAGGACGGCGTCCGTCTGGAGCCCCGGGTCTATGTCACCGCCGGCGGCAACTCGGTGAAGGTGGGCGAGGCGATCCAGGGCTTCCTGCGGCGCATCGGCGTCGACTGGAAGCTCCAGGCCTGGGACAGCACCATCGCGCCGGTGAAGATGGGCGAGCAGGACTACGAGATCTGGTCGGTCACCGTGCCCTACCTGTCGGCCGGCGACATCATGAGCCTCTACTTCGACTCGAAGAACATCCCGACACCGAACCGCATGAACTGGAAGGACGCCCAGACCGACAAGTGGCTGGCCGAGGCCAAGGGCGCGCTGAACGCCACCGACAAGGCCCGCGCCTTCGGCCTGGTGCAGGAGCATGTCACCCGCGAGCACCTGTGGATGCCGGTCGCCAACATCACGCTCTACACCGTGCACCACAAGCGGGTGAAGAACGTGCGCGGCCATCCGCAATACGCCATCGGCTTCTACAAGGGGCTCGACTTCACGCCATGACGCATCGGCGCCACGGCCAGCGATGACGCATCTGCGGAACGGAACGACATGACCGACGACACGCTGCTGGAGGTGCGCGACCTGCGCACGCATTTCAACACCGATCGCGGGCTGTTCCGCGCGGTGGACGGCATCAGCTTCGATGTGCGGCGCGGCCGCACCGTGGGGCTGGTGGGCGAATCCGGCTGCGGCAAGTCGGTGACCTCGCTCTCGGTGATGGGCCTGGTGCCCTCCCCGCCGGGGCAGGTGACCGCCGAGGCGCTGCGCTTCGAGGGGCGCGACCTGCTGGCCATGCCCGCCGATGAGCGCCGCCGCCTGCGCGGCGGCAAGATGTCGATGATCTTCCAGGAGCCGATGACCAGCCTGAACCCGGTGCGCACCATCGGCCACCAGATCATCGAGGCGGTGCAGGCCCACAGCGACATCTCCGCCGCCGCCGCGCGCGACCGCGCCATCGAGGTGCTCGACCTGGTGCGCATCCCCTCGCCGAAAAGCCGGGTGGACGAGTATCCGCATCGCCTCTCCGGCGGCATGCGCCAGCGGGTGATGATCGCCATGGCCCTGGCCTGCGATCCCGCCCTGCTGATCGCCGACGAGCCGACCACCGCACTCGATGTGACCATCCAGGCGCAGATCCTCGACCTGCTGGCCGATCTGCAATCGCGCCTCGGCATGGCGATCCTGATCATCACCCACGACCTCGGCGTGATCGCGGAGATCGCCGACGAGGTGATCGTGATGTATGCCGGCAAGATCGTCGAAAGTGCCCCGGTGCACGAGCTGTTCGCCGACCCGCAGCACCCGTACACGATCGGCCTCTTGGGCAGCATCCCGCGGCTCGGCGAATACCGCGAGCGCCTGGCCACCATCGAGGGCACGGTGCCCAGCCCGGCCAACCAGCCGAAGGGCTGCCGCTTCTCGCCGCGCTGCCCGTTCGGCGATGCGCGCTGCCGCGACGAGCCCCCGCCGCTGCGCGACCTCGGCGCCAGCCATGCGGTGGCCTGCTGGAAAGCGCCGGTCGAACTTCTCGCGGGAGCGGCGGCATGAGCGCGATGACTGATGCCCCCGCCACCCCGGTGCTGGAGGTCGATCGCCTGGTCAAGCACTTCCCGGTTCGGCGCGGCGTGGTGATTTCGCGCGTGGTGGGACAGGTGCGGGCGGTGGACGATGTCAGCTTCTCGATCGCGCGCGGCGAAACCCTCGCCCTGGTCGGCGAATCCGGCTGCGGCAAATCCACCACCGGCCGGCTGATCCTGCGCCTGCTGGAGCCGACCTCGGGCTCCGTCCGCTTCAAGGGCCAGGAGATCGCCGGGCTCGACAAGGCCACGATGCGCAAGATGCGCCGCCACCTGCAGATCATCTTCCAGGACCCCTACGCCAGCCTGAACCCGCGCATGACCGTGGGCCAGATGCTGGAAGAGCCGCTGCGCCTGCATGGCCTGGTCGACAGCGACGCGGCCTGCGAGGCGCGGGTGCGCGAGCTGCTGCAGGTGGTCGGCCTGCTGCCCGAACACGCGCGGCGCTATCCGCACCAGTTCTCCGGCGGCCAGCGCCAGCGCCTGGGCATCGCGCGCGCGCTGGCGGTCAGCCCCGACCTGATCGTCTGCGACGAGCCGGTCTCGGCCCTGGACGTCTCGATCCAGGCGCAGGTGGTGAACCTGTTGCAGAACCTGCAGCAGCGCTTCGGCCTGTCCTATCTGTTCATCGCCCACGACCTGGCCGTGGTGCGCCACATCGCGGACCGGGTGGCGGTGATGTATCTCGGCAACCTGGTCGAGATCGCCGACAAGCGCACCCTGTTCGCCACCCCGCGCCACCCCTACACGCAGGCGCTGCTGTCGGCGATCCCGAAGCCCGATCCGGCGATCGCGCGCGCGCGCATCCTGCTGCCGGGCGACGTGCCCAGCCCGCTCTCCCCGCCCACCGGCTGCCGCTTCCACACCCGCTGCACGCACGCCCAGGCGCGCTGCTCGGCCGAGGTGCCGGAACTGCGCGATGCCGGCCCGGGACAGAAGGTCGCCTGCCATTTCTTCGAGCAGGTGCCGGTGCCGCCGAACATCACCGGCGAGGGCAACGCCGCCTCCGGCAAGTTCGCCGAGCGCCTGGCCCTGTTCGAGGCCGCCAAGCAGCGCAACGCCACCGCCGCCTGAAAGCCTGT
>JBIPLY010000408.1:0-3937 GCA_044369385.1 Acetobacteraceae bacterium | reverse complement strand
GCCCCAACCCGGGCCGGTCGGCAAGACCAGTTCGCCGTTCTCGATGGTGGGGACGATGGTGAAGAATTCGTCGCGCCAGGCGACGCTGTCGATGTCGATTTCCATGACGCGGAAGTTCGGCACGATGGCGCAGAGATTGGCGGAGATGATGGAGCAGAGGTGGCCGTAGAAGTTGTGGGGGGCGACGTTCATTTCGTAGACGTCGGCCATGGTGGCGATTTTCAGCGATTCGCCTAGGCCGTTCCAGACGACGTCGATGATGGGGACGTCCATGCTGTAGTTCTCGAAGAAGGGCTTGAAGTCGCGCCGGCCCAGGAGGGTTTCGCAGGAGGCGATCGGGCAGGGGGCGATGGCTTTCAGCGAGGCGAGGGATTGGGCGTCGTGCTGGTCGATTTCGAGCCAGGTGAGGTCGTAGGGGGCGACGGTGTCGGCGATGCGCTTGAAGCCCTCGGTCTTGAAGTGGAAGTTGGTGTCCAGGTGGATGCCGATGTCGGGGCCGGCGCCGGCGCGGACGGCGGCCAGGGTGTCGCGGGTGTAGCGCAGGGATTCCGGGGTCCAGTTCAGCTCGGGCCAGCCGGCGTTGCGGCCGAAGCCGCCGCCCCAGGATGAGAGTTTCTCGCCGTCCCAGGCCATGATGTTGGTCTTCATCCCCTTGAAGCCGAGTTTGCGGATTTCCTCGGCGTGGCGGCTCACGTCGTCGTAGGTTTTCAGGGCGGGGACGCCCATCTGGGCGCTGTTGCGGATGCGGTATGTGCCCATGTGCGACCAGTAGGTCTGGATGCGGGTGCGGACGGGGCCGCCGAACATTTCGTAGACGGGGATGCCGAGGTCTTTCGCCTTGACGTCGAGCAGGGCGTTCTCGATGGCGGCGATGGCTTGCTGGTTCAGGCCGCCGCGGGATTGGCGGGTGAGGACGTGCAGGTTGGCGACGATCTGTTCGGTGGGGCGGGGGTCGCGGCCGATCAGGATTTCGCACAGGGCGTCGATGACGTTCTTCAGGCCGGCACTTCCAAAACTTTCGTTGAACTCGGACCAGCCGATGATGCCGGTGTCGGTGGTGATCTTAAGGAAGGAGAACATCCGCCAGCCGGCATCGGCGCGCAGGGTTTCAATCGCCTTGATTTTCATGTTTCCTCCGTGATGAGCGCTCGCCGCCCGATGCCGGTTATTCCAACACGCCGGGGCCGGGGCGACAACAAGCGGGTGAGGAAGGGGAGAGTCGCATGAAACTGCGGGGCAAGATTGCCTGGGTCACCGGGGCGGGCAGCGGGATTGGCGAGGGGGCGGCCGTGGCGCTGGCCGAGGAAGGGGCGACGGTGATCCTGACCGGGCGGCGGGTGGAGAAGCTGGAGGGGGTGGCGGCCAAGATCGGGCAGCATGCGCATGTGCAGGCCGGGGACATGACGGTGCCCGGGGATATCGCGCGGATCGTTGCGTGGATCGGGGAGAAGTTCGGGCGGCTGGATATCTTCGTGGCCAATGCCGGGGCGAATATTCCGAAGCGCACCTGGGCCGACATGGCGCCGGAGGGGGCGGACCTGGTGATTTCGGCCAATCTGAACAGCGCGTTCTATGGGGTGCTGGCGGTACTGCCGATGATGCGGGCGCAGAAGGATGGCGTGATCATCGTCACCGCGTCGATGGCCGGGCGGTTCATCGGCGGGCTGTCCGGGGCGGCGTATACCGCGGCGAAGCATGGCGTGGTGGCGATGAGCCATTCGATCAACATGCAGGAGTGTGTGAACGGCATCCGGTCCACGGCGCTGCTGCCTGGGGAGGTGGCGACCGAGATCCTGGACAAGCGGCCGGTGCCGGTTTCGGCGGAGGATCGGGCGAAGATGGCGCAGTCTTCGGATGTGGGCGACCTGGTGCGGTATATCGCCTGTCTGCCGCCGCATGTTTGCATCAATGAGGTGATGATCACGCCGACTTGGAACCGGGGGTATGTAAATGCGCTTCGGGCGCCAAAGTTGTAAGCAAGCAGTTCTTTTTTGAAAAAAAGAACCAAAAAACTTTTCATCCATTGGGCTCTGCCTAATGGATGAAGTTTTTTTGCTTCTTTTTGTTCACAAAAAGAAGAATCTTTCTTGGAGGGTGCGATCATGAAGGTCATCGTTATCGGCGCCGGGGTGTTCGGGGCCAGTGCGGCTTACCATCTGGCGCGGGCGGGCGCCGAGGTGACGGTGTTTGACCGGGCGGATGCCGGGCGGGCGACTTCGGCGGGGGCGGGGATTGTGTGTCCTTGGCTGAGCGCGCGGGAGGATGAGGGGTGGCTGCCGCTGGCCTATGGAGCCGGGCGGTACTATCCGCAGCTGGTGCAGGACCTGGCTGCCGAGGGGGAGACGGAGCTGGGCTATCGGCGGGTGGGGTTGTTGGTGGTGCCGGACGAGGTTGGGCAGCTGGATGCGGTGGAGCAGCGGCTGGCGGTGCGGCGGCAGGTGGCGCCGGAGATGGGGGTGGTGAAGCGGGTGTCGCCGGAGGAGGCGGTGGGGCTGTTCCCGGCGCTGCGGCCGGGGCAGCCGGCGACGCATATCGAGAATGCGGCGCGGGTGAATGGGCGGCTGATGGCCGACGGGCTGTTGGGGGCGGCGCAGAAGCGCGGGGCGGTGGTCAGGGCCGGGTCGCCGGAGATTGTGGCGGATGGCGGGGCGGTGCGGGGTGTGCGGGTGGATGGCGTGGAGGTCGGGGCGGATGCCGTGGTGGTGACGGCGGGGGCCTGGGCGCCGGCGCTGTTGTCGCCGCTGGGGGTGGCGCTGCGGGTGGAGCCGCAGAAGGGGCAGATTGTGCATCTGCGGATGAATGGCGTGGATACGTCGAACTGGCCGGTGCTGCAGCCGATGAACGGGTTCTACCTGTTGACGTTCGATGATTCGCGGGTGGTGATCGGGGCGACGCGGGAATACGGGTCCGGCTTCGATTATCGGGTGACGGCTGTCGGCCAGAAGGCGGTGCTGGATGTGGCGCTGGCGGTGGCGCCGGGGCTGGCGGATGGGGAATTGATCGAGACCCGGATCGGGTTCCGGCCAATGGCGGCGGATGAGTTGCCGATGATCGGGGCGGTGCGCGGGGTGCCGGGGTTGTTTGTGGGGAATGGGTTGGGGCCGAGCGGGTTGACGCTGGGGCCTTATGCCGGGCGGTTGCTGGCGGATGCGGTGCTGGGGAAGGTGGGGGAGATTGATTTGGGGGCGTATGATCCTTTGCGGGGGTAGGGCTCAGGGCGCGGCGGTAAGGGCGGCGAGGGCGCGGCGCGAGGAGTCGATGTAGAAGGCTTCGCCTTTTGGGATGCGCAGGGCGAGGGCGTCTTCGAAGTCCTGGCGGGCTTCGGCGATGCGGCCGAGTTCGGCCAGGCAGCGGCCGCGATGGTGGTGGATGAAGTCGCGGTGTTGCCAGGCCGGGGTATCAGGCGCGCGTGCCAGGGCTTCGGCAAAGAGGGCGAGGGCTTCGTTGCGCTGGCCAAGATACTGAAGGCTGGTGGCGAGGTTGTTGAGGTTCTGGACTTCCTTTTCCCGGTCGCCGCGTGCGCGAGCCAGGGCCAGGGCCGCGCGCAGCATGGGTTCTGCCTCGGCTTCGTGGCCCAGTACGTAGAGCGCGGCACCGGCACGGGTGAGAAGTGTCAGACGCTGGTCTTCGGGGAGGTCCGCGGCGAGTGAGGCGCGATCATGTGCCGTGCGCTCTGCCAGCGCCTGCGGGTCGGGAGAAACGAAACGCTGGAACTGGCCGTGCTGGTCGAGCATGAGGCGGGGTCCTTGCGGGGGTAGGAAGGTAGAGTCTTCATTTTGTGAACAAAAAGAAGCAAAAAACTTTATCCGTTTGCGCTGGGTGGAGTGATCGATGCCGGGTGGGTAGCGTGGGTCCTTCGCTCCGCTCAGGATGACGGGGTTTTCTTTATGGATGAAGTTTTTTTGCTTCTTTTTATTCACAAAAAGAAGACTTACTT
>JBIPLY010000407.1:0-3942 GCA_044369385.1 Acetobacteraceae bacterium | reverse complement strand
CAGCCCCTGGTGGCCAAGGTGTCCGCCACCGCCCTTGACTTCATGGCCCCGCGCACGCTGGAGCCGGTGCCGGTGGCACAGATGGCGCTGTGGGGCCTGCGCGGCCTGACCACGCTCGATGCCCGCCTGACGCCCGATCTGCAAACCACCCGCGGTGGCGCCACGCTGCGGCTGATCGGGCCCAGCCGCGTGCTGCTCGCCCGCCCCGCCCCCCGCCCGGACGACGCCGCCGGCTGGGGCGAGGCGGTGGCGCAGATGGCCCGCGCCGCCTGGGACAGCTCGGATGCGGTGCGCCGCGCCGGCACCGGCGGCATCCTGCGCGCCTTCTTCGACGAGTTGTTCAACCACCTCGACCCCTATTCGCGTTACGCCACCCCGGCCGAAGCCGCCGCCGAACGCGCCCGGCGCATTGGCCGCGCCGGCATCGGCCTGGTGCCCGCGCTCCGCGCCGGCGCCGTGCTGGTGGCCAGCGTCCAGCCCGGCAGCCCCGCCGCCCTGGCCGGCATCCGCCCCGGCGAGCGCATCGCCGGCATCGACGGCGAGACCATCCAGGGCGCCGACCTGGTGGCGGTCGGCGCCCTGCTGGCCGGGCCGGAGGGCACCAACGTCACCCTGTCCCTGCGCGGCCGCGACGGGCTTCGCACTGTGGTGCTGACGCGCGAGGCGCTGCCGCAGGAAACCGTCTCCGCCGTGCGGCAGGACAACCTGCTGGTGCTGCGCATCACCGGCTTCGCCAACAACACCGCCGCCCGGCTGGGCCAGGAGCTGATCGCCGGCATGTCGATCGGCCCCGCGCCCGCCGGCGTCGTGCTCGACCTGCGCGGCAACCGCGGCGGCGTGCTGCGCCAGGCCGTCGCGGCCGCCGCGATGCTGCTGCCCGGCGGCGTGGTGGTCACCAGCCTGGGGCGCGACCCGGCCGCCGGGGTGGAATACCGCGCCGATGGCGGCCGGGATCTTGCCGCCGGCCTGCCGGTGGTGGTGATCGTGGACGGCCGCAGCGCCAGCGCGGCCGAGGTCCTGGCCGCCGCCCTGGCCGATCAGCGCCGCGCCGTGGTGATCGGCAGCACCACGCTGGGCAAGGGCCTGGTGCAGACCATCGCGCCCCTGCCCGATGGCGGCGAGCTGTTCGTCACCTGGTCGCGCCTGCTCGCCCCGCGCGGCTGGCCGATCCAGGGCCTGGGCGTGGTGCCCCAGCTCTGCACCAGCCTGGGACAGGATGCGCTGGCGCGAAACCTGGCCAGCCTGGCCGCCGGGCAACAGCCCCTGGCCGCCGGCCTGGACCGCCACCGCAGCGCCCGCCCCCCGCTCTCCCCCGCGGCGACGCTGGAGGTCCGCGCCATCTGCCCCGCCGCCGAAGGCGGAGAGGCCGACCTCGCCGCCGCCGCCACCCTGCTGCGCAGCCCCGCCGCCTATGCCGCCGCCCTGCTCCCCGCCCCGCCGCCGCGCTCCGCCCTTGGCCGTGCCGGTGCGACGGCCGCCGGCCCAGGCTTGACGGCACCAGGCTTGACGGCACCAGGCTTGACGGCGCCGACCGCGATGCGTAATTAGCCCCGCTCAGTCCGCGCGCCCCAACGCGCAAGCTCGGGATTCCCTGCCATGGCCAAGTCGAACACCATCCAGATCAAGCTCGTGTCCAGCGCCGACACCGGGCACTTCTACGTCACCAAGAAGAACGCCCGCGCCCAGACCGGCAAGATGGAGCTGCGCAAGTACGACCCCGTCGCGCGCAAGCACGTCGTGTACAAGGAAGCCAAGATCAAGTAGGCAGCCGGTTCCGGCACCGACGCAAAAGGGCGCCCACCGGCGCCCTTTTTCACGCCCGCGCCCCGCCTCACGCCGTCTCCGACACCTCGACCCGGTTGCGCCCCGCGCGCTTGGCCGCATACAGCGCCTGGTCGGCGGCCTGGATCAGCCGCTCCGGCGTGGTATTCCCGCCCGGCGGGCAGCACGCCACGCCCACGCTGATCGTCAGCGGATGCGAAACCCCCGGCTCCGGCACGAAGCGGACCTCCTCGACCGCCCCGCGCAGCCGCTCGGCCGCACTCAAGGCGTCGAGCTCCCCGGTCCCCGGCATCACCACCACGAACTCCTCGCCGCCATAGCGCGCCACCGAATCGAACACCCGCACCCGCACCCGCAGCGTCTGGGCGATCAGCATCAGCGCCTGGTCGCCCACCTGGTGCCCCCAGCGATCGTTGACCTGCTTGAAATGGTCCACATCCAGCATCAGCACCGCCAGCCCGTTCGGCTGCCCCGCCGCCATCAGCGTCTGCATGTGCCGCGACAGGTAGCGCTGGTTGTAGAACCCGGTCAGCGGATCGGTCAGCGCCAGCTCCAGCGCGTGCCCCAGGTCGGTGCGCATCCGGTCCTGGTAGAACTTGCGCCGGATCTGGTTGCGCGCCCGCGCCCGCAGCTCCAGCGGATCCAGCGGGCGCAGCAGCCAGTCATTGGCCCCCAGGTCGAAGCCGCGCAGCACCAGGTCGCGCTGCTCCGGCTCGGCGATCACCAGCATCGGGATCGCCTGCGTCGCCTCCCCCGCCCGCAGCCGCGACGCCAGCCGCAGCGGATCGTCGGCCATCATCGACAGGCTGATCACCACCAGGTCGAAGCCGATCGCCTGGGTCAGCGCCAGCATCTCCGCCTCGCCCGTCGCCCGCCCGGCCAGGATCCCCTCGGCCAGCAGCGCCTCCTGCACCTGGTCGGCCGCCGCGTCGTCATCGTCGACCACCAGCGCCCGCGCGCCCACCACCGATGGCTGCGCCGCCGCATCGGCATCCAGCCCCAGCGCGCGGGCGGTATCCCCGCGCACCCGCCACTCGTCCAGCAGCCGCTTCAGCCGCACCAGCGCGCGCGTGCGCGCCAGCAGCGTGGTGAAATCCACCGGCTTGGTCAGGAAATCATCCGCCCCGGCATCCAGCCCGCGCACCCGCTCGGCATTCGCATCCAGCGAGGTCACCATCACCACCGGGATCTGCCGCGTCGCCGGATCGCGCTTCAGCTCGCGGCAGGTCTCGAACCCGTCCATCCCCGGCATCATCACGTCCAGCAGGATCAGATCCGGCTTCCAGCTCGCCGCCAGGCTCAGCGCATCCTCGCCATCCTGCGCCGTCGCCACCTGGTAGTATTCCGCCAGCAGCCGCGCCTCCAACAGGCGCAGGTTGGCGGCCACGTCATCCACGATCAGGATACGTGCCGTCATCCGCCCGCCTTCATACCTGTCGCCGCGCCGATCATCACCACTTCGCGCCCAACCCCGCCCATCCGCCCGACATGCCACGCAACAGGTTGAGGAATACGCTACTTCACGCCACGCGCAACACCAATGCGCAGCCGGCTTCCCCCCACCCCCCCGAAAAGGCTACCTATCCGCCCACGGCCGACCGCCCGGCCGCGCCCGAGGGAAAACGCGCCATGGCCGCCAGCGACTACGACCTGCCGAAGACCGCCGCCAACCACGCCCCCCTCTCCCCGCTCAGCTTCCTCGCCCGCACCGAAGCCGTCCACCCCACCCGCATCGCCTGCATCCACGGCCCCCGCCGCATCACCTGGGCCCAGACCGGAGAGCGCTGCCGCCGCCTCGCCAGCGCCCTCTCCCGCCTCGGCATCGCCAAGGGCGACACGGTGGCCGCCATGCTGCCCAACATCCCCGAGATGTTCGAAGCCCATTTCGGCGTCTCGATGACCGGCGCCATCCTCAACGCGCTGAACATCCGCCTGGACGCCGCCACCATCGCCTTCATCCTCGAGCACGGCGAGGCCCGCGTCCTCCTCACCGACCGCGAATTCGCCGCCACCATCCAGGCCGCCCTGGCCATGATCCCCGCCGAGAAACGCCCCATCGTGATCGACGTGATCGACGACCTCGCCCCCCCAGGCGCCCGCCTCGGCACCACGGACTACGAAACCTTCCTCGCCAGCGGCGACCCCGCCCACCCCCTCGCC
>JBIPLY010000002.1:12500-37433 GCA_044369385.1 Acetobacteraceae bacterium | reverse complement strand
GTCAGCGACACGTCGTCCACCGCGCGCAGCGGCGTCACCGTGCGCCGGAAGATCCCGCCCGAGCGCACCGGAAAATGCTTCGACAGCCCGGAGACCTCGATCAAGGCGCTCATGCCGGCACCAGCTCGCCGGTGCGGATGCAGGCGGCAAAATGTCCGCTGGCCTCCTCGATCAACGGCGGGATGGCGCTGCGGCACGCCTCGATGCGATGCCGGCAGCGCGGCGCGAACCGGCACCCCGCCGGCCGCCGCGCCGGCTCCGGCAGCGACCCGGGAATGGCGATCAGCCGGTCGGTGTCCTGCTCCAGCGTCGGCACGCACGACAGCAGCCCGCGGGTATAGGGATGGCGCGGCCGCTCGAACAACTCGGTCACCGCCGCCTGCTCCACGATCCGCCCGGCATACATCACCATCACCCGATCGGCCGTCTCGGCGATCACCCCCATGTTGTGGGTGATGATGATGATCGCCATCCCAAGATCGTCGCGCAGGTCCATCAGCAGGTCCAGCACCTGCGCCTGGATCGTGACATCCAGCGCCGTCGTCGGCTCGTCGGCGATCAGCAGCTTTGGATTGCAGGCCAGGGCGATGGCGATCATCACCCGCTGCCGCTGCCCGCCGGAGAGCTGGTGCGGGTAGTCCGTCATCCGCTTGGCCGCCGACGGAATGCCGACCTTGTCCAGCATCGACACCGCCCGCGCATACTGCTCGCGCTGGCTCAGCCGCTCATGCGCGCGCAGCGTCTCCATCAGCTGCTCGCCGATGGTGAAGACCGGATTGAGGCTGGTCATCGGCTCCTGGAACACCATCGAAATGCCGGAACCGCGGATCGCCTCCAGCCCCCGCTCCGGCATGGTGGTCAGCTCGGCGCCCGCGAAACGGATCGAGCCCGCGGCCACGCGAGCCGGCGGCTTGGGCAGCAGCCCCATGATGGTCAGCGCGGTCACGCTCTTGCCGCTGCCGGATTCGCCGACGATGCCGAGGATCTCGCCCTCGTTCAGGTCGAAGCTCACATCCTCGACGGCGGTGACCTCGCCGCGCTCGGTCTGGAACGCGGTGGTCAGGTTTCGGACTTCAAGAAGGCTCATTGCTGGATCCGCAACCGCGGGTCGAGCACGTCGCGCAGCCCGTCGCCCAGGAGATTCAGGCCCATCACCGTGATCATCAGCGCGATGCCAGGGATGGTGATGATCCAGGGCGCCTCGACCAGGTACTGCCGCCCCTCCGCCATGATGTTGCCCCAGGTCGGCGTCGGCGGCACCGCGCCCAGCCCCAGGAACGACAGCGTCGCCTCCGACAGCACCGCATAGGCGAACAGGAACGACAGCTGCACGATCAGCGGCGCCATCGCGTTCGGCAGGATGTGGTGCCGCAGGATGCGCCAATGTCCGGCCCCGGCCGCCACCGCCGCCTGCACATACTCCATCTCGCGCAGCACGATCACGCTGGCGCGCACGATGCGCGCAGTGCGCGGGATGTAGACGATCGACAGCGCCAGGATGGCATTGAACGTCGAAGCCCCCAGCACCGCGGTGATGGCGATCGCCAGCAGGATGGCCGGGAAGGCCATCATCGCGTCGTTCACCCGCATCAGCGCGTTGTCCAGCTTGCGGAAATATCCGGCGCTGGCCCCGATCAGGGTCCCGAACACGGCGTTCAGCGCCACCACCGAGAAGCCGATATACAGCGAAAGCTGCGCACCCCAGACCACGCGCGACCACAGCGAGCGGCCGAAATTGTCGGTGCCGAAGATGAACCCGTCCGTCCCCGGCGCGCGGAACCGCCAGCGCATCGCCAGCCGCGTCGGGTCGGTCTGCGTGATCACCTGCGCCAGCACCCCGGCCAGCAGGATGATCGAGCACAGCCCAAGCCCCATCAGGAACAGCCGGTGCCGGAACAGCCGCCGCAGCGTCATCCGCCACGGCGATTCGCGCTTGGCCGCGACTTCGAACTCTTCCTCCAACGGCGCGTCGTCCAGCGCCGAGGCGGCGCGGTCAGGACCGTTCATAGCGCACCCGCGGATCGAGAAGAGCATAGGCGATGTCGACCAGGATGTTGACCACAACCAGGAACGCTGTGGTCAGCAACAGCCCGCCCTGCACCATCGGATAGTCCCGGTTCAGCACCGCCTGCGTCAGCAATTGCCCCATGCCGGGAATGGAGAACAGGCTCTCGGTCACCACCGCGCCGGAGATCGACAGGCTGATGATGATGCCCACGACGGTGGTGATCGGGATCAGCGCGTTGGTCAGCGCATGCTTCACCACCACCGTGCGCGCCGGCAGCCCCTTGGCGCGCGCCGTGCGGATGTAGTCCTGGCGCAGCACCTCCAGCATGGTCGATCGGGTGATCCGCGCCAACAGCCCCATCTGCAACAGCGCCAGCGACAGCGCCGGCATCGTCGAGGTGCGCAGCCAGCCGATCGGGTCCTGCCACAGCGGGATGTAGCCGCCGGTCGGCAGCCACCCCAGATGCACCGCGAACAGCAGGATCATCAGCAGGCCGAGAAAGAAGTTCGGCACTGAAATGCCGATCATCGAGAACACCATGGTCACCTGGTCGACCACCGTGTTCTGCCGCAGGGCCGCGATGATCCCGCTCACCAGCCCCAGTGCCAGCGTCAGCACCAGGGCATAGAGCGACAGCGCGATGGTCACCGGCAGGCGGATCATCGTCACCTGCAACACGTCCTGCCCCATCAGGATCGAACGGCCGAGATCGCCCTGGAGCAGCCCGGCATACCACTTGGCCAGCTGCACCACGAACGGCTCGTTCAGCCCGAGGTCCTGGCGGAGCTGTTCAAGCTGCTCCGCCGTCGCCGTCAGCCCCGCGATCGCCGCGGCGGGGTCGCCCGGAATGAGCCGCATCAGCCCGAAGGTGATGAGGCTCACGATGATCAGCACCGGGATCGCGCCCATGATGCTGCGCAGGGCAACCCCCCACACGCGCTCAGCCCCGCACTACTGGAACGACACGTTCGAGAAGCGCGGAATGCGGAACGGCTTGTAGCCCGCCACGTTCGCCCGCACGCCCTGAACCTTGGTCAGCGAGCCGAACGGGAACACCAGCGCCTGTTCCAGGATGCGATGCTGCATCTTGGCGAAGGCGGCCTGGCGCTCCTTGGGGTCGGTCTTCTGGTTCATGTTCTCCCACTCCGCCTTCAGCACCGGGTCTTCCTGACCGGGCTTGGGCTTGTAGTTCGGGTTCGTGCCCATGAAGAAGTTCATGGTGGCAAGTGCGCCCAGCGCCGGCTGCGTGCCGTAGCCGGTGAAGAAGAAGTTCCAGCCCGGCGACGGCGAGGCCTGGCCCTGCATCTGCACCGAGGTCGGCCAGTCCACCACCTTCAGCTCCGCCTTGATGCCGATCGACTGCATCTGCTGGCTCATCACCAGCGCAGCGTTGTACATCGACGGATAGTCCTTGTTGGTCAGCAGGAACACCGGCTCACCCTTGTAGCCGGCTTCCGCCAGCAGTGCTTTGGCCTTGGTCGGGTTCTTCTGGTTGTAGAACTCCTTGCCGGCATCGGTGTAGGAGGCCTGGTGCGGATACTGGAAGCCGACATTCAGCTTGTAGTTGCCGTCCGTCGCCGCCTCCATGATCTCTTCCATGTCCAGCAGCGCCATCACCGCCTGGCGGAACTTCGGATTGTCCGTCGGCGGCTGCGAGTTGTTCGCCGAGGACACATGCACCCACCAGTTCTCCAGCGGCAGGATGGTGATGCGGCTGTCCTTCTTCAGGTCGGCGACCGAGATGAAGGGAATGTCCTCCACCCCGTGCAGCTCCCCGGTGCGCAGCCCGGCGACGCGCGCGCCCGGCTCGGTCACGATGCGGAAGGTCACGGTATCCAGGCAGGCCTGGCGGTAGCCGCCGAAGCCGGTGCGTTCGGTATACTTGGTGTTCGGCGTGTAGCCGTCATAGCGCTTCAGCCGCACATGGCTGCCCGGCAGCATCTCCACCAGCTGGAACGGCCCGGTGCCGACGGCGCGCAGCTGCTGCGGCGCATCGTCCTTGTGCTCGGCCGGAATGATCACGATCGGCTGCGAGAACGAGCTGATGAACTCGATGAAGGTAGGCTGGCGGCGCTTCATCGTCACCACGAAGGTGCTGGCGTCCGGCGTTTCCCACTTCTCCACGTTGTCCAGGATGTTGCGCTCCACCGCCACGCGCTTGTAGCGGTCCCAGGAGGCGGCGACATCGGCCGAGCTCAGCGTCTTGCCGTTGTGGAACTTCACGCCCTGGCGGATCTTGAAGGTGTAGATCAGCCCGTCCGGCGACTCGGTGAAGCTCTCGGCCAGGTCGGTGATCGGATTGTTCGCCTCGTCGCGCGCCATCAGCGCCTCGAAGATGTTCATCGCGATGTTGCGCGTGGAGATCGTCGTCGAGGTCATCTGGTCCAGCGAATTGACGTTCGCCTCCTGCCCGAAGACAAAATCGCCGCCCATTTTCGGGCACTTGTACGCCTGCGCCATCGCCGAGCTGCTCAGCGTGCCAGCGCCCAACGCCCCCACCAACGCGACCGCGGCCGCGAGGCCAAGCGGCCTCCATCCGGTCCCTGCCATCGGAAACTCTCCCTGTGTTGCGGCGCAGCGAGCGCCGGAAAGCAAATCTTCGTGGACGCAGGCCCAACCCGTCAAGATAATCAGGCCAACTTGCTGCTGGAGACGCGACGAATGTTCGATGCCCTGCCCATCACCGGCTATCTCGACCGCTTCTCCCACCGCCCGGGCGAGCGCTTCACCGCCCATGTCGCGCTGCGCACCCCCGGCCCCGCCCGCGCCCGCCTGGTGCGCGTGATCAGCGGCGATCCCAATCCCGCCGGCCCCGGGCTGCAGTTCGAAGACCTCGCCGCCGTCTTCGAGACCGGCTTTGCCGGGCAGCGCCAGCCCGTCGCCCTCGGCTCCTACGGCAGGGTCGCCCCCGCCCCCTCCCGCGCGGCCACCGCGGCCTGCACCTGGACCGCCCTGGTCCAGACCGGCCTGCCCGGGGAGACCCGCACGGTCATGTCCGAATCCGCGGGCGCGATCGCCATCACCCTGCGCGCCGGCGCCATCGGCACCCAGGCCGCGCTGGCCTGGCCCGGCGGCAGCCTGACCCTGCAGACCGACGCCCCGCTGCGTGCCCGAAGCTGGTACCGGCTCTGGCTCTCTGCCGATCCGGACACCGGCGAGGTCATCCTCGGCCAGACCGACGCCGGCGGCACTGGCAGCGTCAGCGCCGCCGGCCACGCCCCGGGCCTTCGCCTGCCCGCTGACGGCACGCTGCTGATCGCCGCCGAGTCCCCCGACGCGCCGCGCAACCATTTCACCGGCAAGATCGAGGAGCCCGCCCTGCTTGGCGGCTTCCTGCGCACCTGGCCCAACGCCCTCGAACGCGCCGCGCTGCCGGTCATCGCGCTGTGGGATTTCGGCCTGGCCATCGACAGCCAGACCATCGTCGACACCGGCCGGCAGAACCGCCACGGCGCGCTGGTGAACGCCCCGACGCGGGCCATTGTCGGCGCGCGGTGGTCCGGCAGCGAGCATTGCTGGCGCCATGCGCCGGCCGACTATGCCGCCATCCACTTCCACGACGGCGACCTGGACGACTGCCGCTGGGCGCCGAGCTTCAGCTTCGCGGTCCCGGACACGCTGAAGTCCGGTGCCTATGCCCTGCACCTGACCTGTGCGGAGGGCGAGGACTGGCTGCCGCTCTACATCCTGCCCAGGCGCCAGGGCCCCCATGCCGCGATCGCCTTCCTGGCCTCCACCTTCACCTACCAGGCCTATGCCAACCACGCCCGCGGCAATGCCGATGCCGGCTACAAGGCGCGCGTCGCCGAATGGGGCGCCTATCCGCACAACGCCGATGACTGGCCGCTCTATGGCCGCTCGACCTACAACAAGCACGCCGACGGCAGCGGCATCTCCCTGTCCTCGCGCCTGCGGCCGATCCTGACCATCCGGCCGGGCTACCTCACCTTCAACGACGCCCAGGGCTCCGGCCTGCGCCACTACCCCGCCGACACCCATCTGCTCGCCTGGCTCACCGCCAAGGGGCTGGACTTCGATATCGTGACCGACGAAGACCTCGACGATGAGGGCGTCGACCTGATCGCGCCGTACAAGACCGTGCTCACCGGCTCCCACCCGGAGTACCACACGCCGGGCACGCTCGACGCGCTCGCCGCCTACACCCACAGCGGGGGAAAGCTCTGCTACCTCGGCGGCAACGGGTTCTACTGGCGCATCGCGCGCGACAAGGCGCGCCCGCACATGATCGAGATCCGCCGCGCCGAGGGCGGCATCCGCGCCTGGGCCGCCGAGCCCGGGGAGTACTACCACGCCATCGACGGCCAGATGGGCGGCCTCTGGCGCCGCAACCGCCGCCCGCCGCAGCAGCTCGCCGGTGTCGGCTTTTCCGGCCAGGGCAAGTTCGAAGGCACCCATTACCGGCGCCTGCCGGCCTCCTACGAGGGCGAACTCGCCTGGGTCTTCGCGGGGATCAACGAGGAGATCGTCGGCGATTACGGCCTGTCCGGCGGCGGGGCGGCGGGGTTCGAGCTCGACCGCGCCGACCCGATGCTCGGCACGCCGGAAAACGCCGTCATCCTGGCCCGCTCCGAAGACCCGCCGGGCTCCTTCGTCACGGTCCACGAGGAGATGCTCGGCGCCTCCAACACCATCAGCGGCGAGGACGCGCCGGACCTGATGCGCGGGGAGATCGTCTATTTCGACACGCCGTCGGGCGGGGCCGTCTTCGCCGTCGGCTCCATCACCTTCTGCGGCTCGCTCTGGCGCGACGGGCGGTTCGACGGCCCGGTTTCCAGGCTGCTGGAAAACGTGGTCCGGCGATTCTCGACGCGGTAGCAGCGCGGATGCCCGCGGTGCCGGATCGTGACAGGCCGGCCGGCTCCGCGACGCCCGCCGGAAACCGGGCGAGCCTCGCGGGCCGGGCAGTGGGGGATCAGCCCGCGGCGGGATAGGTCAGGTGGCGGATCTCGTCGATGAGGGGCATCTCCATGCCCGCGGGCGCGAGCAGCACCGTCTCCACGTGGTCGGCGTGCAGGTGGTGCAGCAGCGCGCCGGTGCAGCGCGCGCCGGGCAGGCCGGCCTGCTGTTCCGGGCGGACCACGAAGGAGAGCGGCGGGGCCAAGGCATAGGCGACCTGGCCGCGCATGACGTGGTGATGCACGTGCAGGTGGCCGGAGGCGACCAGGCGCAGGCCGGGATGGTCGAGCAGCGGGGCGAGCGCCGCGCGGGCGTGCGGCGGGACCGACCAGTAGTCGAAGGTCGGGTCTTCCGGCTCGGTGACGAAGACCGGCTTGTGCAGGAAGAGCGCGATGCGGCGCTCGCCGGCGGCGGTGGCGGCCTCGGCGATGAAGGCGGCCTGGGCGGTCTCCTCGTCATGGCCGGTGCCCATGATCTCGGAGTTCAGCCCGACGACCAGCCAGCCCGGCAGGTCGACCAGGCCATGACCGGCGCCGAGATGGGCGCGGAAGCGGTCCATCCGGGCGGTGTCGATCGGCTGGCGCGGCATGGTGTGGGCGTGGCTGCCGACATCGTGGTTGCCGGGCAGGGCGAGCAGCGGGGCGGGGAAGTCGCGGTGCAGCTGGGCCGCCAGGGCGAGGTCCTCGTCGCGGTCCGCACCGTCGAGCGAGAGGTCGCCGGTGGCAACGATCAGGTCGAGCGGTGTGGCGGCCACGGCATCACGAATGCGGGCGAGGTTGCCGCGGAACAGGGTGTTGCGCGGCGAGAGATGGGCGTCGGAGAGTTGCAGGATCGAGGGCATGTGGTTCAGCTCCGGCGGGGCAGCATGCGCCGCACTTCGGTGGCCATGTCGGCCAGGACGTCTTCGGGGGTGGCGCGCTGTTCGGCGATGCGGGCGAGGTTGTTCACCATGGTCTGGGTGACGCGCACGCTGTTGGCGCCGGGGAAGGCATACCAGGGCACCGAGATCGGCAGCTGGCGGACGGCGGCGAGGAAGAGCGGGTTGTCGCGGTAGAACTCGCCGAGCCAGCGCGGGTCGTCGATGGTGATCTGGTTCATCGGCACGTATCCGGTGTTGATGACCATGAGCGCCTGGCCCTCGGCGCTGGTGGAGAAGCGCAGGAACTTCCAGGCGGCCTCGGCGCGGGCGGGGTCGCGCGCGGTGATCATGCCGGCGGCGCCGCCGGTGGGCAGGCGGCCCTTGTCCTTGTCGATGATCGGCATGGCGGTGGTGCGCAGGACGAAGCTGTTGCCGGTGCCGTTGATGACGTTGCGCAGCGTGGCGGTGGAGCGGAAGGTCATGCCGAGCTTGCCGGCGACGAAGGCCTGCTGGCTGGAGGCGGCGTTGAAGTTGGGCATGCCGCCTTCCTTGACCATGCGGTCGAGCAGGCGCAGGGCGGCGAGGCCTTCGGGGCCGGCGAAGGCGATGTCGCTCTCGTCCGCGTTCAGCATGGTGCCGCCATGGCCGAACAGCAGGGCGGAGAACATCCAGTCGTCGCCGCCCCAGTTGTAGTAGAGGCCCTCGTTGCCGTCGCCCAGGGCGCGGATGGCGCGGGATGCGGCGATGACGCCGTTCCAGTCGGTCGGGAAGGCATCGGGGTTCAGGCCGGCGCGGCGGAACAGGTCGGCGTTGTAGTAGGTGATCGGGTTGGAGGCGGCGTAGGCCATGCCGGCCTGGATGCCGCCGAAGCGGCCGAGGGCGAGGATGTTGGGCGAGTAGCCGGCGGCGGCGGGGTCGCCGTCGCGGGTCAGGAAGGGGGCGAGGTCGCGGGCGACGTTGCGTTCGGCGAAGACGCGCAGGCGGTTGAAGCCCTGGTAGGAGAGGTCGGGCAGCTGGTTGGTGGCGGCCTGGCGCAGGAGGAGCTGCGCGCCTTCCTCGTAGTTCGGCGTGGTGACGACGTTGATGCGGATGGCCGGCTCGATCTGGGCGAAGCGGGCGAGGATGGCGTCGTAGGAGGCCTTGAAAATGGCCGGCTGGGCGTAGTGCATGGTGATTTCGACCGGCGCCTGGGCGCGGGCGATGGAGGGGAGAGCCAGGGCGGCGGGCAGCGCGAGGGCGGCGCGGCGGGTCAGGTTGGTCATGCGGGGGCTCCGGTGTGCGAGAGGGTCAGCCGCGGCGCGGCAGCATGCGGCGGACTTCGCTGGCCATATCGGCCAGGGCGACTTCCGGCGTGGCGCGGCGCTCGATGACGCGCGAGGTGTTGTTGTTGATCGACTCGGTGATGCGCACGCCGTTGGCGCCGGGGAAGGCGAACCAGGGGGCCATGCGCGCCATCTGGGCGACCGCGGCGCTGAAGCGGGGGTTCTCGCGGTAGAACGCGGCGAGCCAGCGCGGCTCGTCGATGGCGAGCTGGTTGCAGGGGACGTAGCCGCTGTTCATGACCATCAGCGCCTGGCCCTGGGGCGAGGCGCAGAAGCGCAGGAACTTCCAGGCAGCTTCGCGCTTGGCGGGGTCGCGCGCGGTGATCATGCCGGCGGCACCGCCGGTGGCCAGGGTGCCGTTGGCCACGCCGGCGACGACGGGGAGGGGGTAGGTGCGGAAGTCGAAGTTCTGGCCGACGCTGTTGATGAAGTTCCGCACGACGGCGGTGGTCCAGTAGAAGGCGCCGAGGCGGCCGGCGGCGAAGGCCTGGGAGGCGGAGTTGGTGTTCAGCGCGGGCATGGCGGTTTCGGTGACCATGCGCTCGTGCAGCTTCAGCGTGGCGAGGCCCTCGGGGCCGTCGAAGGCGATGTCGCTTTCGTCGGGCTTCATCATGGCGCCGGCGTGGTTGAGCACCAGGGTCTGGAACATCCACTCGCTCCAGGCGAACCACATTCCGTCCGGGCCGTCGGTGCGCGCCTTGACGGCGGCGGCGAGGCGGAGGTGGCCGTCCCAGTCGGTGGGCAGGCGGTCGGGGTCGAAGCCGGCGCGGCGGACGAGGTCGGCGTTGACGAAGCTGATGGCGGTGGAGGCGGCGTAGGCCAGGCCGGCCTGGTAGTTGTTGTGCCGCGCGAGGCCGAGCAGGGCGGGGGTGAAGCCCTGGGCGGTGGGGTCGCCGTCGCGGGCCAGCAGGGGGCCGAGGTCCTGGGCGATGCCGCGCTCGGCGAAGACGCGCAGCAGGTTCAGGCCCTGGAAGGAGAGGTCCGGCAGCTGGTTGGTGGCGGCCTGGCGCAGGATGAGCTGGGTGCCTTCCTGGTAGGACGGCGTGTTGACATAGGTGATGCGGATGGCGGGTTCGATGCGGGCGAAGGCCTCGGTGATGGCGTCGTAGGACGGCTTGAAGATGAAGGGCTGGGCGTAGTGGACGGTGATCTCCGTCGACCCTTGCGCGCGCGGAATGGCGGGGGCGGCCAGGGCGAGCGGCAGGGCGAGGGCGGCGCGGCGGGTGAGGCGCGGCATGGTCAGGTTCTCCATTGGCTGGCGGGTCAGCCCTTGAGGCCGGTGGTGGCGATGCCTTCGACGAAGCGGCGCTGGGCGACGAGGAAGGCGAGGACGAGGGGGGTGGTCATCACGACGGAAGCGGCCATCAGCGCGCCGAAATCGTCGCCGGCCTCCTCGGTGCGGAAGTAGAGGACGCCCAGCGCGGGGGTGGCGTGGCCGGGCCCGCTGATCACGATCAGCGGCCAGAACAGGTCGTTCCAGTGCGCGACGACGGAGAAGATGGCAAACGCGGTGGCAGCCGGCATGGCGTTGGGCAGGATGACGCGCCAGACGACGGCGAGTTCGCCCATGCCGTCGAGCCGGGCGGCGTGGATCAGTTCGTCCGGCAGCGCCTTGAAGAACTGGCGGAACAGGAAGATGGCGAAGACGGAGATGACGAAGGGCAGAATCAGGGCGGTGTAGGTGTTCAGCAGGCCCAGCGCGCTGAAGCCGACATAGAGCGGGAGTGCGGGCACGTGGTAGGGCACCAGCAGGCCGAGCATGACGGCGCCGAAGACCCAGTCGCGGCCGGGGAAGTTCAGCTTGGCGATGGCGTAGCCGGCGGGCACGGCGAACAGGAGCTGGAAGAACAGGATGCCGGCGCAGACCACCGCACCGTTCCAGAGATACTGGCCGACCGGGACCTCGGACAGCACGCGGGCGTAGTTCGAGATGGTGCCGCCGCCTTCGGGGATGAGGGACAGCGAGGCGCGGAAGATCTCGTCGAGCGGCTTGAGCGAGGCCGAGACCATCCAGATGTAGGGCATCAGGAACAGCAGCCCGAGGGCGGCGAGGATGCTCCAGCGCACCGCCTGCCACAGGTGTTCGCGCGGCTCAGCCATAATGCACCCGCCTGTCGAGAACCCGGGTCTGCAGCAGCATCAAGGCGAGGACGATCAGCAGGAACACCAGCGTGATCGCGGCGGAGTAGCCGAGGCGGAAGTAGGTGAAGCCCTCGGTGTACATCGTGTAGAGCAGGACTTCGGAGGCGCGGTTCGGGCCGCCCTGGGTGAGCACGGCCACGCTGTCGAAGGTGCGCACGCCGCGGATCATGGTGATGGTGACCACGAACAGCGTGGTGGGGCCGAGCAGGGGCCAGGTGACGAGGCGGAAGCGTTCCCAGGCCGAGGCGACGCCGTCGGTTTCGGCGGCCTGGTGCAGTTCGCGCGGGATCGCGGTCAGGCCGGCGAGGAACAGGACGAGGTTGAAGCCGATCGCCTCCCACACGCCGATCGCGGCCAGCGAGAGCAGCACGGTGTCGGACGAGGTGAGCCAGGCGGGGCCGTTCACGCCGACTTCGCGCAGCATGGCATTGAGCGGGCCGATGGTGGGATGCAGCAGGTATTGCCAGGCGGTCGCCATGGCCACCGGGAGCGAGACCACCGGCAGGAAGAACACGGCGCGGTAGAGGGCGCGGCCCTTGGTCAGGGCCTCGATCAGCAGCGCCAATGCGAGGGCGCCGCCGATGGAGGCGGGGACGACGAGGGCGGTGTAGACCAGCGTGTTGCGCAGGGACTGGCGGAAGCCGCGGTCACCCCAGAGTTCGGCGAAGTTGCCGAGGCCGATCCAGGCCAGGGAGGGCGCGCCAAGTTCGTAGTCGGTGAAGGCGAGCACGATGGCGGCCAGCGTCGGCAGCAGCAGGAGCAGCAGGAAGGCGATGGCGGCCGGCAGGGTGAGCATGAGGCCCGCCAGCGCCTCGCCGACGGGGGCGCGGCGCCGGACAGGGGCCATGGCAAGCGCGTCAGACAAGGGCGTGCTCCGGCACCTGGGCGACGGCGGTGCGGGCGACGCGGCGGCCCGCGGCGTCGAACAGCAGGGCGCGGGCGGGATCGAAGGCGATGTGCAGCGCCTCCCCGGAGCGCGGGCGCGGCGCGTCGGGGGCGAGGCGGAGGATCGCGGCGCTGTCGCTGGGGGCGTGGTGGGCGTGCAGCAGCAGGCTTTCGCCGAGGAATTCCGCGCCCTGGGCCTGGACGGGAATGCCGGTGGCGGCGATGCGGCAATCCTCCGGGCGGATCGCGAAGGTGAAGCGTCCCGGTGCGGCGTGCAGGCCGATCGGCGTGGCGCCGATGCGCACCAGCCCGTCGGGGCCGGCTTCGGCCGGGAAGGTGTTGATGCGCGGGCTGCCGATGAAGGTGGCGACGCGCAGGTCGGCGGGGTCGGCGTAGATGTCCTCCGGCGTGCCGACCTGGAGGATCCGGCCGGCCTGCATCACCGCGACGCGGTCGGCCATGGTGAGGGCCTCGGCCTGGTCGTGGGTGACGTAGAGGGTGGCGGCCCCGCTCTGGCGGTGGATGTCGACGATCTCGCGCCTGGTCTGCACGCGGAGCGCGGCGTCGAGGTTGGAGAGCGGTTCGTCCATCAGGAAAGCGGCGGGCCGGCGGACGATGGCGCGGGCGAGGGCGACGCGCTGGCGCTGGCCGCCGGAGAGCTGGCCGGGCCGGCGGTCGAGCAGGGCGGCGAGGCCGAGTGATTCGGCGGCCTTGGCGACGTCGGCGGCGATGCCGCGATGGGCTTCCTGCGCGCCGGGCCAGAAGCGGCCGAGCAGCGGCAGGCGCTGGGCCGCGGACAGCCGCTTCATCGCGAGCGGCACGGCGATGTTCTGGCGCGCGGTGAGGTGGGGGTAGAGCGCGTAGGACTGGAACACCATGGCGACGTTGCGTTCGGCGGCGCGCAGCCTTGTGACGTCGCGGTCGTTGATCACGATCCTGCCGGCATCGGCAGTCTCGATCCCGGCGACGATGCGCATCAGCGTGGTCTTGCCGCAGCCGGAGGGGCCGACGAGGGCGACGAACTCGCCGGCGGCGACCCGCAGCGACACGCCATCGAGTGCTGCGACCTGGCCGAAGCGGCGCGTGGCTCCCTCAATGGCAATTCCGTTCAAGGCTTCCACTCCAGAGTGTTCGCCGCAGGTATGGCCGCGTTCGATGACGCCGCGATGACGGCGCCGTTGCGGTCGCAAGAACTTGGAGCCGCCGGGGTCCGCGCGTACCGACGCGTCCATGCGCTCATCCGGATGGCTGCCGCGATGCGCGCGCCGCCACGAAACCATCACGTCAACGTCATCGAAACCCGCTAGCGACCAGCCCATGTCAGCCCCTTTCCTGCCGGGTGTTTCCCAGGACACCCTGCACCGGTGCTGCTGCTCACCCATCCCGCGCCTGCGATGCACCCCGTCGTCGCACCGCCAGCGCCGGTGCTGGACGTGCGTGGTCTGCGCGTGGCGACCGAGGGGCCGCAGGGGACGGTGCTGCGCGGCCGGGTGGTGGCAATGACCTGCCAGGACCCGCCGGCGGCGCTGAATCCGGGGATGGCCATCGCCGCGCAGATCGCCGAGGGGCTTGGCCGCAGTGCCCGTGGACGATCGACCCCACACTCACCGACCAAAAGGGACATGCCATGACCAAATCCCCCATCGCCGGCATCGGCGCCTCCGTCGGCGGCACTTTCGCCACACTCGCATCCCGGCTGGACCGCCTGGTCACCATCGGCTGCAGCCACGCCGAGCTGTCCGCCACGGCGCAGTTCGTCACCATCGCCGGACAGGACAACGCGCCGCGCGTCGAAGCCATCGCCGCCATCTGCGCCGCCCGGACACTGCGCTATTCCGTGCATGCGCCGATCGCCATCAACCTGATGGACGAGACGCATGCTGAGCTGCACGAAGCCGTGCTGGCCAGCTCCCTGCGCTTCGCCGCCCGCATCGGCGCCCGCGCCGTGGTCATCCATCCCGGCCGCGTGCATCCGCAAGCCGACCTCGCCGCGCGCACCCGGCTCCTGGCGGTCGAACGCGATGCGGTCCGCCGCGCCGCCGACCTGGCCGGTGCCGGCGGACAGGTGATCGCCATGGAGAACCTCAACCCGAACCGCAACATGATGGCCGGCACCATGACCAGCTACGCGCTGGACCCGCGCGCCCTGGCCGCCCAGATCGACGCCATCGACCATCCCGCCGTCTGCGGCACGCTGGATTTCGGCCATGGCTGGCTCGCCGCCGGCCGCCTCGGCTTCGACTATCTCGCCGCCGTGCGCGACTTCGCCCCCTTCGTCGGCCATCTCCACGTCACCGATAATTGCGGCATGCCGATCACCTATGTCGACGCCACCGACGACGAGCACGTGGCCTATGGCATGGGCGACCTGCATTTGCCGATCGGCTGGGGCAGCGTGCCCTATGACGCGCTGCTGTCCGACCTGCCGATCCGCCCCGGCTGCGCCGCGGTGCTGGAACTCGGCGGCCGCTTCGAGACCGAGCTGGAATCGACAATGGCCGAGGTCGGGCGTATCGCCGACCGGCTGAAGGGCTGAGGAGAACCGCCATGCGCCGTGCCGTGATCGTCATGCTGGACGGCCTCCGCCGCGACTTCGTGACCGAGGCGTACACGCCGCGGCTGCACGGCTTCACCCATCGCGCCGAGCGCTTCGCCGCCCACCGCTCGGTGTTTCCCTCCGCCACCCGCGTGGTCTCGTCCTCGCTGGCCACCGGATGCTTCCCCAACCGTCACGGCATGCAGGGCAATTCCTTCGCCCTGATGGAGGCCGGCCGCCTCGTCGCCCATGATGCCGGGCTGCCGGACTTCCTCCAGCACAAGCGCGCGCTGACCGGCAGCTCGCTTGCCATGCCCACCCTGGCCCAGCGCCTGGCTCCGCATGGCGGCGTCTGGGTGTTCAGCAATGTCTCGCCCGGCGCGGCTTACGCGCATGACCCCGATGGCTGGGGCCATGTCTATCACCGCGCCGGCTCGTTCGGCCCCGGACGCGTGCCGGTGGCCGACCCGCTGGAGGTCTCGCTCGACGCCGCCGGCGACCGGGCGATGACCGAACGCTTCATCGCCGAAGTCCTGCCGCGCCGCGCCGCGCTGTCGATCCTGTGGCTGGGCGAGCCGGATCACATCCAGCACGCATGCGGCCTGGGCGATCCCGAACAGTTGCGCGTGCTGGCCGAGGCCGATCGCAACGCGGGCATGGTGATGGATGCGCTGGCGGGCGACCCCGAGGTGCTGCTGATCGTCGCCTCCGACCATGGCCATGAAACCGTGACCGGCGTCATCGATGTCGAGGCAGCCCTGGTGGCGGCCGGGCTGAAGCAAGCGCCGGACAGCGATGATGTCATCTCGGTCTCAAACGGCACCGCCTGCCTGATCTACCTGCATCCCGATCACACCGCCCGCCGCGACGCCCTCGGGCGTTTCCTGGCGGCGCAGGACTGGGCCGGACAGGTGCTGTCCGGCGACGGCCTGGCAGCCGTTGGCCAGTCCCATGCCAACGCGCTGGCCTTCGCGGTGGCCATGCGCAGCAGCGCGGCCCCGAACGCCCATGGCGTCCCCGGCAGCGCCCTGGTCGCCCTGCCGCGTGCCGGCAAGCCTGACCGCATGGGCTGCGGCCAGCATGGCGGACTCGGCACCTACGAACAGATGCCCTTCATGATGGTGTCCGGCGCCGGCTTCGCCGCCGACGGCCTGTGCCAGGTGACCACCAGCGCGGTCGACATCGCGCCCACCGTGCTGACGCATCTGGGCCTGCCGGCGAACGGGATGGACGGGCGGCCATTGCAACGCTGAAACTGGCAAAAGCAAGGCTGGGCTCCGCCCAGACCCGCCAGGGGCCAAGCCCCTGGACCTTATTCTTCTAAAGGAATGGGGATCAAAGGGCCCTCGGCACTTTGCGGGTCCTCCGTGGCGCGGCTTCGCGCCGCGACGGCAGAGCCCTGGCCTTCCCTTAACGCCCCCGCCAGCGCTGCCCACGCAGGATCGCCGCGCGGATCGCCAGTTGCACCGCCGTTGCGATCACCGACAACAGCATCAGCACCACGGCAAACGCCGCCGCCTGCCCGAAGCGGCTGCCTTCGGTCAGGTTCACCACCGCGATGGCGGCCACCCGCGTCTGGGCATTGAACAGGAAGATCAGCGCCGAGACCGTCGTCATCGCGTTGACGAAGAAATAGCCGGCGATGTCCACCAGGGTCGGCGCGAGATAGGGCAGGAAGACCCGCCGCCCGGCCGCGACCGGCCCCGCCCGCAGCGCCTGGGCGGCCAGGTCGATCTCCCGGTCAAGGCGCAACAGGCCGCCGACAGCCATCAGGTGCGGCACGGTATAGAAATGCGCCACCGAGCAGATCACCAGCAGCAGCATCGTGCCCTGGAGCATGTGCAGCGGGTTGGCGGGGTTGTTGAAGAAGAAGACATAGCCCAGGCCCAGCACCAGGCCAGGCACCGCCAGCGGCACCATCGCCACCGCCTGGATCCCGCCGTGGCTCCAGGCCGGGCCGACGCGGCGGGCCACCAGCCATCCGGTCAGCGCCACCAGCACGGTGCCGAGCGCCGCGGTGCCGGCGGCCATCACGACGCTGTTGGCGATGGCGCGGAACTCATCGGCGTCGTCGAACAGCCGCGCGTAATTGTGCAGGCCCAGGCTGAGATTATACGGCCAGAACCGCACCAGCGAGCCCCAGGCGGCCATCCCGATCACGCCCAGGATGGCCACGGCGACCAGGGCGCAGAAGCCAAACAAGGCCGCGTCCCGCAGCAGCAGCGGCGATGGCACCACCGGCACGGAACGGCCGGACAGGCTGGTCCGCTGGGTGCGGCGGGCCAGGCTGTCGATGCCATAGGCCAGCACCGCGGGCAGCAGCAGCAGGACGCCAACCACGGCGCCCATCGCGAAGTCGAACCGGCCGATCACCAGCTTGTAGATATCGGTGGCCAGCACGTTGGTGGAACCGCCCACCACCGTGGGGATGCCGAAATCGGTGAACACCAGCACGAACACAACCGAGGCGGCGCTGACCAGGGCATAGCGGTTGGCCGGCAAGGTGACGGTGGCGAAACGGCGCCAGGGGCCGGCCCGCAGCGCCTGGGCCGCCTCGTAAACCCGGGCGTCGCCGGCGGCCAGGCCCGCGGCCAGCAACAGGACGGCGTGCGGCAGGGCATAGAACACCGAGGCGAGCACGATGCCGACGGGACCATAGAGCGGTTCGCCGAACAGCCAGGCGCGGAGCAGGCCCTGGTTTCCGAACAGGTAGATCATGCCGAAGGCCGGCAGCAGCGAGGGGGCGAGCAGCGGCAGCATCACGATGGTGCGGAACAGGAAGCGGCCGGGCATGGCCGAGCGGGCCAGGGCATAGGCATACGGGAAGGCGAGCAGGATGGTGATGACGGTGGCAATGGCCGACAGCGAGGCGGAGTTCCAGGCGGCGATCGCCAGGCCGGGCTCCGTGGCGTAACGCACGAAGTTCGCCAGGCCAACGAACTGCCCGTTGCCATCCAGGAAGGCGCGGCCAAGCAGGGCGAGGATCGGCAGCACCGTGGCAGTTGCGAGCACCGCCAGGAGCAGCCCGGGGAGCAGCCCGGGGAGCAGCAGCACCGGCAAACGCAACGACGCTTTCCGGGCCAGTCCGGTCCGGTTCGCCTCAGCCATGGCCATGGCCGGGAAGCACGCGCAGCTGGGCGGCGGGAAGGGCGACCGTGATCGCATCGCCTGGCGCGGGCAGGCGGCCGAGCCGGGCAAACGGGATGTCGGCGACGAGATCCATCGCCGGCCCGGCATCCGGCCGGAGCGACAGTCGAACCATGTCGCCGAGGAAGCTGGTGTCGGCGACGCGCATGGCGATGCGGTTCTCGCGCCCGGTGGCCTCGTCGCCCACCACCACCGCGGCGGGGCGAATGCACAGCTGGGCGTCCGGGGGCAGGCTGGCGCAGGGCTCGGTCAGGATCCAGCGGCGCCCGGCGACCTGGACGCTGCTGCCGTCCAGCGCGTCGACCGGATGGGCGTTCATCCCGCCCAGGAAGCGCGCGACGAAGAGCGAGGCGGGGCTGGTGTAGAGAGCGGTCGGGCTGCCCACCTGCTCGATGCGGCCGGCATTGAGCACGATGATGCGGTCGGCCACCGACAGCGCCTCGGTCTGGTCATGGGTCACCATCAGGGCCGTGACGTCCAGGCGGCGTTGCAGCGCGCGCAGCTCGTCGCGCAGATGGGCGCGCACATTGGCATCAAGGGCCGAAAGCGGTTCGTCGAGCAGCAGCAGGCCGGGTTGCAGCGCCAGCGCGCGCGCGAGGGCGACACGCTGCTGCTGGCCGCCCGAAAGCTGGCTGGGGTATTTCGCGGCGTGCTCGGACAGGCTGACCAGGGCGAGCAGCTCGGCAACCCGGGCATGGCGCTGGGCACGGCCAACCCCGGTGGATTCCAGACCGAAGGCGATGTTGCCGGCAACGTCGCGGTTCGGGAACAGCGCGTAGGACTGGAAGACGATGCCGAAGTCGCGGGCTTCGGGGGGCAAGGCGGTGATCTCGCGGCCGGCCTGGCGGATGATGCCGCCATCCGCGCGTTCGAAGCCGGCGATCAGGCGCAGCAGGGTCGTCTTGCCGCAGCCCGACGGGCCGAGGATGCAGAGGAACTCACCGCGTGCAACCTCGAAGCTGACGTTCCGCACCACGGTGGCGGGTCCGTAGCTCTTGGAGAGTCCGTCGATCGAGAGGTAGGCAGTGCCCTGTGTGGCGGCCCCGGTGCCGGGACCGCCAGTCAGCAGCGTGGTGTCGGGCATGCTCAGTTTCTCGGCGGCACCTTGGTGCCATAGCGGCGCTGCCACTCGGCCATCACCGCCTCGCGGCTGGCGGCCAGCTTGACGAAGTCCATCTTCAGCAGCTTTTCGCGTTCGCCGGCGGGATAGTTCTTCGGCAACGACTGGATGTCGTCATAGGCGGTCATCGGCAGGAACTTCGCCGAGATCTCGGCGGCCTCGCGCGAGGAGATCCAATCGGCCATCGCCTTGGCATCGGCCAGGTTGCGGGCGCCCTTGACGATAGCCAGCGCCTCGATCTCCCAGCCCAGGCCCTCGGAGGGGAGGATGATCACCATGGGCGCGCCCTCGTTGATCAGCTTCACGCCGGGGGTGGCGTATGAGATGCCGATCAGGGTTTCGCCGGTGGCGGATTGGCGGCAGGGCGCGGAGCCGGAATGGCCGTACTGGGCGACGTTGGCATGGAGCTGGTCCATGAAGGCCCAGCCGCCGGCTTCGCCGAACGCGGTGAGCCAGCCATTGACGGCGAGCAGGGCGGTGCCGGAGGAGAGCGGGCTCGGCATGGTGATCTGGCCGCGATAGATCGGCTTGGTCAGGTCCGCCCAGCTGGTCGGGGCGGGGATGTTCTTCTTGGCGGCTTCGGCAGTGTTGAAGCAGACCGAGGCGGCCCAGCCGTCGATCCCGATCCAGACCGGGTCCGGCCGGCTGTCACGCATTTGCGGGCTGACCTTGTCGAAGTGCAGCGGCTTGTAAGGCAGCAGCAGGCCTCGCGCATCGGCGGCCATCAGCGCGGAGACGGCGTTGCCCATGATCACGTCGGCCTGCGGGGCGGCGGCCTCGGCGATCACGCGGGCGATGATCGGCGCGGTCGAGCCCAGGATGGCATTGACCTTGACCTGCGGGTGCTTGGCCTCGAAGCCGCGGATCAGCGCCTTGGCCTGGTCCTCGTCCAGCGAGGAATAGACGGTCAGCGTGCGCTGCTGCGCATCGGCGGTGGATGACAGCGACGCGGCAGCCACGGCAACGGCAACCGCAAGGCGGCGGCCGAGCTTCAGAACGGACATTGGCGGATTCCCTGCAAAGCTATTGCCGGGACGTCATACGTTGCGGCCGTTGCACTACGATGATGAGACCGTGACGAGTTCATGACGCTACGCGGGAGCGACTGAGCGCCCGCTTGCACGAAGGTGCGCACCGGGCTCCACCGCGGGTGGCGCGTATCCCTCCGGCGAGCGCCGCGGACGATCAAGCTTTTGGCGGCTTGCGGCTCTGGTACTCCTTGAGGATGCGGCGGACTTCCTCGATCCCGTCATCGGTGAAGGCCAGCACCCCGTCGTCTTCGAGGCCGTTGACCCAGATCACGCCATCCTCGGGTTCCAGGCCGAGGGTGAGATCATGGATGAGGTCCGCAGCTCCATCCAATCGGCTGGCAACGCAGGCGACGGTGTGGGCGTGATGAACCTTGTTGCGCTGCGTGCTCATGCGGCGGCCGATCGTGGCATCGGTTCCGGCGGTTTCCAGTTCCACGGCAGCAACGCGTCCAACCGCTGAACGGGTAGCCCGGCGATGCGCGCGAGGACGTCGGCGAGCCAGAGCAGTGCGGTCGCCCCCGCGCCCAGCTGGTCGGCCAGCGTCGACAGGCTCACCGGCACGCCTTCACGGCCATGGCGTTCGGCCTGGCGGTGCCGCGGCTGGTGCTGGCCGAACTTCTCGAACAGCAGCATGGCGAGGAAGTTGGGCCCTGCCCACCCCCGCGGCGTAACGTGGAACGGCGCCGGCGCCAGGCTGATCGCCTCGCAATCCCGGCGGGTGAGTTTCTCCCGCATGTGCTGGATCACTTTCCACGGCCGCGGGATCACCTCCAGCGTCTCGGTGATGTCCTCGCCAAGCTTCGCCAGGCGGGCGCCGCCGCAGGCATGGCAGGCGCAGGGTGCCGGCTCGACCACGCGATCGCGCGGCAGATGCGCGGGAAAGGGCTGGCGTGCCGGCCGCTTGCGTTCGAAGCTGGCCACCTGCGTCGTCTTGGCGGCGGCCTGTTCGGCGGCGATCTCATCTTCGGCGGCCTTGAGTTCCAGCTCCTCCAGTTGCAGTTCCATCTGATCGGGCGGGCGCTGGGTGCGCTCCGATCGCGTGCCGAACAGCTGGCGCCTGAGCTTGGCGATCTCCAGCCGATACTGCGCGATCCGGGCCTGATCGTCGGACAGGCGCGCATGGGCGGCAGCAAGTTCGGCCTCGGCCTGATCCGCCCGCGCCTCGGCCGCGGCGAGCGCGATCCTGAGCGCCGTGATCTCCTCCGTCCCGGGTGTGGCGGTGGTGGCCATGGCCTGAGCGAATCACAAAAGCCGCGGTGTCGCCAGAGACGTTCCGGCCTAGCCGGCGCTCGCCGGCCGCCAGCTGTGCTGCAGATTGCACCAGTCGATCCCCTCCAGAAGGAAGGACATCTGCGCCACCGACAGCGGGACCACGCCATCCTTGGCGGACGGCCAGATGAAACGGCCGCGCTCGAGCCGCTTGCTGTACAGCGACAGCCCGATGCCGTCGTGCCAGATCGCCTTGATCAGCGAACCGCTCTTGCCGCGGAAGACAAAGACATCGCCGCCGAACGGGTCGTGGCCGAGATGCTTCTGCACCAGCAGCGACAGCCCCTGCATGCCGCGGCGCATGTCGGCATGGCCCGTGGCAATCCACACCCGAACCCGGCCAGGGATCGGGATCACCGTAGCGCCTTCAACGTCGCCGCGATCATCGCCTCGGGCATGCCAGCCTCGATGCGCACCTTCACCCCGCCTTTGAGATGGACCTTAATCGCCGGGGTCGGTAGCGAAATCGCCACGGGCACTGGCGGCGCAGTCTCGGCGGCTGTCACGACAGCGGGCAGGAACGCCGGCGTTGGATCGGCCAGCGCAGGCCGATTGCCCAGCCCCGTCGCCTTCTTGCGCCATGTGTAGAGCAGGCCGGTCGAAATCCCATGCCGCCTGGCGACTTCAATCGGCGACACATTCGGCGCGAACGCCTCCACCAGGATCGCCAGCTTCTCCTCGGCGGTCCAATGCCGCCGCTGCTCGGGGCCGGTCATCATGATCCTCTGCGTCATAAGAGCACTCCCAGGAGCGCTCCTACGAGCACTCGTAGAACCTCTCTGCCGCGCAGCAGACCGATCCCGCTAGGCGGCCGTAACCGTAGGGATAGGCTTCTTCGAATGGGCCGGTGTCTTCGGTGACGCCAAGATGACGACCGCGCTCCCCGACCGGCTGACGCATCAATGCCACATCCTGGAGACCGGAAACGACAGCTTCCGCTTCAAGACCAGCGCAATAACCACCAAACGAGAGAGGAACAGGCAGCGGCTTGATTCCATCCGGCTCAAGGGCGAAACACCCCTCAAGGCGGGTCAGTTCTCGGTGGAAATCAACAGTGCGCAGCCTGATCGAGGCGACTCGCCTGGCACCCGAAGGCGGCTCGTTGCGCGTAGAGGTTCGCGGCGAGATGGCTTCAATCCTGCGTCTTGCGGCGGGCGCCGGACAAGGCGAAGCCGCCGGCGTTTCCGCTGGCGGCTTTTTTTGGATTGCATTTGGTTGCGGGGACAGGATTTGAACCTGTGACCTTCAGGTTATGAGCCTGACGAGCTACCGGGCTGCTCCACCCCGCGGGGGTGATATTGATGAAGGGTGCATTGGAAGACCTGGCGGCGACCTACTCTCCCACGGCTTGAGCCGCAGTACCATGGGCGCTGGGGGTTTTCACGGCCGAGTTCGGGATGGGATCGGGTGCAGTCTCCCCGCCATAGCCACCAGGTCGTCCAATGCACCCGCGTGTCCCCTTTGGGGGTCACGAGATCCGCGGCCCTTTGGAGGGGCGGCGGGTGCTCAGGTTCTGGATGTTTGCGGCACGGCTTCGTGTCGCATTCTGTGCAAGCCTTGGTCGAGCGTGCATGCGGGCATTACCACCGACCGCCGCACGTGGCGTCGGAGGATCGACGCGCGTGGCGTCGATGATGTGTGGATGATTGCTGCACATGATGGGAAGTGCTGGCCGGTGAGGGCTTCACACTTTGTGGTATCGAGCCGATCGGGCGATTAGGACCGGTTAGCTGAACGCGTTACCGCGCTTACACATCCGGCCTATCAACGTGATGGTCTTTCACGGCCCTCAGGGAGACCTGGTTTTGAGGTAAGTTTCCCGCTTAGATGCTTTCAGCGGTTATCTTTTCCGCACGTAGCTACCCGGCCATGCCGCTGGCGCGACAACCGGTTCACCAGAGGTGCGTCCATCCCGGTCCTCTCGTACTAGGGACAGATCCTCTCAAGTCTCCTTCACCCACGGCAGATAGGGACCGAACTGTCTCACGACGTTCTAAACCCAGCTCACGTACCACTTTAATCGGCGAACAGCCGAACCCTTGGGACCTGCTCCAGCCCCAGGATGTGATGAGCCGACATCGAGGTGCCAAACCTCCCCGTCGATGTGGACTCTTGGGGGAGATCAGCCTGTTATCCCTAGAGTACCTTTTATCCGTTGAGCGATGGCCCTTCCACGCGGGACCACCGGATCACTATGGCCGACTTTCGTCTCTGCTCGAGCTGTCACTCTCGCAGTCAGGCGGGCTTATGCCATTGCACTCAACAGCCGATGTCCGACCGGCTTGAGCCCACCATCGCGCGCCTCCGTTACTATTTGGGAGGCGACCGCCCCAGTCAAACTGCCCACCATGCAGGGTCCCAGATCGGGATGACCGATCGTGGTTAGACATCAGAAGAGGTCAGGGTGGTATTTCAAGGTTGGCTCCACCCAAGCTAGCGCCCAGGCTTCAAAGCCTCCCACCTATCCTACACAGCCCTCTCCTAATGCCACTGCAAAGCTGCAGTAAAGGTTCATAGGGTCTTTCCGTCTGACCGCGGGTACCCCGCATCTTCACGGGGAATTCAATTTCGCTGAGCCGATGCTGGAGACAGTGGGGAAGTCGTTACGCCATTCGTGCAGGTCGGAACTTACCCGACAAGGAATTTCGCTACCTTAGGACCGTTATAGTTACGGCCGCCGTTTACCGGGGCTTCAATTCAGTGCTTGCACACCTCCTCTTAACCTTCCGGCACCGGGCAGGCGTCAGACCCTATACGTCGTCTCTCGACTTCGCAGAGCCCTGTGTTTTTACTAAACAGTCGCTACCCCCTGGTTTGTGCCACCCACACACGGTTGCCCGCATATGGGTCTCGCTTATCCCGAAGTTACGCGAGTAATTTGCCTAGTTCCTTCAGCATCGTTCTCTCAAGCGCCTTGGTATGCTCTACCAGTCCACCTGTGTCGGTTTCGGGTACGGTCTATACGCCAGAGCTATTTCCTGGGACCCTCTAATGGCACACACAATCCGATAAGCGTGCACCAGACTTCAGATCCGTCACTTCTGGCAGGCTGGGGAGTGTTAACCCCATTCCCATCGACTACGGCTTTCGCCCTCACCTTAGGGGCCGGCTCACCCTGCGCGGATTAACCTTGCGCAGGAACCCTTGGACTTTCGGCGACAGAGTTTCTCACTCTGTTTGTCGCTACTCATGTCAGCATTCGCACTTCCGATACCTCCAGGAGGGGTCACCCCGCTCCCTTCGCAGGCCTACGGAACGCTCCGCTACCGCTTGCAAGATGCTACACTTGCAAACCCACAGCTTCGGCAGATGGCTTGAGCCCCGTTACATTTTCGGCGCAGGGTTTCTATTAGACCAGTGAGCTATTACGCTTTCTTTAAAGGATGGCTGCTTCTAAGCCAACCTCCTGGTTGTTTTGGAATCCCCACATCCTTTCCCACTTAGCCATCATTTGGGGGCCTTAGCTGGTGGTCTGGGCTGTTTCCCTCTCGACGACGGACCTTAGCACCCGCCGTCTGTCTGCCAGGCTATACTTCCGGGTATTCGGAGTTTGGTTAGGTTTGGTAAGTCTTTGGGACCCCCTAGCCCATCCAGTGCTCTACCCCCCGGGGTAAACACCTAACGATCTACCTCAATAGATTTCGCGGAGAACCAGCTATCTCCGAGTTTGATTGGCCTTTCACCCCTAGCCACAGCT
>JBIPLY010000002.1:0-7500 GCA_044369385.1 Acetobacteraceae bacterium | reverse complement strand
CGGGTTTCGCCCACGGCCATGGACCGTGGGCGAACGCCACGTCAGGCCGCCGCCGCCAGCCCCTCGCCGATCTCCAGCCCGTCCAGCCCGACGGTCACCGGCACCGCCTCGCCGTCCTTGACGCGCCCCTCCAGGATGGCGCCAGCCAGCGGGTTCTGCAGGCTGCGCTGGATCACCCGCTTCAGCGGCCTTGCGCCATAGACCGGGTCGTAGCCCTCGTTGGCGAGCCAATCCATCGCACCGCGATCCAGCGACAGCGTGATCTTGCGATCGGCCAGCAACTGCCGCAGCCGAGCAAGCTGGATGTCGACGATCGCGGCCATGTCGCTGCGCTGCAGCCGGCGGAACAGCACCGTCTCGTCCAGGCGGTTGAGGAACTCCGGCCGGAAATGCCCGCGCACGATGTCCATCACGCCCTTGTAGGCCATGGACAGATCGGCCCCATCCGGCTGGGCGGCCAGAATCTCGCTGCCCAGGTTGGAGGTCAGCACGATGATGGTGTTCTTGAAGTCCACCGTCCGGCCCTGCCCGTCCGTTAGGCGCCCGTCATCCAGCACCTGCAGCAGCACGTTGAACACGTCCTCGTGCGCCTTCTCGACCTCGTCGAACAGGATCACCTGATACGGCCGCCGCCGCACCGCCTCGGTCAGCACCCCGCCCTCGTCGTACCCGACATAGCCCGGCGGCGCCCCGATCAGCCGGGACACGGCGTGCTTCTCCATGAACTCGCTCATGTCGATGCGCACCATCGCCCGGTCATCGTCGAACAGGAACGAGGCCAGCGCCTTGGTCAGCTCCGTCTTGCCCACCCCGGTCGGCCCCAGGAACAGGAACGACCCGATCGGCCGGTTCGGATCCTGCAACCCGGCCCGCGCCCGGCGCACCGCGTCGGACACCGCCTTCAGCGCATCCTCCTGGCCGACCACCCGCTTGCGCAGTTCGTCCTCCATGCGCAGCAGCTTGGCCCGCTCGCCCTCCAGCATCTTGTCCACCGGCACCCCGGTCCAGCGCGACACGATCGCCGCGATGCCCTCCTCGGTGACGCTCTCGTTGACCAGGCGCCCGCCATCCTGGTTGGCCGCGATCTGCTTCTCCAGCTCCGGGATCTCGCCGTAGCGCAGCTGCGACGCCCGGGCCAGGTCGCCGCGCCGCTGCGCCACCTCCTCCTCGCTGCGCGCCGCCTCCAGCCGTTCCTTGAGCTTCTGCCCGCCGGCCAGCTTCTCCTTCTCGGCCTTCCAGACCGCCGACATCGCATCGGATTTTTCCTGGAGTTCGGCCAGCTCATGCTCCAGCTTGCCCAGCCGGTCGCGCGAAGCCGGATCGGTCTCCCGCTTCAGCGCCTCGCGCTCGATCTTCAGCTGCATCAGCCGCCGGTCGAGTTCATCGAGTTCCTCCGGCTTGCTGTCCACCTGCATGCGCAGCCGGCTCGCGGCCTCATCCATCAGGTCGATCGCCTTGTCCGGCAGGAAGCGGTCGGTGATGTAGCGGTTGGACAGCGTCGCCGCCGCCACCAGCGCCCCATCAGTGATGCGAACCCCATGATGCAGCTCGTATTTCTCCTTGATCCCGCGCAGGATCGAGATCGTGTCCTCCACCGTCGGCTCGCCGACAAACACCGGCTGGAAGCGCCGCGCCAGGGCGGCATCCTTCTCCACGTGCTTGCGATACTCGGCCAGCGTCGTGGCCCCCACGCAATGCAGCGCCCCGCGGGCCAGCTCCGGCTTGATCAGGTTCGAGGCATCCATCGCCCCATCCGCCTTCCCGGCACCGACCAGCGTGTGCATCTCGTCGATGAACAGGATGATCTCGCCCTCGGCGGACTCGATCTCCTTCAGCACCGCCTTCAGCCGCTCCTCGAACTCGCCGCGATACTTCGAGCCGGCCACCATGGCGCCGAGGTCGAGCGCCAGCAGCTTCTTGTTCTTCAACGCCTCCGGCACGTCGCCATTGACGATGCGCAGCGCCAGGCCCTCGACGATCGCCGTCTTGCCCACGCCGGGCTCGCCGATCAGCACGGGGTTGTTCTTGGTGCGCCGCGCCAGCACCTGGATCGCGCGCCGGATCTCCTCGTCGCGCCCGATCACCGGATCGAGTTTCCCCTCGCGCGCCAGCGCGGTCACATCGCGGGCGTATTTCTTCAGCGCGTCGAAATTCTGCTCGGCATTCTGGCTGTCGACCTTCCGCCCCTTGCGGATATCCGCCACCGCGCGGTCCAGCGCCTGCGGCGTCGCCCCGGCCGCCTTCAGCGCACGTGCCGCCGGCGTATCGCTGGCCGCCAGCGCCACCAGCAGCCGGTCCTGCGCCACATACTCGTCGCCCGCCTTCTGTGCGGCCTGCTGCGCGCCATCCAGCACCCGCACCAGCGCCGAAGTGCCCTGCGGCTGCCCGGCGCCGCCGCCCTGAACCTTGGGCAGCTTGGCCAGCTCGGCCTCGACGGCGACGCGCGCGGCCCTATCGTCGCCGCCGGCGGCGCGGATCAGCCCCGCGGCCGCGCCCTCCTCGTCGTCGAGCAGCGCCTTCAGCAGATGCTCGGGCGTCAGAAGCTGGTGGAACTCGCGCATGGCAATGGTGCTGGCGGCCTGCAGAAAGCCGCGCGCGCGATCAGTGAATTTCTCGATGTCCATGTCCGTCCTTGTCCCTGTCCAGGCGACAAACCCAAGCGGGCACCCCTGCCGGAGGCAGTGCCGTCGATATGCCTAACCGACGCCGCAGAGATGGGGAATGACCTGGGTCAAGACAAGGCGGATTGCACAAAAAAAAGGCAAAACGCCCAGCCCTACCGCTCCTCCGCCCGGCTGACCAGATCCTCTTCCGCCGCCAGGTGCAGTTCGATCACCGCCTCCATCACATGCAGCAGCCGCCGCATCTCCCGCGCCTCCGCCGCACTCGCCTCCCCCGCCAGCCCGCCCAGCAAGGTGGTGTATCGCGTCGCCAGGTCGGCAATCGCCTCGTGCATGCGCGTCATCGGCCCCAGCGGATCGGCCCCGCCCAGCCGCCGGGCCAGTTCAGGGAAGGTGGCGGCTTCCTCGGCCTGCTGGTGCGGGATCAGCAGCCCGGACAGCTCGTCGGCGATCGCGCGCAGCGCCGCCATCTCCGGCGGCACCCCGGAATGCATCCCATCCGCCGTCCGCCGCATCCGCCCCAGCAGCGCCCGCAGCCGTACATGCTCGTCCAGCACCCGCGCCACCCCGGCCGCCGCCGGCAGCCCGACGGCCCGCCGCCCCCCCAGCGCGCGCAGCGCGTTCAGGATCACCGCCACGTCGATGCCCTCCTGCACCACCGCCCCGGCGAAGGCCGGCAGCAGCCCGGCCAGGGCGAACAGCATCGCCACCAGCGACAGCCCCATGCCGACGGCCACCGATTGCAGCGCGATGCGCCGCGTGTCGCGGGCAACCTCGATCGCGGTCGCCACCCGGTCGATCCGGTCGACCAGCAGCACCACATCCGCCGCCTCCGCCGCCGCCGCCGCCCCGCGCGCGCCCATCGCCACGCCGATATCGGCCATCGCCAGCGCCGGCGCATCGTTGATCCCGTCGCCGATCATCATCACCGGCGGCGCCGCTTCCCGCTCGGCGCGCACCACGTCGATCTTGCCCTCCGGCGTGCACTCGGCATGCACGGCGTCGAGCCCCAGCACCGCGCCCACCGCCTCGGCCGGCCCGCGCCGGTCGCCGGTCACCATCACGATCCGCCCGACCCCGGCGGCGCGCAGGGCCCGCAGCGCGCGCGGCGCCTCCGGCCGGACACGATCGGCCAGCAGCAGCACTCCGGCCACCCGCCCGTCCAGCGCCACCCAGGCCACCGCCGGCGCCGCCGCCGCCAGCCGGGCGACAGCCCCCTCGGCGGGCGGCACCAGCCCCATGCCCGCCAGCATCCCTGCCCCACCCACCGTCACCGCCCGCCCGCCGACCAGCCCGCGCACCCCGCCGCCCGGCACCTCCTCCACCTGTTGCGGCAGGTGCAGCGCAAGCCCCGCCGCCCGCGCCGCCGCCACCACCGCGCCGGCCACGGCATGCTGCGACGCCTGGTCCAGCGAGGCCGCCAGCCCCAGCACGTCGTCGGCCGCGAACCCGTCCAGCGGATGCACCGCCTCCACCACCGGCACCCCCCCGGTCAGCGTGCCCGTCTTGTCGAACAGCACGGTCGCCACCCGCGCCAGCCGCTCCAGCGCCCCGCCCCCCTTGACGATCACCCCGTACCGCGCCGCGCGCGACACGCCGCAGACCAGCGCCACCGGGGCGGCCAGGATCAGCGGACAGGGCGTGGCCACCACCAGCACCGCCAGCGCGAACTCCGCCGATCCATGGAGCACCCAGGCCAGCCCGGCCATCGCCAGCGTCAGCGGCAGGAACCACAGCGCCCAGCGATCGGCCAGCCGCACCATCGGCGCCCGCTGCCCCTCCGCCGCCCGCACCAGGCGAACGATGGCGGAATAGGTGCTGTCCGCGGCGCTGGCGGTGGCCAACAGGCGAAACGGCCCGCCAGCATTGACCACGCCGCTGCGCGCTGCCTCCCCGGGCGCGCGCACCACCGGCAGCGGCTCGCCGGTGAGCGCGGATTCGTCCAGCAGCGCCGCATCCGCGCCGACCACGCTGCCATCCACCGGCACGATCTCGCCGGGCTTGACCAGCAGCAACTGGCCAGGGGCGACCGCCTCCACCGCCACGTCGTGCAGCGCGGCACCCTCGACCAGATGGGCGATGCGCGGCACCCGGGCCAACAGGGCGGCGATCTCGCAACGGGCGCGGCCCTCGGCGTATTCCTCCAGCGCCCCGCCGCCGGCCACCATCAGCCCGACCAGCGCCGCGGTGAAGCTCTGGTCCAGCGCGATCGCCGTGCCGATCGCCAGCAGCGCGATGATGTCGACCCCCGCCGACCCGCCGCGCAGCACCGCCCAGGTGTCGCGCGCCACACGCCAGGCCACCGGCAGCGCCGCCAGCACCCAGGCCGCCCGCGCGCCGTCCTCGAACGGCCAGGCCCACAACCCCACGCCCAGCAGCATCAGCGCCAGAACATAGGCCAGCAGCAAAAAGCGGCGGGGCAGCAACCTCATCCGCCCAGCATAGCTCAGCTGCGCCCGTAGGTATCCTCCAGCCGCACGATGTCGTCCTCGCCCAGATAGGAGCCGGACTGCACCTCGATCAGCGTCATCGGGATGCGCCCGGGGTTCTCCATGCGGTGCACGCAGCCCAGCGGCAGGTAGATGCTCTCGTTCTCGCGCACCATCAGCACCTCGGCGTCGCGGGTGACCAGCGCGGTGCCGTTGACCACCACCCAGTGTTCGGCGCGGTGGAAATGCTTCTGCAGCGACAGCTTCTGCCCGGGATTGACCACGATGCGCTTGACCTGGAACCGCTCGCCCAGGATCAGGCTCTCATAGTAGCCCCAGGGGCGGTACACCCGGCGATGCGTGGTCGCCTCGGCGCGCTTCATCGCCCGCAGCCGGTCGACCACTTTCTTCACGTCCTGCGCCCGGTCACGATGCATCGCCAGCACCGCATCGTCGGTGGCGACCACGATCACGTCCGCCAGCCCCACCACCGCCACCACCGCCCCGTCGCTGCGGGCATAGGAGTTGGTCGCCCCCTCGAACACCACCGCCCCGCCGGGCCCGGCCGCAGCGACGTTGCCGCCGTCATCCTTGGCGCCCAGCTCCCACAGCGCGCCCCAGCTGCCGACATCCGACCAGCCCAGCGCCGCCGGCACCACCGCCGCGCGCGCGGTGCGCTCAGCCACCGCATAGTCCAGGCTGATCGACGGACAGGCGGCAAAGGCGGCGGGATCGAGGCGCACGAAATCCAGATCGGCGACGGATGCCGCCAGCGCCGCCCGCACCGCCGCGACCACCTCCGGCACGAAGCGTTCCATCTCCGCGATCAGCGTGGCCGCCGTGAACACGAACATCCCCGAGTTCCACAGGAACCGCCCCTCCGCCAGGTAGCGCGCAGCCGTCGGCGCATCCGGCTTCTCGACAAACCGGCCCACGGCGAACGCGCCCTCGACACCCGCCAGCGCCGCACCCTGCTCGATATAGCCATAGCCGGTCTCCGGCGTCGTCGGCCGCATCCCGAACGTCACCACATGCCCGGCGCGCGCGGCGGCCACCGCACTGGCCAGCGCCGCCTGCAACGCCGCCTCGTCGGCGATCGCGGCATCGGCGGCCATCATCCACAACACCGCCTGCGGATCGGTCTGCGCCACCAGCAACGCCGCGGCCAGGATCGCCGGCGCCGAATTGCGCCCCACCGGCTCCAACAGGATGCGCGCACCCTCGATCCCCAGCGCCCGCATCTGCTCGGCCACCACGAAGCGATGCTCCTGGTTGCACACCACGACCGGGGCGGCAAAGCCCGGCCCCATCGCCCGCCCGGCGGTCTCCTGGATCATCGTCCGCGCGGACACCAGCGGCCAGAACTGCTTCGGAAAACTCTCCCGCGACACCGGCCACAGCCGCGTGCCCGACCCGCCGGACAGGATCACGGGGACGATCGCGGTGGAATCGGGGAGCAGGGAGGCGGGAAGCGGAGAAGCGGGCGCACCGGCAGCGGTCATGACGGGATCCTGTCGAGAAACGGCTTCGTTCTATGGGCCAAGCCGGCCGGAAGTCCAGTTGCGCGAGGCTTGCCCCGACCCCGTCCACCCCGCCATGATCCAAGCCAACGTTCAACAGAAGGTGAACCATGCGCGTCGAGATCGAATACTGCGGCATGTGAGGCTATGAGGCGCGCGCCCGTGCGGCCCGCACCCTGATCGCCTCCCACCGGCCCGATGCCGAGATCGCGCTGCGCCGCTCCGGCGGCGGCGTGTTCGAGGTCAGCGTGGATGGCGCATTGCGCTATTCCAAGCGGGCCAGCGGCGTCTTCCCCTCGGACGCCGAGGTTCTGGCCACCCTGGCTTGAAGGCGGCGGCTTGAAGCCGGCGGCTTGAAGCTTGGCGCCTGCGCCCGCATCATGCCGGCCCCAAAGCCGGAGCCCAACCCATGTCCGCCTCGCTGCCGAACGACCCCAACGCCGTCATCCGCGACATCGCCGCCCGCATCGAACCCGCCCTGATCGAAATCCGCCGCGACATCCACGCCCATCCCGAACTGGCCTTCGAGGAAGTCCGCACCGCCGGCGTCGTCGCCCGCGAGCTGACCCGCATCGGCATCGCCCACCAGACCGGCATCGCCAAGACCGGCGTCGTCGGCCTGATCCAGGGCGGCCGCCCCGGCCCCACCCTGGTGATCCGCGCCGACATGGACGCGCTGCCGATCCACGAACAGACCGGCCTGCCGTTTGCCAGCACCATCGCCAACAAGATGCACGCCTGCGGCCACGACATCCACACCACCACGCTGCTCGGCGTCGCCGAAATCCTCCACGCGCTGGCCCCCCAGCTCGCCGGCACGGTCAAGCTGGTCTTCCAGCCCGCCGAGGAAGCCATCGGCGGCATGAAGGTGATGATCGACGAAGGCCTGATGCAGAACCCGAAGGTCGACATCGCGCTCGGCTTCCACAA
>JBIPLY010000406.1:0-3956 GCA_044369385.1 Acetobacteraceae bacterium | reverse complement strand
CACGCGCACATGCTGGAACGCCCAGCGGTTGAACGGCGGCGTGCGCCAGTTGGCCAGCGTGGCCGGGTCCTTCGGCGGGAAGCTGCTCATGCCAGCACGAAGCCGGGATACCCCGCCCCCGCCACCTCGGCGCAGTGCTCCCGATACCGCGCCATCCCCCCGGCATAGGGCATGAAAACGCGCGGCTTGCCCGGCACATTGGCGCCGAGGTACCAACTATGCGTCGCCTTCGGCAGCAGCGTGGCGTTGGCCGCCGCCTCCACCTGCCGCCCCCATTCCTCGGCGGCGGCCTCCGTCGTCTCGATCGTGCGCCGGCCGGTGGCGCGCAGATGGGCGATGCAGTCGGCAATCCACTCGGCATGCTGCTCGATGGCCACCGGCATGTTGCACAGCACGCTCGGGCTGCCCGGCCCGGTCATGGTGAACAGGTTGGGGAAGCCGGCCACCTGCAACCCCAGATAGGTCCGCGGCCCCGCCGCCCAGACATCGGACAGGCGCACGCCATCCCGCCCGGTGATGTCCATGCGCAGCAGCGGGCCGGTCATCGCGTCGAAGCCGGTTGCAAAAACAATGATATCCAGGTCGAAGCTGCGCCCGCTTTGCAGCCGGATGCCGCCCGGCGTGACCGCGGCGATCGGGTCCGCGCGCACATCGACCAGCGAAACGTTGTCCCGGTTGAACGCCTCGAAATACTCGCTGTCGATCGGCGGCCGCTTGGCGGCGAAGGGATGGTCGATATCGGCCAGCAGCGCCGCGGTGGCCGGGTCCTTCACCGTTTCGCGAATCTTGCGCTTGATGAAGCCCGCCGCCTCCGCATTGGCCACCTCGTCGACCAGCACGTCGCCGAAGGCCGCGCGGAACTGCAAGCCGCCCTTGGCCCAGCCCTCCTCGAACAGCCGCTCCCGCTCGGCATCATCCACGTCGAACACGCGACGGGGGTTGATCGCAAACGGATGGCCGTTCGGCGTGGACTGCATCAGCGCGCGGATTTCCGGGTGATGCGTCTTCACATAGGCCTTGAATGCGTCGCTCAACGGCGCGTTGCGGGCCGGAATGGAATAGTTCGCCGTGCGCTGGAACACCGTCAGATGTCCCGCCTGCCCGGCGATCACCGGCACCGCCTGGATCCCCGTCGACCCGGTGCCGATCTGCCCCACGCGCTTGCCGCGGAAATCCACCCCCTCATGCGGCCACAGCCCGGTGTGGTACCAATCGCCCTCGAACCCCTCCAGCCCCGCAATCTTCGGCACATTGGCCGACGACAAACACCCGACAGCGGTGATCAGGAACGTCGCCCGAAAAACCTCACCCGCCGCCGTCCGCACCACCCATTTGTTCGCCGCCGCGTCATATTGCGCCGACACCACCTTGGTATCGAACGAAATGCTCCGCCGCAGGTCGAACCGGTCGGCCACATGGTTCAGATAGCTGAGAATCTCCGCCTGGCCGGGATACCGCTCCGTCCACTCCCATTCCTCCAGCAACGCGCGGCTGAACCCATAGCAATAGGAATGGCTCTCGGAATCACACCGCGCCCCGGGATAGCGGTTCCAGTACCACGTCCCGCCAACCCCCGCGCCCATCTCCAACACAAGCACATCCAGCCCCAGCCGATCGCGCAGGCAGATCAGCTGATACATCCCGGAAAACCCCGCGCCGACAATCAACGCGTCCAGATCCCTCGTCATCCCGTCCATCTCCTCAGACTAAGCGCAGCCAGGATCGCGGCCAGCAACGGGGAAGGCAAGATCGTCTATCACGCGCATGTCGCCATGTCGCACTGCTGCTGCCATATTGTCGTAGGAGGTTTCGATGCCCCGTCCGCGCCACCTGACAGAAGACGAGAAACGACTGATCACAACAATGCTCCGCGATGACGCAACCGGACCGCCGCTTGTCCGTCAGCTGGACGACCTGCTGGTCACGGACATGGATGATGGTGGGATGGGCAGTCTCTTATTCGCCGCCGTCGAACCATACTCACGCTGCCTCGGCCTGGAACTAGCCGAGGCCGCGTACGCCGATGCCGACGGCATATCCGTGTCAGTCGTGCTGAACCTTGACCAGCATCACGCGCTCTTCGAACTAGACAGCTTTAAAGCCGACAACTCGCGGCTGATCCGCATTCCCGCTGAGCAGGATATCTACGTGCTGCCGAAGCCGCCGCGTTGACCTGCTTCCCATCCCTCAAACCGGCGCCAGATCCACCGCCACGATCAGCGAATGGCTCCCCCCGCCAAGAATAATCCCCCGCACCGGCGAGATATCGCCATAGTCCCGCCCCCACGCCAGCACCACATGCTCGTCAAACACGACGAGATCATTGGTCGGGTCCAGATCCACCCAGCCATGCTCCGGCCCCAGCCACGCCCCCACCCAGGCATGCGACTGGTCCGCCCCCTGCCGCACCGCTTGCCCCGGCGGCGGCCGGGTCCGCAGATAGCCCGACACATACCGCGCCGGGAGCCCCAGCGCCCGCAGCCCGGCAATCATCAGATGGGTGAAATCCTGGCAAACCCCCGCCCGCTGCGCCAGCACGCGGGCCACCGGGGTGCTGATCGTCGTCACCCCCGGCTTGAACGCAAACTCCCGCCGGATGCGCCCCATCAGGTCCAGCAAACCCGCCAAAACCGGCCGCCCCGGCGGAAAACTCGCCGCCGCATAGGCCCCCGCCCCGGCATCGGCCGGCGCCAGCGGGCTGCCGAAGGCGAACTCCGCCGCCTCCCACCCCGCCGCCCCGCCCTCCAGGGCGATCGCGGCCACCTGCTCCCAGGCCGGGGTCATCCCGGCCGGCGGCGGGGCCGGAAACGCCACCTCCACCACCGCCTCCAGCGTCAGGCGAAACGCGGCGTGCGGCTGGTCCAGCGCCATCCAGGTCACCGCATTGCCGAAATGATCCACCCCGTCATCGCGCCGCGTCGGCAGCGGATCGGCGCGCAGCCCCGCACTCACCACGCGCTGCCACGGCAGGGCGCGCGGCGTCAGGTGCAGCATATGCCGGCCCAGATCGACCTGCTGGGCATAGGCATAGCTGGTCACGTGCTGCACCCGATAGCGCATCAGGCGGCCCGCTCGGCCGAGACGCCGAGCGTCTGGGTCTCCGGCAGCAGCGCGAAATAGCGCCGGGTGATCCGGTCCGACAGTGCGGCCATCTCCTCGGCCACCGCCGCCAGCCAGGGGGCCGCCGCACTCGCCGCCGCCGCCTGGTCGGGCGCTGCCAGCACATCGGCCACCAGCGACTCCACCTCCGCCAGCAGCCCGGCCGCGGTGCGCGCCAGCCGCTCGCGCACCACATCGCCGTCCTGGTCGTCCAGCCCGTCCAGCGCCTCGTGCATGGCGACCAACTGGAACGCCAGGCCGCGCGGGTTGCCCTGATCGGCCAGCACCAGGTCGAGCACCGGGGCGGCCTGCACCACGTTGAAATAGCGGCTGCGATAGGTGATCGCGCTGTCGCACAATTCCAGCGCCAGGCGCAGCCCCGGATCGATCCGCGCCGCCGGCTGGTCGATCGCGAAGCCCACCTCCGTGGTCACCGCATGCGCCCGCTCCAGCCGCCGGCCGAGGTCCAGGAACAGCCAACCGCCGCCGCGCACCATGTTCTCCGCCGCCAGCCCGGCCATCCCGGTGGACAGCCGCGCCAGCCCCGCCATGGCATGGCCCAGCCGGTCCAGGTCGTCCTGCCGCGCCGCCTGGCCCGCCTCCTCGCGCGCCGCGCGCAGCGCCTGGGTGATGGTGGCGTGCATGTCCACCGTCAGCCGGTCGCGCACGCTGCCGACCAGGCCGGCGACATTGGCGAAAAGCTGCGCCACCGCCCCGCCCTCGCGCAGCGTGGCGCGCAGCGCGGGGCCGAGGGTCATCGGCAGCGCCGTCCCCGCCATCTCCGCGCCCGCCCCCTCCGGCTCCACCAGCCCGGCCGCCGCCAGGCTGCGCGCCAGCACCGCCAGCTCCAGCCCCTC
>JBIPLY010000405.1:0-3968 GCA_044369385.1 Acetobacteraceae bacterium | reverse complement strand
CCAGGGGTGGCCCATCAGGTCGGCGTCGGCGAACTTGGCGCCGGCGCGGTCGGGGCGGTCATCGAGCAGGGCGTTGCCGGCAAGACCGGCATAGGCTTCCTCGCAGAGCGCGTCGCAGGCGGGGTCGCCGGGCTTGAGGTTGAGGATGGCGGCGCGCCAGGGGGCGACGGAATCGGGCCAGATGATGCCGGCGTCGTCGTGATGGGCCTCGATCAGGGCGCCGACGAGACGGGAGACGCCGATGCCGTAGCTGCCCATGTGCGGGGTGATCATGGTGCCGTCGGGGCCGGCGAGCTTGAGGCCCATGGGCTCGGCGTATTTGGTGCCGAAATAGAAGATGTGGCCGACTTCGATGCCGCGGCCCTCGCGCTTGTTGGCGACGTTGGCCCAGGCGACTTCGTCGTGCTTTTCGTCGGTGGCGGCGTAGGGGGTGGTCATGGTGGTGTAGAAATCGGCGAGGTCCTGCTCGGAGCCGAAGCTGTAGCGGGCGGTGGAGACGTCGATGGTTTCGAAGGCGGCGTCGAAATAGACCTGCGATTCGCCGGTGGGGGCCAGGATGATGAACTCGTGGCTGAGGTCGCCGCCGATCGGGCCGGTGTCCGCGGCCATCGGGATCGCCTGGACGCCGAGGCGCTGGAAGGTGCGCATGTAGGCGAGCATCATCTTGCGGTAGGCGACCACCGCGCCGGCGTGGTCGAGATCGAAGGAATAGGCGTCCTTCATGAGGAATTCGCGGCCGCGCATGACGCCGAAGCGGGGGCGGACCTCGTCGCGGAACTTCCACTGGATGTGGTACAGGTTCTGCGGCACGTCGCGGTAGCTCTTGACGCCACTGCGGAAGATGTCGGTGATCATCTCCTCGTTGGTCGGGCCGTAGAGCATTTCGCGGTCGTGGCGATCCTTGAAGCGCAGCATTTCCTGGCCGTAGCCGTCGTAGCGGCCGGATTGGCGCCAGAGATCGGCGGATTGCAGGGTGGGCATCAGGACTTCCTGCGCCCCGGAGGCGTCCTGTTCCTCGCGCACGATCTGTTCGATGTTTCGCAGCACGCGTAGCCCGGCGGGGAGCCAGGCGTAGATGCCGGCGGCGGTCTGGCGCACCAGGCCCGCGCGCAGCATCAGGCGGTGCGAGGCGATCTGGGCCTCGGCCGGGGTTTCCTTGAGCGTGGGGACGAAGCTGCGGGACAGGCGCATCGGGGGGCGTATCCGTGATCGGTGGTCGGTCAGAGTAGCCCGGCTGCCTTCCGGTGGCCAGCTTCGGGGTTCCGCGAAATATTGTGCGCTGCACAACCGATTTCGCGCATAAAAATGTCGCGCAACCGGCGTTGGCCGCACGAAAGCGCGTGACTCATTGGCAACAAATTGGTAAACAAAAAGTGGCCCGCGCGCATGGCAGCGCAGCGGGCCAAGTTTGGGGAGGAAACGCCAGTCACACGGCAGGAAGAGGCAAGGCCTCTCCCTCGCCGTGATGATGGCTTTTCAGCCCCCCTCGGTCTACGGAAAATTCGCGCCGGAACGACTGTTTTTTCGCCATTCAGGCGAGAAATGGCGCGTTTTTGGTCGACAGCCCAGGCAAATGCCTAAAGACCGGGCATCGACAGGATGCCGTCGCGAAAGCTGAGCAGGTCGGTGGTCACCGCCCAGAAGATCACGCCCCAAACCACCGCCGCGACGACGCTGGTGGCGAGCATCTTCTTGCCCAGGCCCGGGGCCTCGGGCGCGCCGCGCCAGCCGGTTTGCGAATCGGCTTCCGCCACGGGGCGGGTGCCCCATGGCAGGACGGCGAACAGCACGATCCACCAGACGACGAAGTAGATCGCCAGGGCGGTCAGCCAATGCATGGGATCAGACCCTGAGCAGGTGGACGTCGACCAGCGGGCGCTTCTGCAGGCGGCGGCCGAAGGACTTGCGCAGGGCGGCGCGGGCGGCCTCGGCCAGCGAGGCGTCGTCGCGGCGCAGCGCGATGGGCAGGTCGGCGATGGCGTGGGTCAACTCGGCGGCGATGCGGTCGTTCTCCGGGTCCTCGGCATCGAACAGGCCGGGGGCGGACAGGCGCGGGACGCCGCGGACCTTTCCCGACTCGTCGACCGCAAGCGAGGCGATCGCCACGCCGTTGTACAGCATGCGCCGACGCGCGCCCATCACCCCGCCCTGGAGCGGGACCAGGCGGTTGCCGTCGATGGCCAGGCGGCCGACCGGGGCGCTATCGACCACCTCGGGGCGGCCGGGGGCCAAAGCGAGGATGTCGCCGTCTTCCATCATGATCGCAGTGATGCCGATCTCATGCGCCAGTGCGGCATGCGCCGAGAGGTGGCGCCATTCGCCGTGGACCGGCACGCTGTAACGCGGGCGGACCAGCTCGTACATGCGCTTCAGCTCGTCGCGGCAGGGGTGGCCGGAGACGTGGACGTGATGCTCCGAGTCCGTGATGACGCGCACGCCGCGGCGGACCAGATTGTCCTGAACCGTGCCGATGGCGCGCTCGTTGCCGGGGATCATGCGGCTGGAATAGATCACCGTGTCGCCCTCGCCGAGTTCGAGGCGGGGGTGGGTGTCTTGCGCGACGCGGGACAGGGCGCTGCGCGCCTCGCCCTGGCTGCCGGTGATGAGGATCAGCAGGCGGTCGTCATCGACGTCGTTGACGTCGTCTTCGGTGAGGAAGGGGGCGATGCCCTTGAGATAGCCGCATTCGCGGGCGGCGGCATCGAGGTTGCGCAGCGAGCGGCCGACCAGCGCCACCGAACGGCCGGCGGCGCGGGCGGCGATTGCCACCGATTCGACGCGGGCGACGTTGCTGGCGAAGCAGGTGACAACCACCCTGCCCTTCAGCCCGGCGATCAGCTCGGTCAGGTTTTTCCGGACCTCGCCTTCGGATCCGGAGTGACCGTCGACCATGGCGTTCGTGGAGTCGCAGACCATGGCGAGCACGCCTTCGTCGCCCAGGGCGCGCAGGGCGGCTTCGTCGGTGCGCGGGCCGACCAGCGGATCGGGGTCAAGCTTCCAGTCGCCGGTGTGCAGGATCAGGCCGGCCGGGGTGCGGATGGCCAGCGCCTGCGATTGCGGGGTGGAATGGGCCATCTCGATGAATTGCAGGTCGAAGGGGCCGAGGCGGAAGCGGCCGCCAGGCTGGATGACGGTGATCTTGGCGGCATCGGCCAGCCGCGCCTCGCCCAGCTTGCGGCGCAGGACGGTGGCGGCGAACGGGGTGGCGTAGATCGGGCAGCGCAGTTGCGGCCAGAGCCAGGCGACGGCGCCGATATGATCCTCATGCGCGTGGGTGATGACCAGGCCGACCAGGCGATCGCGCCGCTCGGCGATGTAGGTGGGGTCGGGGACCATGATCTCGACCTCGGGGTTTTCGGCGCCGCCGAAGCCCATGCCGCAATCGACCGCCAGCCACTTGCCGGCGCAGCGATAGAGGTTGAGGTTCATTCCAATCTCGCCCGTCCCGCCCAAAGGCAGGAAGGCCAGGTCAGCGGTTTCTGCGTCCATGCTTCGCCTTGTCTATCCGGTTGAGCCATCGTCCCATGCGGGACCAAAAAGCGCCGGTGCCAGGCGTCAGGGAAAGGACGGCCGGCAGCGGCGGGAAATAGGGGTGCGGCGGAAAGGTCGCCGTTCAGGATGTAGTGGCGCGCACGGGGATGAAAAGTCAACGCCGGGCGGGTATGCGCGAGAAGATCGTTGGCGCGCAGCCGCGCCCGCGACGTGAAGCAGGGCTGGGCTCCGCCCAGACCCGCCAGGGGCCGAGCCCCTGGACCTCAATCATCAGGGGCCGAGCCCCTGGACCTCAATCATCAAGAGCCGAGCCCCTGGACCTCAATCACTCCCTGGCTTGGATTCAGTCCCTTTCGGGCAGGCGTGCGCGATCGCGGGAAAGGGTGGGCGCCGGGTTTCGGGCGGCGAGCAGGCGCAGGCCTTCGAGGGTGAGGTCGGCGTCGATGGTCTCGATCACGGTGGTGCCTTCGGCCAGC
>JBIPLY010000081.1:0-12452 GCA_044369385.1 Acetobacteraceae bacterium | reverse complement strand
GACCGCTTCGTGTTCTGGTCGATCAACCGCTCCCACCAGTCCGACATCGGCGGCGCCACCCACGGCGCCTACAATGCCGGCGCCACCGAGATCTTCCAGGAAGGCATCCGCATCCCGCCGCTGCGCCTCTACGACCAGGGCGTGCGGCGCGAGGATGTCTACGAGATGATCGTGCTGAACGTGCGCCACCCCCGCGACTTCCGCGGCGACCTGGCCGCCATGATCGGCTCCGCGCGCGTCGGTGAACGCCGCCTGGCCGAGCTGCTGGCCGAGTTCGGCTCCGCGACCACCCATGCCGGGGTGGAAGCGGTGCTGGACGGCGCCGAACGCCAGGTGCGCGCGATCATCGCCGAATGGCCCGACGGCACCTATGAGGGCGAGGCGTTCCTGGACGATGACGGCCACAAATTCACCGACATCCGCATCCACGCCCGGGTAAAAAAATCCGGCAGCGACCTGGAGATCGACCTGACCGACAGCCACGAGCAGGTCATCGGCTTCATCAATTCGTCCTACGCCAACACCCATTCCGCCGTGGTCGTCGCGCTGTCCTACCTGATCGACCCCGACATCCCGAAGAACGACGGCGCCTTCCGTCCGCTGACCGTGAAGCTGAAGGAAGGCACCATCGTCTGGCCGCGCGAGGGCGCCCCGGTGACGCTGTGCACCAACCATTGCGGCCAGGAGATCATGGAGGCGATCATCAAGGCGCTGGCGCCGGCCGCCCCCGCCCGCGCCATGGCCGGCTGGGGCCGCCGCTTCCGCATCGCCATCCAGGGCACCGACCCGCGCACCGAGAAGCCGTTCATCTGGCACCTGTTCCAGTCCCGCCCCGGCGGCGGCGGCAGCGTGGCCGGCGATGGCTGGCCGGGTGCCGGCGAATGGCAGGCCGCCGGCGGCATCAAGTTCGGCAGCATCGAGGTGCATGAGGTGCGCTTCCCGCTGTTCTTCCGCCGCCACGAATTCCGCCCCGACAGCGGCGGCGCGGGGAAATTCCGCGGCGGGCCGGGCGGGGAGCTGGAGCTGGCGATCGAAACGGCGACCCCGGCCGTGGGCAACACCGCCGGCGACGGCATCAAATACGGCGCCTGCGGCATGAATGGCGGCCAGGACGGCCGGCCGCACGACTACTGGCTGTCCTCCGCCGGCCGGCCCGATCGCAAGCTGAAGACCAAGGAGGTCGGCGTGGTCATCCGGCCGGGCGACGTGCTGCACGCGAATTCCGGCGGCGGCGGCGGCTGGGGCACCCCGGCCGAGCGCACCGCGGAGGATCGCACGGCCGATCGGCGTGCGGGATTCGTGACGGCCGACCGCCGCGCGGTCGCAGGCTTGGAGGGCGCGTGATGTACGCGATCGGCATCGATGTCGGCGGCACCTTCACCGACCTGGTGGCGGTGGACGAAGCCGGCCTGGTCACCCTGGCCAAGTCCTCCTCCACCCCCGCGGACCAGTCCGTCGGCGTGATGGAGGGGCTGGAGCGGCTGGCCGAGGCACTCGGAACCACGCGCGGCGCCATGCTGGCGGGCGCGCGGCGCATCGTTCACGGCACGACCGTCGCCACCAATGCGCTCTTGGAGCAAAAGGGCGCCCGCGTCGGCCTGCTGACCACCGAGGGGCATCGCGACGTCCTGGAGATGCGCGAGGGGCTGAAGGACGACCGCTACAACCTGCGCCAACCGCCGCCGGTGCCGCTGGTGCCGCGCCATCTGCGCCTGGGCGTGCGCGAGCGCATCCGGCCGGACGGGCGCATCGAGATCCCGCTGGACCATGCCTCGCTGGCCGCCGCCATCGAAACCCTGCGCGCCGAGGCGGTGGAGGCGGTGGCCATCTGCACCCTGCACGCCTGGCGCGATGCCTCGCATGAGCGCGCCATGGCCGACGCCGTGCGCGCCGCCCTGCCCGGCGTCTATGTCTGCCTGTCGTCGGACGTGCTGCCGCAGATCAAGGAATACGACCGGGTCTGCACCACGGTGGTCAACGCCTATGTCGGCCCGGCCCTGCAACGCTACCTCACCCGGCTCGACGACCGGCTGCGCGACGCCGGCTATGGCGGCCCGACGCTGATCATCCAGTCCCATGGCGGCGTGGCCACCATCGCCGACGCCGTGGCGCTCGCGGCCGGCGCCGTGCTGTCCGGCCCCGCCGGCGGGGTGGCCGGCTCCTGCCATGCCGCCACCCTGCTGGGCCATGGCGACCTGATCCCCTTCGACATGGGCGGCACCTCGACGGATATCTCCCTGGTGGTCGGCGGCACGGCCGCGATCGCGTCGGACCGGCGGCTGGCCGGGCAGCGCGTGGCGCTGCAATCGCTGGACATCGCCAGCATCGGCGCCGGCGGCGGCTCGATCGCGCGCGTCGATGCCGGCGGCGTGCTGCATGTCGGGCCGGAATCCGCCGGCGCCATGCCGGGCCCGGCCTGTTACGGCCGCGGCGGAACCCTGGCCACCGTCACCGACTCCAATCTCGTGCTCGGCTATCTCGATCCCGCCAACTTCCTGGGCGGCCGCGCCCGCCTGGACCTCGCCGCCGCCGAAGCCGCCATCGACGCGGTCGCGCAAAAACTCGGCGTCGATCGCATGGCCGCGGCCGAGGGCATCCACCGCATCATCAACACCCGCATGGCCGAGGGCATCCGCCTGGTCTCCGTGCGCCGCGGCGTCGATCCCCGCCGTTTCGCCATCCTGTCCTTCGGCGGGGCCGCGGCGCTGCATGTCACCGACGTGGCGCGCCAGCTTGACCTGAAGCGGGTGATCGTGCCGCGCCTGGCCTCGGTGCTGTCGGCCTGGGGGATGCTGGCATCGGACATCCGCTACGAGATCGCGCGCACCCATATCGGCGACACCTCCCGCCTGGACGCCGCCGGGCTGCGGGCGATCTGGGCGGAGATGGAGGCCGAGGGCCAGGCCCGCCTGACCTCCGCCCGGCACGAGGGGCCGCGGCGCATCCATCGCGCCGCGGACATGCGCTATGGCGAGCAGATCTTCGAGATCGCCGTCCCGCTCGACGGGATCGACATGGCCGCCGCCGACCTGCCCCGCGCCCTGGCGGATGCCTTCCACGCCCGGCACGCGGCCCTCTACACCTATGCCATGCCGGAGCAGGAAGCCGTCCTGGTCAACGCCCGCGCCGCCATCGTCGGCGCCCTGCCGGCCCTGCCGCAGGAGCCGCGCCTGGCCCCGCGCCCCGCCGCCGGCCCGCGCACCACGCGGCGCATCCATCTCGGTGCCTGGCATGAGGTGCCGGTTTACGACCTCGAATCCCTCGCTCCGGGCCAGTCCGTCGCCGGCCCCGCCGTGGTCGAATCGCCCACCACCACCATCCTGCTGCGCGCCCGCGACACCGCCACGGTCACCCCGTTCGGCTGGCTGGATATCGCCGTGGACTAGAGCAATATCCGACCGGATGGAATCATCCGGTCGGAAGATTTGCGTTCTTGAACAAAGAGCTAGAGCGGAGGCCGGCCGCCTATCAGGTCGGCTTTCGCTCTAGGTCGGCGTGCGGTGCTGCCAGCGCTCGGCCTCCACCGTGCCCATCAGCAGCATCCGCCCGGTCAGCTCGGCGCCGAGCTTCTCCAGCACGTTGCGCGAGGCGGTGTTCGACGGCACCACGTAGCTGACCAGGTTCGTCAGGTGCTTCTGCAGGAAGGCCCAGCGATGCAGGATCACCGCCGCCTCGGTGGCGTAGCCGCGGCCCCAGTACGGCTGGTCCAGGCCATAGGCCAGCTCCGGCTCTTCCCATTCATAGGGATGCAGGATGCCGGCGCGGCCGATGAAGCGGCCGGTTTGGTTCTCGGTGACCGCGAACATGCCGTAGCCGCGCAGCGCCCATTGGCCGAGCATCCGCGCCATCCCGTCCCAGGTCTCCGCCCGGCTGCGGACCACGCCGGTGCCCAGCGTCTTCATCACCTCGGGATTGGCCTGCATCGCCGCGAAGGCGTCCAGATCGTCGGCGCGCAGCGCACGCAGGGTCAGGCGGGGCGTCATCAGGGTCGGGATCGCGCTCATGGACAGCGCTGTAGCACGGCCGCGTGTGCCGTGTATGCTGGTCCGCGGAAGAGAATCGGCCCCGGTGGGTCGCCCGGCCTTCAAAGCCGGTTGGGGCCGCCACGCGGTCCCGGGTGGGTTCGACTCCCGCTCTCTTCCGCCCGGCCTGCTGGCTCCGATCCGGCGGGGAAGTCGCAATGCCGCCACATACTGTGGCATTTTGGCAACGTTGACGCCGGAAACGCGCCGCTTCCGGCCGGTGCATGCTTCAGGGCTGGTCCGGCGCGGCCGCGAGCGCTAAACAGCAGTTCGAGGTTCGGCAATCCTACCTGCGGAACCATGCTGTTACTTGGCCTGCCCGGAAGCGGTCGGGCAAAACAAGGAGATGACACAAATGAACTTGCGCAATGCGCTGATGGCCGCCGCCGTGGTGGCCGCCCCGGTTCTGGCCGCTCCCGCGGTGCAGGCCCAGGCCCTGGAAGGCGTTTATATCGGTGCCGGTGGCGGCGTGAACTGGATGTCGGAGACCAAGGCCAATCCCGGCAATGTGTCGCTGAAGTCCGACGGCGTGGGCGTGGTTGGCCTGGGCAGCATCGGCTATGCCTTCGGCAACGGCCTGCGCGTCGAGCTCGAGGGCAACTACCGCTATCAGGGGCTGAAGGCCGGCGCCGCCAAGTCGCACAACACCAGCTACGGTCCGATGGTGAACGCGCTGTTCGACTTCGATGCCGGCATGGGCTTCACCCCGTACGTTGGTGCCGGTGTCGGCTACCAGTGGGGCGACATGCGCGGCACTGGCTTCCGCAACACCGCGCGTGGCGCCTGGGCCGCCCAGGGCATCCTCGGCGCTGCCTTCCCGATCGCCGATGTTCCCGGCCTGGCCGTGACCGCCGAGGCGCGCGTGATGAGCACGATCGAGAAGGTGCGCTACAGCAACGGCGTCTCGACCGACCCGCAGATGAACGTGTCCGGCCTGATCGGCCTGCGCTATGCCTTCGGTGCCGCCCCGGCCCCGGTGGCCGCTCCGGCCGCGGTTCCGGCCCCGGCCCCGGCCCGCACCTACCTGGTGTTCTTCGACTGGGACAAGGCTGACCTGACTCCGCGCGCCCGCCAGATCATCGCCGACGCCGCGCAGGCTTCGACCCGCGTCGCCACCACGAAGATCGAAGTGGGCGGCCATGCCGACCGCACCGGCACCGCCCAGTACAACCAGGCGCTGTCGATGCGCCGCGCGCAGGCTGTCGCCGCCGAGCTGGTCCGCCTCGGCGTGGCCCGCAACGCGATCGACATCACCGCCTTCGGCGACACGCGTCCGCTGGTGGCCACCGCCGCCAACACCCGCGAGCCGCAGAACCGCCGCGTGGAAATCGTCCTGAAGTAATTCAGGCGCGCTTCACGGCAACGAACAGCCGGCCCCTTCGCGGGGGCCGGTTTTTTGTTGCCCGCGCGCCGCACAACGAAAAACGCCGGCAGGCCCTGGGGCTTGCCGGCGTTGTCGCGTGGGCGTTGTCGCGTGGCGCGGATCAGCGCCGGGCAGGCGGGCGGGCGGCCGGGCGCGGCGCGGCGGCCGGGGCGGCCGGGCATTCCGTGACGTTGAAGGGCTGCGAGATGGTGCGGCTGGCCGCCAGGGCCGGGATCTCCGCCGGGGACTTCATCGCCGCCACATCGGCGTAAAGCTGCTGCCCGTCGCGGCAGAAGCGGTAGTTGTCGATGATCCGCCGGCGGGACTGGGCGTTGGCCAGGTTGGTGATGTACTCGTCATGCTCGGTCTGGGCGCGGCGGCCGTAGTTCCGGGCGAAATAGCCGCTGAGCGCCCTTTCCTCCGGCAACAGCGCGGGCCGGTTGGCGGTGATGAAGGCGTTGTATTTCTCGCTGGAGTCGCAGGCCAGCGCGGTCACCATCAGCCGGCTTTTCAGTGCGGCGACCTGGAAGGCCTGCTTCTCCGCCGGCCGGGCGCAGTGCTGCGCATTGGGCACCGCCTCTTCCGCCACCACCGGCGGTTCGGCGGGCGGCGCCGGGGTGGGCGGCGCGCATTGGGTCAGGCCGAGGGCGAACAGGGCGGCAAGGGCTGGGCGCATCGAGCACTCCGGTGCAGGCGGTGACGCTGGCATCGCCCGAAAACGGGCGTTGGGTGGCAGCAATACAGGTCGCGTCGTGGCCGGGACAACAGCCATAGTCGCCGCAAGCCGCGGATGGCGGGCAGGGTTGCGCGCGGGCAGGATGCGGGCATGACACGGGCAGGAGCGCGGGCGATGAGCAGCCAGGACGACATGCGATGGGACCTGGTGGCGCGGCGACAGGCGGCGGAGTTCCTGTATGCGGTGACCACGATGGGCATCTTCTGCCGGCCGGGCTGCCCCTCGCCTCGGCCGCGGCGGGAGAATGTGCGCTTCTTCGCCGATGTCCCGGCGGCCGAGGCGGCGGGCTTCCGCGCCTGCCGGCGTTGCGACCCGAAGGGCGAGCGCGCCGCGATCGCGCGCGCCGCGGTGACCGATGCCTGCGCCGCGATCGAGGCGGAGGAGCGGATCCCCTCGCTGGAGGCGCTGGCGCGGCGGGCCGGGTATTCGCCGTTCCACTTCCTGCGCATGTTCCGCGACCACACCGGGGTGACGCCGCGCAGCTACGCCGAAGGGGTGCGCGCACGACGGCTTCAGGCGGCGCTGAGCGGCGGCGCGCGGGTGGCCGATGCCATCCAGGATGCCGGATTCGGCTCCGAATCACGGGTGTATGCGGATACCGCCGGGCTGCTGGGCATGACGCCGGGGGCGGCACGGCGCGGCGGCGCGGGGGAGGTGATCCGGGCCGCCTTCGCCGATTGCCCGTTCGGCCGGCTGCTGGTCGGTGCCACGGCGGCGGGCGTGTGCTTTCTCGGTTTCGCCGAGCCCGACGAAGCGCTGCTGGGCGATCTCCGCCGGCGCTTTCCGCGGGCCGATGTGGTGGTGGACGATGCCGGGCTGCGCGACACGCTGGATACCGTGCTGGGCTTCATCGCGGAGCCGCGCGAGGCGCTGGCGCTGCCGCTGGATCTGCGCGGCACGGCGTTCCAGGTGCGGGTGTGGGAGGCGCTGCGGCGGATTCCGCCGGGGCAGACGCGAACCTATGGCGAGCTGGCGGCGATGATCGGCGCGCCGACCGCGGCGCGGGCAGTGGCGCGGTCCTGTGCCACCAATCCGGTGTCCCTGGCCGTGCCGTGCCACCGGGTGGTGGGCAGCACCGGCGACCTGACCGGCTATCGCTGGGGCGTGCCGCGCAAGCGCGAGATGCTGGCGCGGGAGAAGCGCGCGGCGGAGTGAGGCGCCGGCGGGCGGCCGTCGAACGCGAAAATGCGCGGCGACCTTTTGGTCGCCGCGCTTCTTCGCCTCAGATGTCGCAGGAGACTTGGCGGCTATACCGCCAGGATCAGACGCTGCGGCGGCGACGCAGCAGGCCGATGCCGGCCAGACCAGCGCCGAGGATGGCCATCGAAGCGGGCTCCGGCGAAGCCACGGTGCCGTCGTCGTAGAAGTAACGGACCGAGGCGGTCATGCCGGCGAGGGTCTCCTGGTCGATGGCGATGTTGCCGCCGCCGCCGGTCAGCGAGATGCCGACAAGCGTGGAAACGCCCATGCCGAAGACGCCGCCACCGGGGGCCTCATACAGCGCCAGGTTGCCGGGGCCGGTGATCCCGACCACCTGCGCCGGGGTCGCGGCGATGGTGTTCAGGTTGACCGTCGCGCCGGCGCCAATCACGAACGGGCCGGTCGAGAAGGAGCCGCTGAACAGCCCGAACGTGAAGCCGGTCGGCACGGTCGACATGAAGAAGTCCACCGGCACGCCGGCATTGATCAGCGCCGAGCTGCCGGCGTTGTTGGTCAGATCCAGCGTGCCGCCGATCTGGCCGGTCACGGTGATGACCATGTTGGTCAGCGCAAAAGGAATCGCGGTCGTGTCGTGCATGTCGCAAACGGTGCCGACATCGCTGAGGTCGGTTGCCTGCAGCGGGATCACGGAACAGGCGGAGTCATAGAACTGCGGCAGGGCATTGGCGGTGCTGGTCAGGCCGGCGGTGGCGACAGTGCCGACCAGGGCGGCGACTGCAAGCTTGTTGAAGATGGACACGGTAGGTCTCCTGCATGGATCAAATCGATGACATCATAGCAAGCCGCGTGCCAGAGAAAAATCCAACGTGAATTCAACGGGAAAGCGCGATGCCGCGCGTGCCCGGCCGGCCCGGTTGTAAAGTTTGCTGACTCGCCCCGGGGCGGGCCACAGGGCCGGGCGCGATCGGCCAGGACGCGTCCGAAATCCAAGTAACCCATTGAAATAGAATTCAAACCATCCGCCCTGCCACCCGCGGCGCGATGCCGGGCGGGAGCAGCGTTGCAAGCAGGCTGTAAAGAATGCCGACAGCGCGCGGCGTGTGCGCCAAACCCTTGCCAAACAAGCGTTTCCGGCTCACCCGGCGGCGCGGGCCACGGCGCGCCGGAGTTCGGCGCGAAACATGGCCGGGGCGAAGCGCAGCGCGGCCTGGCGGCAGGCCGCGGCGCTGAACCCCCCGGCCGCGGCCTCGAACCGGGCCACCGCGTCGATGATCGCCGCCGGGCTCTGCTCGGCGAAGAACAGCCCGGTCTGCCCCTCGGCCACGATCTCGCGCGCCCCGCCGCGGCCGAAGGCGATCACCGGCGTGCCGCAGGCCAGCGCCTCGGCCAGCACGATGCCGAAATCCTCCTCGCCGGCGAAGACGAAGCCGCGCGCGGCGCGCATCAGCGCCACCAGCTCGTCGCGCGGCACCGCGGGGCGGAATTCGATGTTCGGCGCCCCGGCGGCCGCCGCGCGGATGCGCCCATGCGCCGGACCCTCGCCCACGATCAGCAGCCGGCGCGCCGGCATGGCGGCAAAGGCCGCGGCGATCAGGTCGATGCGTTTGTAGGCCACCTGCCGCGAGGCGACGAGATAGGCCTCCCCGCGCGGCGCCGGCCCAGGCGTGAACACCTCGACATCCACCGGCGGCGGGATCACCTGCGCCTCGCGCCGCCACACCTTGCGGATGCGCCGCGCGACATAGGCCGAATTGGTCAGCAGCAGATCCGGCCGCCCGGCGGTGGAGATATCCCAGCGCCGCAGCCGCGCCAGCAGCGCCCGCGCGTAAAGCCCGCGCAGCCCCCGATCCAGCCCGGATTCGCGCAGATACTGGTGCTGCAGGTCCCAGGCATAGCGCATCGGCGAGTGCACGTAGCTGACATGCAGCGTATCCGGCCCGGTCAGCACGCCCTTGGCGATGGCGTGGCTGTTGGAGATCACCAGGTCGTAGCCCGACAGGTCGAACTGCTCGACCGCCAGCGGCAGCAGGGTGAGGTATTGGCGAAACAGCCGCCGCGCGAACGGCAGCCGCTGGATGAAGCTGGTGCGCACGGCATGGCCATGCAGGAAGCCGCGCTCGCCCTGCGGCAGGAAATCGACCACGGCGTGCAGCTCCGCCTGGGGATAGGCCAGCAGGATCTGTTCCAGCACCTGCTCGGCGCCGGCCTGGGTCTGGAGCCAGTCATGCACCACGGCAACTTTCATGGCCCCTTGTCGCCCCGCGCCACCGCATCGACAAGGCCGGACAACCGCGCGGCGGTGGCGGCCCAGGTGAAGCCGGCGGCCCGCACCCGCCCGGCGGCGGCCAGGCGGGCGGCCAGGGCGGGATCGTCCAGCACGGCGGCGACGGCCTGGGCGATATCCAAGGGATCGGCCGGGTCGGCGAACAGGGCGGCGCCGGCGCACACCTCCGGCAACGCACCGGCGCGCGCGGCCACCACGGGGCAGCCGAGCGCCATCGCCTCGACCGCCGGCAGCCCGAAGCCCTCGTGGCGGGAGGGAAACACCAGGCAGGCGGCGCCCTCGTACAGCGCCCGCAGGCTGGCGTCGTCCACACGCCCAACCCGGCGGGCGGGGGCGGGCAGCGCAATGCGGGCAAACACCGGCGAGGAAAGATCGCCGGTCAGCACCAGCTCGGCGCCGCGCGCAGCGAGCATCGCGGCGGTGGCGGACAGGGCGGCAAGGTTCTTGTGCGGCGCCGGGCTGCCGACCGCGAGCACATAGGGCCGCTCCAGCCCCAGCCGGGCCGGCAGCCCGGGATCGGCCGGCGGGCGCAGCATGTGTTCCGCGCCCTCGCCCAGGACAGCGATGGCGGCGGGATCGAGCCCGAGATGCCGCGCGATCTCCCCCCGCGCGAAGCCGGAGACGGTGGCGATCGTCGCCCCCCGCCGGGCCAGCGCGCGGTGCAGCAGCCGGTACCAGGCGCGAAACCCCGGCGCATAGGACTCCGGCACGGCAAAGGTGGCGGCATCGTGGATCACCACCACCTGCCGCGCCACCGCCAGCGGCGCGGTGTTGCCGAGGTTCAGCAGCACCCGCCCGCCGGCGCGTCGCGGGAGAAAAAACTGCTCCCAGGCCTGCCCGCGCAGCCACCCCGCCGGGGCCAGCAGCTCAACCGGGCGCAGGGCCGCCAGGGCGGTGGCGGTCTCGCGGCAGAAGCGCTGCACCCCGGTGATGTCCTGCGCCAGGAAGCGGGCGTTCAGCGCCAGCTTGGTCATGCCGCCGCCCGCGCCTGGCGCGCCCGCACCATCCGCGCCGCGTCGTCATGCACCCGCGCGGCACAGGCGATCAGGGCGCCGAACAGCACGTAAAGGTCGGGCGCATTCAGCGAGGGCGCGGAGATCACCGCCGCGGCCAGATGCCCCGCCACCGCCGCCGACAGCCCGTCCAGCGCCAGCATCTGCGCCGGCAGCGTGGCCACCCGGCGCGCGCGCCGCACCAGCCGAACCAGCCGCACCACGAACCACACCGCCAGCGCCGCGCCGAACACGCCCAGATTGGCCAGCATCCCCGGCACCAGGCTCGCGGCCCGCACGCTGCCCCAGCCCGCCCCGAACCCCAGCGTGGGGATCACCACCGCCAGGCTGTCGCGATCGATGGTCGTGCGCATCTGGAACGAGTCGCCCTCGGACTTGCGCAGGCTGGCCCGCGTGATCAGGTCGATCGACGCCTCGATCGTGTCCGACAGGCTGGAAATCGCCAGCCCAACCCCGATCCCCGCCACCGCGATCGGGGCCGCCACCGCAAAAATCCGGATCGCCATCCGCCGCGGCGCCCGCGTCGCGCCATAGACCGCCAGCCCCAGCCCGCCCATGCCCAGCACCGCATAGCCGGTGGTGGAGGTGGACAGCAAAAGCGCCACCAGCGCGCCCGGCAGCACCACCCAGGCCAGCCGCTCGCGATGGCCGCGCAGCAGCAGCCAGGTGCAGCAGAACACCTGCCCGGCGAGGTAGTAGGCCAGCGCCGCCGGCTCCGCGAAGGGGCCGTTGATGCGCGGCACCCAGTCGATCGCCTGGCCGGACAGGATCGCCCAGCCGGGATTGCTGTACAGGAACGCCGACGGAAACCAGATGCCCCCCAGCTTGGCGCCGACCTGCCAGAAGCTGATCGCCACCACCACCAGCCCGGTGATCAGGTAGCCGCGCAGCAGCCGGGCGGGATCGAACCGGGCGCGGCCGAGATGCAGCGCAACGGCGGCCAGCAGCGCGATGTCGGTCAGCAGGTAGAAGCATTGGGTGACGTTGGACATGCTGGGCCCGATCGGCACCGGCAGGTCGAAGGGCGGGGCCAGCTTCTGCGGCCAGACGGTGAACGCGCCGGCGAACAGCCGCGGCACCAGCACGGCGGTGATCAGCGCATAGGCGGCCATCAGCAGGGCCGGCTCGATCGTGCGCATCGCCGGCCGGGCGGCGGGGAAGCGGGCGCCGAGCAGGTACTGCATGGCCACATAGGCCATGAACATCGAGGCCGGGATCACCCCGGGCGGCAGCCCCAGCCCGCCGATCACCAGCGGCGCCGCTGCCCCGAAGCCACCGGCCAGCAGCACGATCTGCAACTGCCAAGTGGGTTGCAGCACCGCGGCCACGCAGAGCGGCAACAGGGCGTAGCCGAAGGAGGTCAGCTCCACCGGCCGGGGCTACCGCAAGTAGCTGCCGTATTTGCGATAGACATAGGCATGGCTGCCCTCGGAAGCGGCCAGGGAGCGCAGATTGGCCTGGGTGATCACCACGCCCGCCACCCGCGCCCCATACACCCGAAGCTGCTTCAGCGCCTGCAGCACCAGCACCCGCGGCGTGCGGCGCCAGCGCACCACCATCACGGTGGCATCGGCCATCAGCGACATCACCCGGCTGTCGACCACCGCCAGCACCGGCGGGCTGTCCAGCACGATGATGTCGTACTGCTCGCGCGCATCGGCCAGCAGGGCGCGCAACGCCTCCGACGACACGATGCTCTGCACGTTGTCGCGCAACGCCACGGCGGTGATCACGTCGATGCCGCTGGCCTCGTCGCGCTGCACCAGGTCGGCGGCGCGCTGCCCGGCCACCAGGGCGCCCAGGCCGGGCTGGGCGGCGATGCCCAGCGTGGCGGCGATCGAGGGGCGGCGCAGGTCGCAATCCACCAACAGGC
>JBIPLY010000404.1:0-3982 GCA_044369385.1 Acetobacteraceae bacterium | reverse complement strand
CGCCCGCTTGCAGGGCGGCGATATCGGCCAGCGCGGCGTCGATCAGTTTCGCCATGCCGCCATCGCTGTCATGCAGCGCGGTGCCAGGCAGGGCGCCGAGATGGACCATGCCGATCACCGCTTTCGGGCGATGGGCGAGGAAGTCGAATTGCATGGCAGGGCTCCGGGGGCATGACGGCGGAGCGCATGGTGTGCCCGGCTCTGCGGCTGGCGGCAAGCGGGGGCGCGGGGCGCACTCAGCCGCGGCGGCGGCGGCGGCGCGCCAGGCTGGCGGCCAGGAGCCCGGCGCCCAGGAGCGCCATCGACGCCGGTTCCGGAACGCCCTGGTTGGCGGCGCCGAAAACATCGATCTCGCGGTAGCCGGCATAGCCATTCGACAGGTTTCCGCCGAAAGCAAAGCGCAGGCTGTCGACGATCGTGGCCAAGAGCCCGGTGGAATCAGTGATGACGGCGCGGGTATTCACCCGAAAGTTGCTGTCCCCGGTTGCCGCGTTGTTGAACACGGTTGCCAAGTCGATGAAGACCATCGGCGACAGCACTGTCGAATAGGCGACGGTGTAGGACTGCCCACCACGGGCCCGATCCCAGCCGGAATAGGTGGCAATCGAGGTAATGTCATAGCCCAACAGGCTGCCACCCAGCTTGTAGGTCACGCTGTTCGAGCCGTCGGCCGTCGCCGCAAGGCCGCCATTGCCCTGATTTCCCAGCGTTCCATATACGCCATCGACCAGCGCGCCCCGACCGAATGCATTTTCCTGCTGGAAATTGCCGGTCGACGTCGTGGCGGCGAGGTTGGTTTGCAGCAGATCGGTGTTTGAAACGGTGAACACCTGGTTGATCTGCGTCGTGTTGGTCACGATCGGCACGGCCGCCGCGTCTTGCGCCCCGAATGCCAGCGCGGCGCATGCGCCCAACACGGGGCATAGCCAGGTGGAAAATTCCCTTGGTCGGCGCACGGGTCATTTCGGCGTCCCCTTGCTTCAATTGCGACAACGCACCTTACTCTAGGCCAACGATGCTACTCCCGATCTGTCTAACAACAATATAATTGCGTCATTTTAGAATCTCCCCCGGCGACGCGTGCGGCGATGCAAGCCGCGGCCGGAAACCGCCGGGCGCCACGAACGGCTTGCGGCCCCGCGCTCCGCCCTGCCCCTCCCCCCCGGCGTCCGGGCAAGCTAGGCTGGCTTAAATCGGGAGAATCGCCATGGACACGACCAAGCCTGCTGTTGCCCTTGTGGCCGTGCCGGGGCGCCGCCGCCGGATGATCGAGCTGGCGCAGGAGATCGAGCGCCGCGGCTATGCCGGGCTGTTCTGCCCCAGCCTGGGCGCGAACATGTCGCTGTGCGAGGCGCTGGCCTGGCACACCAAGACGATCCCGTTCTGCACCGCCATCGCACCGATCTATGCGCGCACGGTCAGCGATTTCGCCGCGTCCGGCGCGTTCATGCACGAGGTCTCCGGCGGCCGGTTCTCGCTGGGCATCGGCATCGCGCATGGGCCGAGCCACGTGCGCATGGGGGTTGTGCCGGGCAAGCCACTCGGCGACACGCGCGGCTTCGTCGAACGCTACCGCGCGCAGGAGGGGGTGGGCGAACTGGCGCCGGTGGTCCTGGCGGCGATGCGCAAGCGGATGGTGGCGCTGGCCGGCGAGATCAGCCAGGGGATGATCTTCGCCAATGCCTGCCTGAGCCACATGCAAGCGTCGCTGGCAGCCCTGCCGGCGGGCAAGCGCGACGACCCCGGCTTCATGATCGCCGACATGATCCCCACCTGCATCAGCGACGATATCGAGGCGGCCCGCGCGGTGAACCGCCGCACGCTCACCTCCTATGCCTTCCTGCCGAACTACCGCAACTACTGGAAGGAGGCCGGCTACGAGCAGGAGATGGTCGACATCGAGACCGCGATCACCGAGGGGCGGCGCGAGGACGTGCCACGGATGCTGACCGACCGCTGGCTGGCCGATGTGTCCCTGTTCGGCACGGCGGCACAGGTCCGCGGGCGCGTCGAGGCATGGCAGGCCGCCGGCGTGCGCAGCGTGGTGCTGGTGCCGTCCTCGGCGAAGGGCAACCAGCTCGTCGCGATGGAAGAGATGTTCGCGGTGTTCGGGTAGGGGCTGGCCTGAGTCAGGGCGGGTGTTGCGGTCGTCGCCGTTGCTGCGCCCCGCCCAATTGGCTGACGAGGCGTTTCTCCTGGCATTGCGGCGTCAGACGATGACCGAGCATTTGACCCGCGCGGGCGAGCCCACCTCGCCCGACGCGCATGGTGAACGAATGCGCCACAGGTTCGCGGACATCCGGATCGTCATGCTGGATGGCGCGGCCGTCGGGATGGTGAAGGCCTACCGGGAGGCGGACGCCTGGATCCTGCATCAGATACAGATTTTGCCGTCCCACCAGGGATCGGGGCTTGGCCGGCGGGTTGTGGAAGCGGTGATTGCCACGGCAAGGACGTCGGGGCTTCCGGTTCGTCTGAGTGTCCTGGACGGCAACCCGGCACGCCGGCTTTACGAGCGACTGGGCTTTCAGGCGGTCGGCCACGCCGGCAACGAGACGGTATTCCTCCTGGCGCCTTTGGGGGAGGGGAGCTTCAGCGCGTGATGACGGCGCCGACTTCGACCAAGCTGGCGCCGACAGGCAGACGTTCCCGGTGCTTGGGCGAGATTCGAACGGCGACGCGAAATGGATAAAGTTTTTTTGCTTCTTTTTGTTCACAAAAAAAAGACACTTCCTTCCTACCAAAGCCCCGGCAACTTCGCCGCCAGCCACTTTGCCAGCGCGGCATTGACCATGGTGGGCTTCTCCTGGGCCATCCAGTGCCCAGAGGGCACGACCACCTCGGTGAGGTCGGCGCAGTCGGCGCGCATGGGATCGGCAAGGCGGGAGGTCATGGTCTCGCAGGTGTAGTCATAGGCGCCGTGCAGGAAGAGAACCGGCATGGCAAGCCGGGCACTCTTGGCCAGGCCGGCATAGGCCGCGTTGGCTTCGTGGTTCATGTACCAGGAATCCGGCCCGAAGAAGCCGGTGCGGGTCAGCGCGGCGGTGTAGGCGTGCCAGTCGGCCTCGGTCAGCACGTCGGGATCGCGGGGCACATCGGGGGCGGCGTTGGCGGGGCCGAACCAGCCGTGGCCCTTGCGGACCAGAGCGGTGCGCGAGGGCGTGCCCGCGGCGGCCGGGTTGCCCTTGCGAAACATGGCTTTCACCGTGTTGCCGATATCGGCCTCGAAGCCGGCATGGGCGTGGGCAAAGTTCTCCTCGTAGAACGCCATGTATTCCCATTGCGCCCAGGGGAACTCCGCCTCGGGGTAAAGCGTGCGGTCGGCATAGGGCAGAAAATTCTTCGGTGCGAAGCCGCTTGCGTAATACGGCACGCAGAGATTGGCCACGCCATGGCAGCGCTCGGGAAAGTGGCTGGCCAGCGTCCACACCACCGGAGCGCCCCAGTCATGGCCGACCCAGATGGCCTTCTCCGCGCCAAGATGGTCGAGCAGGTCCAACATATCGTGCACGGAGTGCTCGAGCGCGTAGTCGCCATGGGTGGCATAGGTGCTGCTGCGGCCATAGCCGCGCATGTCCGGGGCGATGGCGCGCAGGCCGAGGGCGGCCATGGCGGGAAGCTGGTGGCGCCAGGAGATCGACAGCTCCGGCCAGCCATGCACGAAGATGATCGGCGTCGCGGCGGGGTCGCCCTCGGCCAGGTAGAAGCTGGTGTGGCGCGGCGTGCGGGCGACGTGTTCGGTGGCGGGCATGATCGGCCTTCCGTCAGGCGAGGGTGGCGCAAAGCCAGGCTTCGGTGCGCGACAGCACCCAGCCGTCCACGGTGACGGTGTCGCCGCGGGCGAAATCCGCGGCGCTGGCGGCACCGAGCCCGCCGAGATCGGCCAGCGCGGCGCGGGCACGGCACGCGGCGGCGCTGCAGCCGGGATGGGCCGCGCGCAGCGCCGCGCCGATCGCGCGCGGATCAAGCCCCGGCGGCAGGT
>JBIPLY010000403.1:0-3983 GCA_044369385.1 Acetobacteraceae bacterium | reverse complement strand
ATCTTCATTGCCATATCAGCGCCACCCCGGCCACACATCGGCATAGGCGGCGCGTTCGGCCACCTCCCGCTTTGCGCCGCCGCCGTGTTCCATGATCGCAGCCCGTTCCTCGAATGTGTCGCGTAGGTCTCGCGGCCAGGTCGCCACCGCTGCCTGGATCGCCGCGCTTGAAGGGATCGAACCGGGATGCGGCGCCCAACCCCGCGGCCCGCTCGGCTGGGTCTCGGTTTCGTCGCACTCATACGTGTTTCCGCTGGCAACGGTGGCAACGCTGGCAACATCGGCGGTTGCCTGCGGGGTCGCGGGCGTTGCCACCGCATCGGCGCCCCTGGCAACGCTGGGAACGGCACGGGCGACACGCCAGCCGGCCAAAAGGTCCGGGCGCGGGGCGGTCATTCCGCCACCTCGCCCGACAAGATCGTGTCGCGAACCGCGTAGCAGCGCACCGGCTCTGATGCGCCCACGCGCTCCGATTTCTGCAACCGGCCAGCGTTCTGCGGCACCAGATAACCGGCACGATGGACCGCCGCCGCCGCCGCTTTCGGGTCCAACCCTGCCACCACCTCGCCCCGCCAAACGTCCGGCTGGATCAAGTAAAGCCATCCATCCCCATCCCTTTTTTTCCACCCCGCGCGCTGGTAGATCGGGCGTGAATTTGCAGTGTCATCGCCACCCACTTCCTGAAAGCGCCCGTCGCCATTGGCAGCGATGAACCGACGCACCGCCGCCACAGCCGCAGCATCTTCGGAAGCGCCGTTGCCGCCTTGTCGGGCATCGCGCCAAGCCATGAAGCAAGCCGCCGCCGCCCGCTCCGCCTCGCGCGGTTGCCATGGCAAGATGCCGGCCGCCGCTGCCAACTCGCCCGCCGCCGCTACCAGGCCAAAGCGCGCGGCTGCCCGGCGCACCTGCCCATCGGCACCTTCGGGCACATGCTCGGCCACGAACGCCGCTTGCACTTCCCGGGCGCCGCTTGCGAACCGCTCGGGGTCGGCCGCCAGGTGTTCCAGCCACGAATGGCCCGCAGCGCCGTAGAAGCGGCCAGCGGCGCCCTTGACGGCATCGGCCAGCGCCGCCGCCCTAGCGTGTTCGTGCAACGCTTCAAACAGCCCGTGGCGCCCGGTATCGGCGGGGATATCCAGCACCCGCACCTCCTGCCCGGCCCGCACCCGCTTGGGACCGCCCCTCGCCTCGGCCAGCCGGTCGGCAATGCCTTCCTCGCCCGTGGAGAGAAACAGGCATCGCCACTCGGCCACACGCCGCGCGCTGCCATCGCGCCCTGCTCGGCCCTTCCCGGCACCGTTGGCGAGCATGTAGGCAGCGGCGGCCACCGTCTCGGCGCCCGCCTCGCCCATTTCATCAAGGCACAGCAGAAGGTCGCAATGCGCCGCCGCCACCGCCTCTAGCGAGTTGTCGGTGCTGCGCCAGCTTCGGCACCAGCCGCGCAACCCGCCGCCGCCCCATACGCTCCCGGCCGCGTGCAGCGCCGTCGATTTGCCGACGCTGGAAGGTCCGCGAAAATGAAAGCCGCCGCTCTCGGCATTCACCAGCCCCAACAGCGGCGCAGCGAAGGCAGCGCACAGCGCGAAGGCAAGGCGCGAGTTCCCCACCGCCACGGCGGCCACACCCTGTTGCCAGTCGCCCAGCGTGCCGGACTGCGCCAGCGGCGGCATTGCTTCCGGCCGCTCGGTTTGCAGCGTCACCCGCCAGTCTCCGGCGTCCCCGATGGTTTCGCCAGGCAGCACGAACACGCGCCCGCCGGGCACAGCATGCCAGCCGATACGCGGCACCACATGCACCCGCTCCGCCGGGTTGCAGCGGGTCAGCAACTCGACAAGTTTTGCCCGCGCGTTCCGGCCCGACGCGAGGAACAGCCCGCCGTCCAAAAGCTGCGCCCGCGCCTCCGCCCCGTCGCCGGCCAGCATCGCGCGCGGCATCGCCCATTCGTGGCGCAGCCCGTTCGGGTCGGTCCATTCCAGCAATACACCCCACGCCCGCCCGCTCGCGTCGTGTGTCGCCGCAACCACCCGCAGCGGGCCGCAGACTAGCAGCGGCGAGTCTTCGGGTTTTGGGGAAAAGAAGAAAATCCCCTCCGCCGTCGCCCGAAAGCCATGTGGCAATGGGTTGCGCCCGGCAGCCTCGGCATTGCTGGCGCGAAGTTTCTCGAAGGCGTCCCCTGCGTCATCCATGGCGCCGCTCCCGCCGCTCTACCTCGCGGGCGGCCACCCATGCCACCACCCGGCCGGCCGCATCCTCGGGGACACCCAGCGTCCGCCCCTCGGCCAACACGGCGGCCAGCACCTCGGCGGGGTCATCGCCGCACCGCAACCGCCGTCCCGCTATCCGGGCCAGTCTGCGCCGATGCTCCTGCGGTGCCGCGAATTTGTCGGCGCCGGAACGCACCAGGTCGGGGATGCTCTCGAAGCGTTCCCGCCACCGCTCATCGCGGGCCGGCTGGGGCTGCGCCAGCATCAGCCCCCGGAGCAGCCCCACCGTTGCCGCTGCCGACATGCCCCGCCCGATACAGCGAGCCGCCATCGCGCAAAGTTCCGCGTGAAAACCTTCGCCGGTTGCAATTCGCCGCACCAGTTCGGCATCGTCGCGTTCATCGCCGGCCGCCTCCGCCGGGGGGTTGTTCCCGCCCGGCAACAGCCGCAGCAGGTCCACCACCTCGCCGGAGATATCGGCCAGCGCGTCGGGATGATCGGCCAGCCGCAGCCCGCTCACGGTCAGATACCGGGCTGCCCCGCAGTAAATCTCCACCGCCAGTCCGTCCGGCGTGGTGCCCTTGCGTGAAACACCCGCCCCCACCGTCACCACCGTGCCAATGATGCGGAGTCCGGCACCGCTCGGCGTGCGCTCGGCATAGGCGGCGCCGCACATCTCAAGCAACCGCGCGGCGCCGGGGGACAATACGCCATCCGGGTCAATGCAGCGGTCGAGGTCGAGGAAGCACAGCGACGGCACGGCGGCGGAAACAATGCCAATCCCGCCGTAGGGGTGGCGATAGGCGCGGGCATTTGCCAGCTTGCGCGCCTCGGCCAACGTGCCCCAACTCCGCGGATCGGTCGAAGAGCCTGCCTTGCCCGTGCGCGGGCTCATCGGCACCTTGCGCCGCTCTTTTCCCATGTAAGTCCAGCACACCCAAGCCGGTGCGTCGGCATATGGCATCAGGCAAGCCGGAATGATGTTCGGGGCGGCCATTACGACGCCTCCCCTTCCAGACGCCGCATGCAGACCACCGCATCGGCAACCGACGCAAAGGCCAGGCCCACGGCCCCACCGCGCACCAGCACCGCCATTGCCAGCGCCTCGCCCTTGCGGTCCGGCCAGGTGCCGCCGGGATCGTGCGTCACCAGCGCCGACAACCCGCCGGGTCGCCGCAGGCTTTCCAGCCGCGCCCGCTCGGGATCGCCGGCCACCATGACGCACCACCGGCAGTCCGCCGCGGTGGGGAGGGAATACAACCGCGCGGTACCACCGGGGGGCAGCATCAGGCGGGAGAAATATTCGTCGATCAAGGCACGCTCCTCCAGAATGGGAGCGGGCGCGGATGTGCTGGAATCGGAGTGCGGGACGGTGTAAAAAGCAGGTGCAACAATGCCTTTTGCCACCGCCGCCGGGTTCGCAGTCACATGCTGGCCCGGCGGTTTCTATTCGGCGCCCAGCATCCGACGCAGGCTCGCGCCATCGGCCAGCCGGCGCCCGCCGCTGCGGAACAACCGCAGTTCACCGGCGGCAGCCCGCCGGCGCAGCGTGGGGACGCTCAGGCCCGACAGGCGGGCGGCATCTTGCAGGGTGTAGCAAATCGCCTCCCGCAGCGGGGCGGGGCGTTCCTCGGGGCGCAGCTTGCGGCCCCTCTTTCGGTTTGCGGTGTTCAAAGTGGGTGCTCCTGACTGGACACGTAGCGAAGTGGTTCGCCATGTATAGGTCGGTCAGGTCAGCCCCGCATTTGACTTAGTTTTCGTGCAAAACCCTGTCACACC
>JBIPLY010000402.1:0-3984 GCA_044369385.1 Acetobacteraceae bacterium | reverse complement strand
CGTCGCGGGTGTACCGCCTCGAGCCGTAGGCCCGCTGCCGTCAGCGACCCGTCCAGTTGGGCGGGCGCTTCTCGGCGAACGCCTTCGGGCCCTCGATGTAGTCCTCGCTCTTCATCATCGCGTCCTGCATCGGATAGCGGGTGTTGAGCGCATCGCGCAGCGTCGGCTCGTTCATGCCGCGATAGACGGCCTGCTTGGAGGTGCGCACCGCCATCGGCGAGCATTCCAGGATCATCTCCGCCCAGCGCTTCGCCGCCGCCAGCGCCTGGCCCTGCGGCACCACCTCGGTGACGAAGCCCAGCTCCTTGCCCTCGGCGGCCGGCACGCGGCGGCCGGTGAGGATCATGCCGAGCGCCTGCTTCTGCGGGATCATGCGCGGCAGGCGGTGCACGCCGCCGGCCCCGGCGATGAGGCCGACGCGCGGCTCCGGCAGGGCGAAGATGGCGTTCTCGGCGGCGATGATGATGTCGCAGGCCAGCGCGATCTCGAACCCGCCGCCCATGGCGATGCCGTTCACCGCGGCGATCAGCGGCTTGTCGAGATCCAGCCGGCTGCACAGGCCGCCGAAGCCGCTGCGCGGGCTGGTGCCGCGCTTGCCGGCGGCGGTGACCTTGAGGTCGTTGCCGGCGGAGAAGGCGCGCTCCCCTGCCCCGGTGACGATGCCCACCCAGAGGTCGTCGCGGGCGGCGAATTCGTCCCAGACCTTTTCCAGCTCGTGATGCGCATCCGAGTGCAGCGCATTCAGGACCTCGGGCCGGTTGAGGGTGACGATGCGCACCCGGCCTTCGTCGGCGACCGTGCAATATTGGTAGGGCATGGGGTTTCCTCAGTTCTCGACGCGGACGACCTGGACGCGGCGGTTGGTGGCCGCCGTGGGGTTGGCGGGATCGTACAGCTCGCGGCGGCCGAAGCCCATGGCCGTCAGGCGTGCGGCCTCCACGCCCTGGTCGACCAGGAAGCGGCGGGCGGCTTCGGCGCGGCGTTCGGACAGGGCCTGGTTGTACTCGTCGCCGCCCTGGGCGTCGGTGTGGCCGGCGATGCGGAAGCGGGTGCCGGCCAAAGCGGGGTCTTTCAGGGCGGTGGCGAGCGCGCCGAGCTGGTCGCGGACCGGGGCGGTCAGCTCGGCGGAGTCGAAGCCGAAGGGCACCGAGAGGTCGACGGCGGAGACCGGGGGCGCATTGCGGATGCCGGCGGCGACCGGGGGCGGCGCCGCGGCGGGAGCGGCACCGGGGGAGCGGTTTGACACCGCCTGCGGCGGGGTGCCGGCGGGGCGGATGCCGCGGGCGGCACCGCTGATGCCGCCGGGGCGCAGGCAATCAACGATGCGCAGCGGGTCGAGCCGGCCGGCGCAGGGGTCCGCCTGGGCGGCGGCCGGGCTCGGCAGGCTCATCAGGGCGGCCAGGGCGAGGCCGGTCAGGGTTGGGGCACGCATGATGCTCTCCTCCTCAATTGCCGGGACTGCGCCACACTCCGGACGCCGGCGCAACCCACGAGCGCGTGCGCATGAAACTTCCGCCATCGGCGCGGCGCTGCGCCCGGGTGTTCGGACCGGGCGGGTTCGAGACGCGGAGGTCAGGGCGGTCAGCGGCCCTTGAACTTGGGCTTGCGCTTTTCGCGGAAGGCGGTGACGCCCTCCTTGTGGTCGTGGCTCATGCCGAGGGTGGGCTGCACGAAGGCCTCGTATTCCAGATAGTCCTCCAGGCTGGGGCCGCTGGCGACGTGGAACAGTTTCTTGGACAGGCCGAGGGCGAAGGTGGGGCCTTCGGCGAGATCGGCGGCCATGGCGTTTGCGCGGTCCATCAGCTCGGCATCGGGGATGACGTGGTTGACCAGGCCGAGGCGGTGCGCTTCGGCGGCATCGAACACGCGGCCGGTATAGACCAGCTCCTTGGCGATGTTCATCGGCAGGCGGCGGGCGAGGAACCAGATGCCGCCGCCGTCCGGGGCGTAGCCGATGCGGCGGAAGGTCTGGCCGAAGCGGGCGGTGTCGCTGGCCAGCACGATGTCGCAGCCGAGCACGAGGGACATGCCGATGCCGACCGCGTGGCCGCGCACGGCGCAGATCACCGGCTTTTCCAGCGCGTGCAGGATGCGCATGTAGGTCTGGCTCAGGCCCTGGAGCCGGTCGCGGCGGTCGCGCAGGTCCTGCTCGGCCATGCGGTCGATGTCGGCGCCGGCGCAGAAATTGGCGCCGTTGCCGGTGAGGATGACGGCGCGGATGTCGTTGTTGAAACGGATGGACTGGAAGGCCTCGATCAGCTCCTCGCGCATTTCCTTGGTCAGCGCGTTCATGCGCTCGGGACGGTCGAGCGTGACGGTGGCGACGGCGCCGGTGATGGTGGTCTGGACGTGCATGGTGGTCTCCCTTTGGCGGGAGTTTGGCGCGGGGGGAGGGAGGAAGGAAGGGTTCACATGGAGGCGGAGAGACGGAGAGGGGGGCTTCTCTGCGTCTCTTCGTCTCCATGTGAACCTTCTTGCTGCGTTGACGCCGCCAGCGCGCTGCCGCAGCGTTCGCGCAAATTGGAGGACTCGATCATGGCGCTGCCAGACCAGTTCCGTCGCCTGCGCCTGCCGGTGATCGGATCGCCGATGTTCATCGTCTCCGGGCTCGACCTGGTGGAGGCGCAGTGCCGGGCCGGGGTGCTGGGGACGTTTCCGGCGCTGAACGCGCGGCCACAGGAGGAGTTTTCCCGGTGGCTGGAGCAGTTGCAGGAACGGCTGGTGGGGACGCATGGGCTGTATGGCGTCAATCTCATTTGCCATCCCAGCAACGACCGGCTGCCGGGGGATCTGGCGACCTGCATGAAGTTCAAGGTGCCGTTGATCATCACCTCGCTGCGGCCGCCGGCGGAGGTGGTGCAGGGGGCGCATCAATATGGTGGGCTGGTGTTCCACGACGTCACCACCGTGCGCCATGCGGAGAAGGCGATCGAGCAGGGGGTGGACGGGCTGATCCTGGTCTGCGCCGGGGCCGGCGGGCATGGCGGGGCGACCTCGCCGTTTGCGTTGCTGCCGGAGGTGCGGAAATTCTATGACGGGACGATTGTGCTGGCCGGGGCGATTTCGGACGGGGCCTCGGTGCTGGCGGCCCAGGCGATGGGGGCGGACATGGTCTATATGGGCACGCGCTTCATCGCGACCCAGGAGGCCAATGCGCTGGAGCCGTACAAGCGCATGATCCTGGAGAGCGGCAGCAAGGACGTGACGTATACGAACCTGTTTTCGGGCGTGCACGGCAACTACCTGTCCAAGTCGATGATCGCCGCCGGGCTCGATCCCGCGAACCTGCCGGTAGTGGAGACGGGCAAGACCTATGTGGCGGGGCACAAGCGGGAAAAACCCAAGGCGTGGAAGGATATCTGGGGCGCCGGCCAGGGGGCGGGGGCGATCGATGATCTGCCGGCCGTGGGGGACCTGGTGGACCGGATGGAGCGGGAGTACCGCGCCGCGGCGTCGCGCATCGCCGGGCTGGTGGCGTGATGTTGCCGCTGGCGGGCGTCAAGGTCGTCGAGATCGCGGAGAACCTCGCCGGGCCCTATGCCGGGCAGATCCTGGCGCTGATGGGGGCCGAGGTGCTGAAGGTGGAGCGGCCGGAGGGCGACAATGCCCGCGGATGGGGGCCGCCGTTCCATGGCGGGATGGCGACGACGTTTCACGCCATGAACCAGAACAAGCGCAGCGTGACGCTGGATTTCCGCAACGAGAGCGATTTCGCCTGGCTGGTCGAGCGCATCGGGCAGAGCGATGTCGTGGTGCAGAACATGCGGCCGGGGGCGCTGGAGAAGCTGGGGCTGGGGGCGGAGGCGATGGTCGCGGGCAACAAGCGGCTGGTCTATTGCTCGCTCTGGGCGCTGGGGGCGGTGGGGCCGCGGCGGATGGCGCCGGGGTTCGAGCCGATGGTGCAGGCGTTTTCCGGGCTGTTCGCGCTGAACGGCGATCCCGCCGGGGCGCCGAGCCGGATCGGGGTGCAGGTGCTGGATTTCG
>JBIPLY010000080.1:0-12498 GCA_044369385.1 Acetobacteraceae bacterium | reverse complement strand
CTCTATCCCTTTGTTTGATCGCGTGATTCACGTCTCCGGCGATTCCGCCTCCGGCGATCACGCTCTAGAGCATGATCCGCGCTGATAGAAGCGCGGCCCATGCTCTATCCCTTTGTTTGATCGCGTGATTCACGTCTCCGGCGAGTCCGCCTCCGACGATCACGCTCTATCCGGCCAGCAGCGCCCGGGCCGCGTCGGTCAGGACGGCGCCGCCGGTGACGATGTCTTCGTCGGACGTGTTCTCGCTCCAGTGGTGGCTGATGCCGCCGATGCTGGGGACGAAGAGCATGGCGGAGGGCATCACCTTGGCGAGCATCTGGGCGTCGTGGCCGGCGCCGCTGGGCATGCGCTGGTGCAGGCCGGGGGCGTGGGTTTCCGCGGCGGCTTCCAGCGCGGCCTGGAAGCCGGGGTCCATGACCTTGGGCACGGAGCGGGACATGTTGGTCAGGACCGCGGTGCAGGGGCCGGTATTGGCGTCCGCGACGAGGGATTCGAGGGCGGCTTCGAGGCGCAGGAGCAGATCGGGGTCGGCGTCGCGGAACTGGAAGATCAGCTCGGCGCCGCCGGGGATGATGCTGCCGGCGCCGGGATCGAGCGCGATGCGGCCCACGGTCCAGACGGTGCGGGCGGCGCAGATTTTCGGGAAGGTGTCGTTGATGGCGATGGCGAGCTTCGCGGCGGCGAGGCCAGCGTCGCGGCGGATGGCCATGCGGGTGGTGCCGGCGTGGTTCTGCACGCCGGTGAACTGCACGCGGTACGACCAGATGCCGACGATGGAGGTGACGACGCCGATCTTGAGGTTGCGCGCCTCCAGGTCGTCGCCCTGTTCGATATGGGCTTCGAGGTAGCCCTTGTAGCGGCCGGGTTCGAAGGCGATGCGGGGTTTGTCGGCCAGGCCGGCTTCGGCGAGGGCTTCGCGCAGGGTTTTTGCGGAATAGCGGTTGGAGCAGGAATCGATCTCGGCTTCGGTCAGCTCGCCGATATAGGAGCGACTGCCCAGGAAGCTGCCGTAATGGCCTTCCTCATCGGCCCAGGCGACCACGTCGATGCCACCCCCCCCCAGTGTGCCATTGAGCGCGCGGGCGGCTTCCAGGCCGTACATGACGCCGAGGGCGCCATCGAGCCAGCCGGCCTCGTTCTGGGTTTCGGTGTGGCTGCCGAGCAGGAGCTTGGGGCCGGGGGTGGGGTCGCGGCCGATGACGTTGCCGATGCCGTCGATCTCGGGGACCAGGCCGGCTTCGCGCATGCGCTCGCAGAGCCAGTGGCGCGATTCCATGTCGACCTTCGAGTAGGTCGGGCGATGCACGCCGGTCTTGAAGGTGCCGAACTGGCGAAGCCTGTGCAGGTCGGCGAGGAGGCGCGGGCCGTTGTAGCCGGTGTTGGGGATGGTCATGGGGTGCTCCAAAAGGAAGAGTCTTCTTTTTTTGAAAAAAAGAAACAAAAAGACTTTTCATCCATGGCGCCGGGAGAACACGGCGCCAGCGGGAAAAGTTTTTTGGTTCTTTTTTTCAAAAAAGAACGCCTTGCTTACTGACTGATCCTGATGCCATGCGGCCGGATCAGCCCATCCGGCACCGGCGTGAAGCCGGAAAGTTTTGCCGAGTGCGCGAACAGCCAGTTGTGATGATACATCACCATCATCGGCCGGTCGGCGGTGTAGATGGCGGCGATCTCGCGGTAGAGCGCCTGGCGCTGGGCGATGTCGGTGACGCCGCGGCCCTTGGCGAGCAGGCTGTCCAGCGCGGGGTTGGCGTATTTGCCCCAGTTGAGGAAGCCGTCGGATTGCAGCCAGATGGCGACGTTGCCGTCGGGGTCGGCGCGGCCGCTCCAGATGCCGATATAGGCGTTGAAGTCGCCGGCGCGGGTGGCGGCGACGGCGGCGTTGGCTTCCATGGCGGTGATTTTCACGTCGAAGCCGGCCTCGCCGGCCATGGACTGGATCAGCTCGGCGGTTTGCAGCGGGATCGGGGCGTTGCCGACGACCAGGGTGATGGCGACGCGGTCGACGCCGGCGGCTTTCAGCAGGGCGCGGGCGCCGGCGAGGTCGCGCGGCGGGACCGGGAGGGCGGGGTTCCAGAAGGTGCCGCGCGGGGCTTCGGTCTGGTTGGAGGGGACCATCAGGCCGTCGAGGACGACCTGGTTGAGGACGACGCGGTCGATGGATTTCTCGAAGGCTTCGCGCACGCGGGGGTCGCGGCCGAACGGACCTTCGGACATCTTGCCGTTGCCGAGGTTGAACAGCATGGTCTGGTAGGCGACGGCGGGGGCCTGGAGCAGCTTCAGGCCGGCATCGGACTTGACCGCGGCGGCGTCGGAGGGGGCGGTGCCCTCGATGAGGTCGAGCTGGCCGGAGCGCAGGTTGACGAGCTTGACGGTGGTGTCGGGGATGGGGCGGAAGGTGACGCGGTCGAGGTGGATGTTCGCGGCGTCCCAGTAGGCGGGGAAGCGGTCGAGGACGATGCGGTCCTGGGCCATGCGCTGGGTGAACTTGAAGGGGCCGGCGCAGACCGGCTCGGTGCCGAAATCCTTGCCGAGGCGGGCGAGCGCCTTGGGCGAGGCGATCATGCCGGCGCGGTCGGCGAGGATGGCGACCAGCGGGGCGTTCGGGGCGGACAGGCGCAGGCGGAGGGTGAGCGGGTCGACGACCTCGACGGCGCTGATCGGGCGGAGTTCGGCCTTGCGCTGGCTTTCCGGGGCGTTGCGGTAGCGTTCGATGTTGATGCGCACGGCTTCGGCGTCGAGTTTCTCGCCGTCGTGGAAGGTGACGCCGGGGCGCAGGGTGAGGGTGAGGGCCAGGTTGTCGGCCGACCATTCCCATTTGGTGGCGAGCTGGGGGACGAGCTTCATCTGGCCGTCGAGGTCGATGAGCTTGTCGCAGAGGGAGGCGAAGACGATGCGGCCGACATAGGAGCCGCCGCTGGCGGGGTCGAGCAGGTCGGGGTCGCCGCCGAGGCCGATGCGGAGCTGGGCGGCGTGGCTGGGGGTGGGGGCGGGGGTGGCGGCGAGCAGGAGCGCGGCGGCGAGCGCGGGGACCAGTGTGGGCGCCAGGGAGGGTCGCATCGCCGGTTCCTTTGCTGTGATGGGCGGTGGATGCAAGCATGCCTTGCATTCTGCGCACAGGGGGTTTGTGCGGTGCAGCGACGATAGTGGCGGGATGAACGAGATGCCGCGGACCGAGATCTATGTGGATGCCGATGCCTGTCCGGTGCGCGAGGAGATCTATCGCGTGGCCGGACGGCTGGGGCTGGTGGTGCATGTGGTCAGCAACGGGTCGCGGCCGATCCGCCCGCCCGGCTTGCCGAATGTGCGCATGGTGGTGGTGGGCGAAGGGGCGGATGTCGCCGATGACTGGATCGCCGAGCGGATCACGGCGGTCGATGTCTGCGTGACCAACGACATTCCGCTGGCGGCGCGATGCCTGGAGCGCGGGGGGCGGGCGCTGGCCAGCAACGGGCGGGTGTGGACGGGCGACAATATCGGCAATGCGCTGGCAGGGCGGGCGGTGGGGCAGCATCTGCGCGAGATGGGGGTGATGACCGGAGGGCCGGCACCGATGGACAAGGGGGCGCGGTCGCGGTTTCTCTCGGCGCTGGATACGCTGGTGCAGGCGGCGCTTCGGGGGCGGTGAGGCGCCAGGGGGGGGCGGGGGGTGGGGCGGGGAGCGGCAGGCTGAAGCCTGCCCTACAGCGGGGGCGGGGTTACAGGCCGGCGAAGAGGGCGGTGGAAAGATAACGTTCGGCGAAGCTGGGGGCGATGGCGACGATGAGCTTTCCCGCGTTGGCGGGGTCGCGGGCGAGGTCGAGGGCGGCATGGAGGGCCGCGCCCGAGGAGATGCCGATCGGCAGGCCCTCGAGCTGCGCGCAGCGGCGGGCGGCGGCGACGGCCTCGCGTTCGGAGACGCGCATGATGGCGTCCATCAAGGCGAGGTCGAGCACGGCGGGGAGGAAGCCGGGGCCGATGCCTTGCACGCCGTGCGGGGCGGGCTCGTCGCCGGAGAGCACGGCACTTTCGGTGGGCTCGATGGCGATGACGCGCAGGGCGGGGCGGCGGGGTTTCAGCGCGCGGGCGATGCCGGTGAGCGTGCCGCCGGTGCCCGCACCGCCGATGACGATGTCGACCAGGCCATCGGTGTCGGTCCAGATTTCCTCGGCGGTGGTGGCTTCGTGAATGGCGGGGTTGGCGGGGTTGTCGAACTGGCGCGGCATCCAGGCGCCAGGCGTGGCGGCCAGGATCGCCTCGGCGCGGGCGATGGCGCCGGCCATGCCGTCAGCCGCCGGGGTGAGTTCCACCTGCGCGCCCATCAGGCGCATCATGCGGCGGCGTTCGGTGGACGCACCCTCCGGCATGCAGACGATCAGGCGGTAGCCGCGGGCGGCGGCGACGAAGGCGAGTGCGATGCCGGTGTTGCCGCTGGTCGGCTCGACCAGGGTGGAGCGGTCCGGCGCGATCAGGCCCTGGGCCTCGGCGGCGTCGATCATGGCGCGGCCGATGCGATCCTTCACCGAGCCGAGCGGGTTGAAGAATTCGAGCTTCAGGACGAGGTCGGCGGCCAGGCCCTCGGCGGCGGTGATGCGCGGCAGGCGGACCAGCGGGGTGGCGCCGATGGTGTCGAGAACGCTGGCGTGGATGCGGCCGCGGGCGGGGGGCTGGCGATCGGGTGGGGTCATGATTCGGCTATAGCATGGCAGATCGCGGCTTTACACGCCGCGCGGACGTGGTTTAGTGCGGTCCGAGAAAAAACGCGGTCGTGGCCAGTGGTCCGGCGGCATGGGGACGCTGGAGCGAGGGGGATTCCAATGCTGATCCGCAAGGACCGGGCGATGCTGGCCATCACCATCCTGCTGGACATCGCGTTCCATGGCGGGCGGCAGGCGACGGTGAGTGCGGCTGACCTGGCGGAGCGGCTGGGGCTGGCGCGGCGGGGGATGGAGCCGCTGTTGCAGACGCTGTCGCGCGCCGGGCTGCTGGAGAGCGTGCGCGGGCCGCGCGGGGGGTATCGGCTGGGGCGGCCGCGGCGCGATCTGCGGCTGGCCGATGTGGTGGCGGCGGTGAGTGCGGACGAGGGCGAGGCGCCGGACGGGCCGCAGGGGGCGTTGCAGGGCAAGGTGGTGGAGCCGCTGTGGGGGCGGCTGGAGGCGACGGCGCAGGGGGTTTTGGCGGGGCTGACGCTGGACGACCTGTTGCGCCAGGCGGCGGCGGCGGGGCTGCGGCGGCCGAATGCCGAGCCGATCACATTTGCCATCTGAGTGGCGCGCCGGTAAGGCCGGGGGTGGACCTGCCGGAGATCGACCTTGCCCGAATACCGCATCGCCATCGTGCCCGTCACCGTGTTCCAGCAGAACTGCACCATCGTGTGGGATGCGGAGACCAAGCACTGCATCATCGTCGATCCCGGCGGCGAGGTGGGGCGCATCCTGGATGTGCTGAGCACGCAGGAATTGCGCTGCGAGGCGATCCTGTTGACGCATGGGCATCTGGATCATGCCGGCGGCGCGCTGGCCACCAAGGGCACGATCGATGCCGAGCATGCGCGGCGCGGATGGGCGCCGGTGCCGGTGATCGGGCCGGATGAGCGCGACCGGTTCCTGTTGGAGGGGATCGAGGAGCAGGCGGCGAAGATGGGGTTTTCGGGATTGCGCAACGTGACGCCGGACCGGTTCCTGCGCGAGGGCGATACCGTCGATGCGATCGGGCTGCATTTCGAGGTGCTGCATTGCCCGGGGCATACGCCGGGGCACATCGTGTTCGTGGAGAAGACGCAGCGCTGGGCGCTGGTGGGGGATGTGATCTTCAAGGGCTCGGTGGGGCGGACGGACATGCCCTATGGCGACCATGCGGCGCTGATTGCGGCGATCAAGGAGAAGCTGTTGCCGCTGGGCGACGATATCGGGTTCATTTGCGGGCATGGGACCGGCTCGACCTTTGGCGCCGAGCGGGCGGACAATCCTTTCCTGAAGGAGTAGCGCGATGAACCGCGAGGCGCTGACCATGGTCTGCACCTGCGAGATGTCCGGGCGGGTGCGGGGGAAGGGGTTTCCGAGCCGGGAATTGCCGTCGCGGATGCTGCGCGGGGTGGGGTGGGTGCCGACGAATGCGATGATCAACGCGTTCTCGACCATTCCGGCCACGCCGTTCGGCACCGGGGGCGACCTGATCCTGGTGCCCGATCCGGCGACCGAGGTGGATGTGGAGTTCGGCGACGGGTCGGCGCGGGAGCATTTCTTTCTGGGGGATTTGCGGCACCTGGACGGGACGGCGTGGGAGCTGTGCCCGCGGGAGTTCCTGCGGCGGGGGCTGGCGGCGCTGAAGGCGGAGGCGGGAATCACGCTGATCGCGGCCTTCGAGCATGAGTTCACCTATACCGGGGTGGAGGAGGCGCCGGGCAGCCCGTATTCGCTGGATGCGTTCCGGCGGCAGGGGATTTTCGCCGAGGCGTTCACCGCGGCCTTGCGCGCCGCAGGCTGCGAGCCGGACAGCTTCATGGCGGAGTACGGGGCGCGGCAATACGAGTTCACCATCGATCCGACCGAGGGGCTGCGCGCGGCCGACCGGGCCGTGGTGGCGCGCGAGATGGCGCGGGCGACCGCGTTCCGGCTGGGGCAGCGGGCGATCTTCGCGCCGATCCTGGACCCCGCCGGGGTCGGCAACGGGGTGCATATCCATTTCAGCTTCCTGGATGCGACCGGGCAGCCGGTGATGCATGCGCCCGCCGATCCGCTGGGGCTGTCGCCGGCGGCGCGGCGGTTCGTGGCGGGGATCCTGCACCACCAGCCGGCGCTGTGCGCGCTGACCGCGCCGAGCACGATCAGCTACATCCGGCTGCGGCCGAACCGCTGGGCGCCAACCCATGCCACGCTGGAGCAGCAGGACCGCGGGGCGGCGCTGCGCATCTGTCCGGTGCTGCCCTCGGCCAACATCGCGCGGCAGTTCAATGTGGAATACCGGGTGGCGGATGGCACGGCCTCGCCCTACCTGGCGCTGGGGGCGGTGGTCTGGGCGGGGCTGGACGGGATCCGCAACCGGCGGGCGATCGGCGAGGCCGGGCCGGCGTTGCCGGCGACGCTGGGGGCGGCGCTGGATGCGCTGGAGGCCAGCACGGCGGCGCGGGAGTGGATGGGGGCGAGCCACCACATGGCCTATCTGATGCACAAGCGCGGCGAGGCGGCGATGATGGACGGGCTGACCGAGGCCGAGCAATGCGCGCGCTATGCCGCCACCTATTGAGGATCGCATGACCCATCCGACCACGCGCGACCTGCCGGTGGTGCCCGCGCACACCACGCTGCTGTTCATCGATGTGCAGAACTACTGCGCCCGGCGCGACGGCAGCGAGTTCAAGGATTTCTCCCCCGCCGAATTCGAGGCCAAGCTGGGGTGGTTCTTCGAGCGTTTCGAAGGCGAGACGCTGCCGAACATGCAGCGGCTTCAGGCGGGGTGCCGGGCGGCGGGGATCGAGGTGATGTACACCATCATCCGCAACCTGACCCGCGACGGGCGCGACCGGTCGCTGGACTACAAGATCACCGGGTTCTCGGTGCCGCCGGACTCCTGGGACGGCCAGGTGCTCGACGCCATTGCGCCCGGGGCGGATGAGATGGTGATTCCGAAGACGTCGTCGAACGTGTTTGTGTCCACCAATATCGACTATGTGCTGCGCAATCTGGGGACGAAGCACCTGGTGATCTCGGGCATCGTGACCGACCAGTGCGTGGCCTCGGCGGTGATGACGGCGTGCGACCTGGGGTATCTGGTGACGCTGGTGAGCGATGCCTGCGCGACCTACACGCAGGAGCGGCACGACAGCACGCTGCGGGCGGTCAGCGGGTATTGCCGGCAGCGGACGACGGGCGAGTTTTTGGAGGAAATAAGAAAGTAAGAATCTTCTTTTTCTGAAGAAAAAGAAGCAAAAAGACTTTTGTCCGCTTGCATCCGTCTCTCCCGGGGGAGACGGGTGCAAACGGGGAAAAGTTTTTTGGTTCTTTTTTTCAAAAAAGAACATGCTTCCTACCCTGAGCAATCCGCCCCGAGCATCTGGTCCATCGTCAGCGCCGGCATGACCGTGTTGCGCGGGCCGACCGGCTTGGCGGGGTTGCCGACGACGGTGGTGTAGGGCTCGACCGGGCCGAGGACGACGCTGCCGGCACCGATCTTGGCGCCCTCCCCCACCTCGATGTTGCCGAGGATCTTGGCGCCGGCGCCGATCAGCACGCCGCGGCGGATCTTCGGGTGGCGGTCGCCGCCCTGCTTGCCGGTGCCGCCGAGGGTGACGGAGTGCAGCATCGAGACGTCGTCTTCCACGACCGCGGTCTCTCCGATGACGATCGCGGTGCCGTGGTCGAACATCAGGCGGCGGCCGAGGCGGGCATTGGGGTGGATGTCGACGCCGAAGACTTCCGAGGACCGGCTTTGCAGGAAGCGGGCGGCGTGGCTGCGGCCGTGGCGCCAGAGGTGATGGGCGACGCGGTGGGTCTGGATGGCGTGGAAGCCCTTGAAATAGAGGAAGGCGGTCAGCAGGTCGTGCAGCGAGGGGTCGCGCTCACGGACGGCCGCGAGGTCGTCGGCGGCGGCGGCGGCGATGTCGGGGCAGTCTTCCATCGCCTCCATCAGCAGCGGGGCGATGCAGGCGGCGCCGAGGTCGGAATCCTCCAGCTTGTGCGCCAGGCGATGGGCGAGCGCATCGGCGAAGCTCTCATGGGCGAGCAGGCCGTGTTCGACGGTGCGCGCCAGCATCGGCTCGCGCGCCACGGCGTCGCGGCCTTCGGCGACCAGGGTGTCCCAGGCGGGGCCGCCGGCGGAGAGGCGGCGCTGGCGCTGGGTCATCGAGGCGGCGAGTTCGGCGCAGTCCCACATGGTGGTTTCCTCCGGCGTGGGTAGGTAAGAAGGAGTCTTCTTTTTTTGAAAAAAAAGAAGCAAAAAAACTTTATCCGTTTGGTTTCGGCTTTCCCGGGGAAGGGCGAGTGGATGAAAGTTTTTTGGTTCTTTTTTTCAAAAAAGAACTGCTTTCTTGCTTAGACGTGAAAGCTCTCCCCGCACCCGCATCGGCCCTTCTCATTCGGGTTGGTGAACGTGAAGCCGGACGACAGCGTCTGCACCTCGTAATCCATCGTGGTGCCGATCAGGAACAGCGTGGCCTTTCGGTCGACCAGGACGGTGACGCCTTTGTCGGAGATCACTTCGTCGCCGGGGCCGGGGGCGTCGACCCAGGACATGTCATAGGCCATGCCCGAACAGCCCTTGGTGTTCACGGCGATGCGCAGCAGCTTGCCGGCCTGGCCGCCGGCGTACAGCGCGCGCAGGCGCTCGGCGGCGGCATCGGCGATCTGCATCAGTGGCGGCAGGGCGCGGCGCGGGCGGGGGGTTTGGGCGATCTGGTCCGACATGGTCTTTCTCCTCAGAACATGTTGAGCGCGAGGCGGGCGTCTTCGCTCATCCGGCTCTGGTCCCAGGGCGGGTCCCAGACCACGTCGACGTCGCAGGCGGTGACGCCGGGGACGGTCAGGATGGCGTCGCGCACCTGCTCCGGCAATTCCTGGGCGCTGGGGCAGGCGGGGGCGGTGAGGGTCATTTCGACCTTCACCGCGCCGGCGGCGTCGACGTCGATGGTGTAGATCAGGCCGAGTTCGTAGATGTTCACCGGGATTTCCGGATCGAAGACGCTGGCGCAGGCGGCGATCAGCGCCTCCTCCGACGGGTGCGGCGGGACTTCGCCGTCCGGAGTCCAGCTTCCGATGGTGCTGTTCATCGGCCCTTCGTTCATGGCTGGCCCCCTTGTTGTTCGCTGGTGGCCTGGCCGGCGCCGTCCAGCGCGGCGATCAGGGCATGCCATGGCAGGGTGGCGCATTTCACCCGCGACGGATAGGCGTGGACGGCGGCGAGCGGTTGCAGCGGCGCGAATTCGGCGCAGGCCGGGCATTCGCCGCTCTGCGCCATCGTGCGGAAGCGTGCGAACATGGTGCGGATGTCGGCCGGCGTTTGGTCTTGCACCGCCTCGACCATCAGGTCGGCCGAGGCGCGGCTGATTTCGCAGCCGCGGGCGTCGAAGCCGGTCTGGGCGATGGTGCCGTCCTGGGCGTATTTGAGCCAGACGGTGACGCGGTCGCCGCACATCGGGTTGTCGCCCTTGGCCGTCGCGTCGTAGGCGGCGAGCTTCGTCATGTGGCGCGGGCGGCGGCCGCGCTCGATGATGGTGGCGCTGTAGAGGTCGCGCACATCCTCGAACATCAGGCGCCCCTCCTCACGCGAAGAACTCCCGGATGCGGGTGAGGGTGGCGGCGAGCGCGTCGATCTCGCCGGGCGTGGTGTAGATGCCGAAGCTGGCGCGCGCGGTGCTGTCCAGGCCGAGGCGGCGCATCAGGGGTTCGGCGCAGTGCTGGCCGGCGCGGACCGCGATGCCCTGGCGGTCCAGCAACGTGGCGATGTCGTGCGGGTGGGCGCGATCCAGGGTGAAGGCGATGACGCCGCCGCGGTCCTGGGCCTGGCCGACGATCGAGATGCCCTCGATGGCGGCGAGTTTGGCCAGGGCGTGGTCGGTGAGTGCGGCTTCGTGGGCGGCGATCGCGGGGTAGCCGATCTGTTCCACGAATTCGATGGCGGCGCAGAGGCCGATGCCCTCGATGATCGCGGGGGTGCCGGCCTCGAACTTGTGCGGGGTGTCGGCCCAGGTGCTGCGTTCGTAGGAAACGGACGAAATCATGTCGCCGCCGCCGAGGAAGGGGGGCATGGCGTCGAGCAGGTCCCGGCGGCCCCAGAGCACGCCGATGCCGGTCGGGCCATACAGCTTGTGGCCGGTGAAGACGTAGAAATCGGCGCCGATCGCCTGGACGTCGATGCGGCGGTGGACGATGGCCTGGCTGCCGTCGAACAGGACCTTGGCGCCGTATTGATGGGCCAGGGTGGCGATGCGCTCGGCGGGGGTGTAGCTGCCGAGCACGTTGGACATGTGGGTGATGGCGACGAGGCCGACTTTTCCGTCCGTCAGCAGGGCTTCGAACTTCGTCATGTCGAGTTCGCCGGACGCGGTGATATCGGCCACGCGCAGTTCGATGCCGTGGCTGTCGCGCAGCATCTGCCAGGGGACGATGTTGCTGTGGTGCTCCATGCCAGAGATCACCACCGCCTGTCCGGGCTTCAGGATGGCGCGGCCGTAGGAATGGGCGACGAGATTGATCGCCTCCGTGCTGTTGCGCACGAAGACGATCTCGCTGCGGTCGTTTGCGTTCAGCAGGCGGGCGGCGGCGTCGCGGGTGGCTTCGTAGGCCTCGGTGGTGCGCTCGCTCATCCAGTGCAGGCCGCGATGGATGTTGGCGTATTGGGTTTCCATGGCGCCGCGCATGGCATCGATCACCGCGCGGGGCTTCTGGGCGGAGGCGGCGCTGTCGAGGAAGACCAGGTCCTTGTCGCGAATCTTCTGCGACAGGATGGGAAATTCGGCGCGGATGGCGGCGAGGTCGAAGCCCAGGGGGTTTGGGGCGTCAGCCATGGTCGTGGCGCTCCCACCAGGCGGCGATGGCCGCTTCGAGGGCGGCGCGGCCTTCGGTGTGGGCGATCGGGTCCAGCGCCTCGGACAGGAAGGCGCGGACCAGGATGGCGCGGGCCTCGGCTTCGGGGATGCCGCGGCTGCGCAGGTAGAAGAACTGGTCCGGGTCGAGCGCGCCGACCGTGGCGCCGTGGCTGCACTTGACGTCGTCGGCGTAGATTTCGAGCTGCGGCTTGCTGTCCATCTCGGCCTGTGGCGAGAGCAGCAGGGCCTGGTTCATCTGGTAGCCGTCGGTCTTCTGGGCGATGCGGGCGACTTCGATCTTGCCCTGGAAGACGCCGCGGCTGCGGCCGGTCAGCACGGTCTTCACCGTCTGGCGGCTGGCGGTGTTCGGCGCGTCGTGGCGCACGACGGTGGTGAAGTCGGCGTGCTGGATGCCGGCGAGGAGCTGGGCGGCGTTCAGATGGGCGGCGGCTTTTTCCCCGGCGAGGCGGGCATGGACCTCCATGCGGGCGAGGCGGGCGCCGAGGGTGAGGGCGAAGCTGTCATAGGTGGCGCCCTCGGCCACTTCGGCATAGGCGGTGGAGAGGTGAAAGGCGCCCTGCCCTTCGTCCTGCAGGCGCAGATGGGTGACGGTGGCGCCGGCGGCGATGGCGAAGGTCAGGACGGGGTTGTGCAGGTACTCGCCCTCGCCGAGCGCGAGTTCGATCAGGGTCAGGCGGGCGCCGGGTTCCAGGGTGATGGAATGGCGCGGGTGGAAGCCGATCTTGCCCCCGGTGCCGAGGCTGGCGAGCACGAGCGTGCCGCCGTCGGTGTTGGCGGGGACGTGGATGGCCGCGCCGTCCTCGGCCAGCATGGTGTTGAGTGCGACGAGCTTCTGGTCCGCCGGGCGGGCGAGGTGGCCGAAGGCGGGCTCGCCGGTGGTGACGCGGATGGCTTTCGGCACGCCGGAGAGCTCGGAGTGGAAGCGGCCGTCGACGAAGACCAGGCGCGTGGCGTCGATGGCGGGCAGGCGGGCGACC
>JBIPLY010000401.1:0-4006 GCA_044369385.1 Acetobacteraceae bacterium | reverse complement strand
AGCAGGGAACGGCGATGGGCGTGGAACATCAATGCCCGGCAGTTCTCCGCATCCAGCGACAGCGCCCGCCGCGCCTCCGCCTCAACCGTGCGCACCGCCGCATCGCGATCCGCCAGCCAGCCCTGGGTCAACGCCAGCGTGTGCCAGTCCGACAGCAGCGCATGGACATCGGGGTAGTCGGGCTCGCTTGCCACGGCGTCGTCCAGCAGCGGCTTGGCGGCATCGAAGCTGTCCCGATCCAGCGTCAAAAGATGCTCCCGCGCCAACAGCACCTTGTCGTACACCGTCAAACTCTCCGGCCGCTGACCGCGGATGCGCTTCAGTTCCAGCTCCTGCACCCGGGGCGCCAGCGTATTGACGATCTGTGCCACGAGCCGGTCCTGGTCGGCGAAATCCAGCGTCGCCGTCGTGTCGTGGCTGCGCGCCCAGACCACCGCCCCGGTGCCGGCATCGGTGAGTTCGGTGGTCAGCCGCAGCGCCGCACCCCGCCGCCGCATCGCGCCGCGCACCACATAGCGCGCCCCCAGCTCCCGCCCCACCTGGCGCAGATCCAGCCCCTGATCGCGATAGCCCAGCGTGGAGCCGTGCGAGATCACCTGAAGCTCGCGCAGCCCGGCCAACTGGCAGATCGTGTCCACCAGGATGCCGTCGGCCAGGTGGCTCGGCACCGCCTCGTCGCCGAGCTGGGCGAAGGGCAGCACCGCGATGGCCGGCGGCGCGCCGCGCGTCGGGGGCTGCGGCCGCAGCGGCGGGTCCATCTCGGCGCGCAGCTCGCCCATGGCCTGGCGCAGGCGCGCGCCGGGCACCGTGTCCAGCTCCCGCCGCAGCAGCTCGGCGATGGCGGCATAGTGGCGCAGCCCGTCGGCCCGGCGCCCGGCGGCGCGGCACGCCTCCAGCAGGCGCAGATGCACCGCCTCGTCCAGCCGGTCGATGGCGAACATCCGCTCGGCCGCCTCCAGCGCCCCGGCCGCATCGCCGCCCGCCGTCAGCCGGTCCGCCAGCCGTGCCAGCACCGCCAGCACCCGGCGCTGCAGCTCGGCGCGGGCGGTGGCCAGCCAATCGGCGAAATCCTCGGTGGGTGCGGCGATGCCGTCCAGCAGCGGCCCGCCATAGGCCGCCGCCGCGCGCCGCAGCCCGGCGGGATCGGCGGCCTCGTCCAGGCCGCGCCACGCCGCCAGGTCGGTGCGAACCCCGCCATCCAGCACCAGCCCGCCATCGCGGCTGGCCACGATCGGGTGCGGGCGCAGCGCCTTGCGCAGCTGGTAAAGCGCCTCGCGCAGGCTGCCATGCACCTGCTTCGCCGACCCGCTGGGCCACAGCAGCTCGCCCAGCCGCTCGCGGCCGATCGGGCGCGGCGCCTCGAAGGCCAGCACCGTCAGCAGCGCGCGGGTCTTCGGCGGCAGGGTCGGCCCGTCCTGGCCATCCACCCGCAGCACAAAGCCGCCCATGACATCGAGCCGGACCCCTGACGCCACCCTTGCCTGTCCCCCCTGGTGGAACACAACTGATGATTACGAGACAGCGTCGTATCGGCGCCGGCAAGGGGGCTTGCGCAAGAATCCTCACCCCCGCTGCATTTTTGACGCAGCCTTGGCCTTGGCGCTGACACGGCCGCGCTTTTCTGCCCCGGCCGGCGCACTCGGGCGCCGCCAAGCCGGAGCCCCCAGCGTGTCCAACACCGCCCCCACCTCATTTGCCCCGCGCGCCATCCCCGTCGCCCTGCGCCCGATGCACGAACCCGCGCTGCTCGATCCCGTCGGCCTGCTCGATTCCACCCGCGACCGCATCCTGGCCGGCGGCGACGTGGCCCTGGCGGTCGACATCCTCTCGGACGGGCTGTGGTGGCTGCGCACCGGCCTGCCGGAGGCGGAGTGGAAGCAGGTGATCGCCCTGGTGCGCGCCCATCCGCTGATGGGGTTGATGCACGAAAACCCGTTCACCCGCCGCGCCTTCGTCAAGCCGCGCGGCTATGCCGGCGACGCCCCGCTGATCGACCTGCTCTATTACGGCCATGCCGCGGCCGAGGCGCGCGACGCCTCCCCCCTGGGCCTGGCGCTGCTGGCGCGCGACTTCGCCGCCCCGGCGGCCGCCGCGGTGCGCGAACGCCGCGATTTCATGGCCGAGCTGATCGACCACGTCGCCGAGGCCCGCCCGATGCCCGCCATCCTGGCTGCCGCCTGCGGCCACCTGCGCGAGGGCCTGGTGTCCGAAGCCGTGCAGCAGCATCGCATCGGCCGCCTGGTGGCGCTGGACCAGGACGCCGATTCGCTCGCCATCGTCGGCAAATGCTTCGGCATCAAGGGTGCGGAGGTGGTGAACCGCAGCATCAAGGCGGTGCTGGACGGCAGCCTCAAGCCCGGCAGCTTCGACATGGTCTATGCCGCGGGCCTCTACGACTATCTCGGCCAGCGCCTGGCCACCGCGCTGACCGCGGCGTTCTTCGCCCTGCTGCGCCCGGGCGGGCGGGTGGTGATCGGCAACTTCGCCGCCGGGATCTACGACGCCGCCTACATGGAGGCGATCGCCGACTGGTTCCTGATCTACCGCGACGCCGCCGAGATGATGGATCTGGCCAGCACCATCGACCCGGCCGAGCTGGCGCTGAAACGCGTCTACACCCGCCACAGCCCGGACATCTTCTATCTCGAACTGCGCCGCCGCGGCGCGCTCACCGGCTGAGCCGTTCCCGCATCGCCACCAGACAGGAGGCGACCATGCCCCACCTCACGCCGCTCCCGCCGCCCGTCCCGTCGCCGGCCCTGATCGGGCGCACCGTGCTGGGCTGGACCGCCCCGCCCGGCGCACCGGCCCGCCGCCCGCGCCCGAACCTCGCCGCCCATGGCCTGGCCATCGACGGGCCGGTGCCGCTGCCGGGCGAATACCCGATGCGCACCAAGGGCTTCCGCTACTGGGCCACCGCCGAGGCGCTGTCCCGCGCCGCCGGGTTGTGGCTGGGGGCGCTGGGCGCGGCGCTGCCCTGGGCGGGCGGGGGCGTGTTGCAGGTGCGGCTGGGCGGGATCGGCGAGCGCGCGGTCTATGACCGGGCGGCCCTGCGCCTGCCGCTCGCCGCGCCGGACCTGGCCGTGCGGGCGATCGGGGTCGCGGTGCTGGATGCGCTGCGGCCGGAGCTGTGGGACGTCGCCGCGGCCGAGGCGGATGCGATCCACCACGCCTTCGCCGAGGCGACGGCCCAGATGATCGCCGGCGCCCGCCCGGCCACCGGCGGCTTCCCCGCGGTCTTCGCCGGGCTGCGCGCCGCCCTGGCCCCGGCGCACGGCCCGGGCGCGAACGCCGCCGCCGCCCGCCTGATGCTGTCCGCCGCCGCGCGCCTGGCCGTGGCGCCCGACCTGATGGCGCAGTTCGCCGCCGAGCTGGCCGCCGCCGCCGCGGTCCAGGAAGGCCCGCCGCTCGCCGCCCGGCTGCGCGATCTCCTGGCCGCCCACGGCCTGCTGCCGCGCAGCCCGGTGCTGGACCGCTTCGACCCGCACGAGGCCGAGGACGGCACCGAGATCCCCGCCGCCCGCCATCCCCTGCCATGGGTCGCTGTCCCCGCCCCGGGCCTGGCGCTGCCGCTGCTGCTGCGCCCGGCCAGCCAGCCGCCGCGCCTGCTGGCCGCGCCCGACACCGCCCTGGCGCCCCTGGCCGAGGCCTGGCGCCACGCCCGCGCGCTGCTGGACAGCGGCCTGGCCGAGGCGCCCCGCATCGGCCGCGCCCAGCGCAGCGCGCCGGGAACCAATCGATGGGCGACGCATCTGCTGGTGGATGATGGGCGGGTGATTCGGTTGGTGCGGCAGAAGATCGTCATCTAAGAAAGAGTCTTCTTTTTTTGAAAAAAAAGAAGCAAAAAAACTTTTATCCGTTTGCCAGCATGAAAACGGGAAAAAGTTTTTTGGTTCTTTTTTTCAAAAAAGAACCGCTTTCTTCCTTACCCGTTATCCGTCCACCCCGCCTCCAGGTCGATCGGATAGGCCGGCCGCGGCAGCCGCTTCCACGCAAAACTCCCCAG
>JBIPLY010000400.1:0-4008 GCA_044369385.1 Acetobacteraceae bacterium | reverse complement strand
CGCCGAGGAACGGGTATTTCGAGTTGCTGGCCCAGCCGGCGATGATGATGCCATAGACGCCCAGCGAGGACACCGCGAACAGGTAGAGGATGCCGACGTTGATGTCCGCGATCGCCCATCCGTCGGCCACCGGGATCACCGCCCAGGCGATCATGGCCAGCGAGAAGGTGAGCATCGGCGCCAGCAGGAAGAGAACCCGGTTCGCGCCCGTGGGCACGATGGTTTCCTTCATGATCATCTTGATGGCGTCGGCAAAGGGCTGGAACAGGCCGAAGGGGCCGACGACGTTCGGGCCGCGGCGCAGTTGGATCGCGGCCATGATCTTGCGCTCGGCCAGCGTCATCATGGCCACGGCCACCAGCAGCGGGCCGAGGATCAGCAGCGCCTTGACCACGGTCAGGATCAGGATGCCGAGCGGGTGGGTGAAGAAGAAATCGAACATCGCGCCTACTCCGCCGCCTGCGCCAGGGCCGGGGTTGCGAACGTGGCGGTGCACTCGGCCATCACCGCGCTGGCCCGGCTGATCGGGTCGGTCTGGTAGTAGTTGGCCACCGCCGGGACGAAGGCGGCGCTGCCGAGGGCGGCGGGGTCGCCAGATGGGCCGGTGAGGTCGGTGCAGCCGAAGCGCGGCAGGATGTCGGGGCGGGCGAAAACGGGGTTCGCCTGTTCCATCCGGGCGCGCAGAGCGTCCAGGTTGTCATAGGGCAGGGTTTTTCCCACCACCGCGCTGAAGGCCCGGATGATGGTCCAGTCCGGGCGGGCCTGGCCGGGCGGGAAGACCGCCATCTGGGCGCGCTGCACCCGGCCTTCGGTGTTCACGTAGGTGGCGTTCTTCTCGGTGTAGGTGGCGCCGGGCAGGATCACGTCGGCGCGGGCCGCACCGCGGTCGCCGTGATGGCCCTGGTAGACCACAAAGGTGCTGGAGGGGATGGCGGCGGTGTCGATCTCGTCCGCCCCCAGCAGCCAGAGCAGGTCGACGCCGCCGGCGAGCATGGCGGACAGGCCTTTCGCGCCGGGGCCGGGCAGGAAGCCGAGATCGAGCGCGCCGACGCGGGCGGCGGCGGTGTGCAGGACGTTGAAGCCGTGCCAGTCCGCGGCGAGCATGCCGGTTTCGGCGGCCAGCGCCCAGCAGGCGGCGAGCACCGCGGCACCGTCCGGGCGGGCCAGCGCGCCCTGCCCCACCACGATCATCGGCCTCTTCGCGGCTTTCAGCGTGGCGGCGAAGGGGTGCGAGCCGTCGCGCAGGGCGGCAAGCGCGGCCGGGCCGTCGGCCAGGGTGGTGACAGGATAGGTGAGGTCGGCGGCCGGGCCGATCGCGGCCACGCTCAGCCCGCCGGCGAGCCAGCGCTTGCGGATGCGGGCGTTGACCAGCGGGGCTTCGCGGCGGGGATTGGTGCCGACCAGGAGGATGGCGTCCGCCTCCTCGATCCCGGCGATCGAGGTATTGAAGGTGTAGAAATCGCGGCGCGCGGCATCGAGGGCCGCGCCGTCCTGGCGGCAGTCGAGGTTCTGCGAGCCGAGGGCGGCCATCAGGTCTTTCAGCGCCAGCATGCTTTCGGCATCGGCGAGGTCACCGGCGATGGCGCCGATGCGGTCGCCCGGAAGGGCGGTCACTTTCGCGGCGATGGCAGCGAAAGCCTCGTCCCAGGACGCCTTGACCATCTTGCCGTCCCGCCGCACCCAGCAGCTATCCAGCCGGCGGCGCTTCAGGCCGTCGATGGAGAAGCGCGACTTGTCGCCGAGCCACTCCTCGTTCACGTCCTCGTTCAGCCGCGGCAGGATGCGCAGCACTTCGGGGCCGCGCGCGTCGACGCGGATGGCGGCGCCCACGGCGTCCAGCACGTCGATGCTGTCGGTCTTCTTCAGCTCCCACGGGCGGGCGACGAAGGCATAGGGCTTGGAGGTCAGCGCGCCGACCGGGCAGATGTCGATCAAATTGCCGGAGAGTTCGGAGGACAGCGCCTTTTCCACGTAGGTGCCGACCTCCATGCCTTCGCCGCGGGCGGTGGCGCCGAGTTCGGGCACGCCGGCGATCTCCGCGGAGAAGCGGATGCAGCGGGTGCAGTGGATGCAGCGCGTCATCACCGTCTTGACCAGCGGGCCGAGGTCCTTGTCCTTCACCGCGCGCTTGTTCTCGTCATAGCGCGAGCCGTCGCGGCCGTAGCCGACGGCCTGGTCCTGGAGGTCGCATTCGCCGCCCTGGTCGCAGATCGGGCAGTCCAGCGGGTGGTTGATGAGCAGGAATTCCATCACGCCCTGGCGCGCCTTGATCACCATGGGGGTGTCGGTGTGGACGACCATGCCCTCGTTGACCGGGTAGGCGCAGGAGGCGAAGGGCTTGGGCGGGGCCTTCTCGATCTCGACCAGGCACATGCGGCAATTGCCGGCGACGGACAGGCGCTCGTGGTAGCAGAAGCGCGGCACTTCCTTGCCGGCGGCCTCGCAGGCCTGCAGCACGTTCGAGCCGGGCGGGACATCGACATCGATGCCGTCGACGGTGACCTTCACCATGGGCGTTACTCCGCGGCCATGCGGGCCGAGCCGCGCGATTTGTAGGCCTGGATGCGTTCCAGCATCACCGGGCGGAAATGCCGGATCAGGCCCTGGATCGGCCAGGCGGCGGCATCGCCCAGAGCGCAGATCGTGTGGCCCTCGACCTGCTTGGTGACCTGTTCCAGCGTGTCGATCTCGTCCGGTTCGGCGCGGCCCTCGACCATGCGGTTCATCACCCGCATCATCCAGCCGGTGCCCTCGCGGCACGGGGTGCATTGGCCGCAGCTCTCGTGCTTGTAGAAGGCGGAGAGGCGGGCGATCGCCTTGATGACGTCGGTCGACTTGTCCATCACGATCACCGCGGCGGTGCCCAGGCCCGAGCGGACTTCGCGCAGGCTGTCGAAATCCATCAGGATGGTGTCGCAGGTCGCTTTCGGCAGCAGCGGGACCGAGGCGCCGCCGGGGATGACCGCCAGCAGGTTGTCCCAGCCGCCGCGCACGCCGCCGGCGTATTTCTCGATAAGCTCCTTCAGCGGGATGCCGAGCTCCTCCTCGACATTGCACGGCTTGTTCACGTGGCCGCTGATGCAGAACAGTTTTGTGCCGGCATTCTTCGGGCGGCCCAAGGCCGAGAACCAGGCCGCACCCCGGCGCAGGATGGTGGGGGCGACGGCGATGCTCTCGACGTTGTTCACCGTGGTGGGGCAGCCATACAGGCCGACGGCGGCCGGGAAGGGCGGCTTCAGCCGGGGCATGCCCTTCTTGCCTTCGAGGCTTTCGATCAGGGCGGTTTCCTCGCCGCAGATATAGGCGCCGGCGCCGCGATGGACGTAGCAATCGAAATCCCAGCCGCTGCCGCAGGCGTTCTTGCCGATCAGCCCGGCTTCATAGGCCTCGTCCACCGCCTGTTGCAGGTGCGCGGCCTCGTTGAAGAATTCGCCGCGCACATAGATGTAGCAGGCGTGGGCGCCCATGGCGAAGGAGGCGAGCAGGCAGCCTTCGACCAGCTTGTGCGGGTCGTGGCGCAGGATGTCGCGGTCCTTGCAGGTGCCGGGCTCGGATTCGTCGGCGTTGACCACCAGGTAATGCGGGCGGGCGCCGATCTCCTTTGGCATGAACGACCATTTCATGCCGGTGGGGAAGCCGGCGCCGCCGCGGCCGCGCAGGCCCGACGCCTTCATTTCCTCGATGATGGCGTCGCGGCCGCGTTCGATGATCGCCTTGGTGCCGTCCCAGTCGCCGCGCGCGCGGGCACCGGGCAGGCGCCAGTCATGCACGCCGTAGAGATTGGTGAAGATGCGGTCCTGGTCGGCGAGCATCTATTCGGCCTTCGCGAAGGTCAGGGTGGTCAGCGTGATCGGCCCGCCTTCGGGGGCGGAGGTCTGGCGGCCGGACATCGAGCCGGGCGGGGGGATCTCGCCGCGCTTGAGGGCGGCGATCAGGGCATGGGTCTTCTCGGCGTCCATGTCCTCATAGAAATCATCGTTGACTTGAAGAATGGGCGCGTTGACGCAG
>JBIPLY010000079.1:0-12560 GCA_044369385.1 Acetobacteraceae bacterium | reverse complement strand
CAGAAGCTGACCGTCCAGTACGTGAAGAAGATCGATGAGTCGCTCGCCGAGAAGGACCGCGAGATCAAGCAGGTCTGAGGCACGCCGATGGCCCTGCGCACCCCGCTGAAGATCGGCGCGGCCGATCCCGCCGCCGATCCGCCCGCCGCCCCCGCGCACGAGCAGCCGACGGCGCCGCGCCATGTCGCCATCATCATGGACGGCAACGGCCGCTGGGCTGCCCGCCGCAGCCTGCCGCGCCTCGCCGGCCATCGCGCCGGGGTGGAGGCGGTGCGCCGCACGATCCGTGCGACGATGGAGGCCGGCGTCGGCTGGCTGACGCTCTATGCCTTCAGCAGCGAGAACTGGCGCCGCCCGGCCGGCGAGGTCAGCGACCTGACCGGGCTGCTGCGCCACTTCCTGCGCAACGAGGTGGCCGAGCTGGATGCCAACGGCGTGCGCCTGCGCATCATCGGCGACCGCACCCGCTTCGACCGTGACATCCAGGTCGAGCTGGCGGCCGCCGAAGCGCGCACCGCCGGGAATGCCCGCCTCAACCTGGTCATCGCCCTGTCCTATGGCGGCCGCGCCGAGATCGTCGCCGCCGCCCGCGCCGCCGCGGAGGCCGCCCGCGCCGGCACGCTCGATCCGGCCAGCCTGGACGAAGACCGCTTCGGCGCCCTGCTGTCGACCGCCGAGATCCCCGATCCGGACGTGATCGTGCGCACCTCCGGCGAGCAGCGCCTGTCCAATTTCCTGCTCTGGCAGTCCGCCTATGCCGAGCTGGTGTTCCTGGACGTGCTGTGGCCCGATTTCGGCCCGGCGCATTTCGCCGAGGCGCTGGCCGAGTTCACGCGACGGGAACGCCGCTTCGGCGCCCGCCCGGCGTGAGCACGGCCCGGGCCGACTCCGCTGCCGGCACGCGCTGGTCCGATCTGCGGCTGCGCACGATCTCGGCCGCGGTGCTGCTGCCGGTGGCGCTCGGGGCGTTGTTCCTGGGCGGGCTGGCCTGGCTGGCGCTGATCCTGGCGGCGACGGCAGCGCTGCTGTGGGAGTGGTGGCGGCTGTGGCGGATGCGGCCGGGCGGGGTGCCGACCCTGTTGGCCGGCTGGGCCTACATGCTGCTCGGCGCCTTCGCGCTGTACTGGTTGCGCGGCGATGCCCTGGTTGGGCTGATCGACGTGCTGTTCCTGCTGGCGATCGTCTGGTCCAGCGATATCGGCGCCTACATGGCCGGGCGCATCCTGGGCGGGCCGAAGCTGGCGCCGGCGATCTCGCCGGGCAAGACCTGGTCGGGCGCCATCGGCGGGCTGGTCTGCGCCATGCTGGTCGGCCTGGCCATTTCGCGCGCCACCGTGCCCGGGCCGCTGGCCCATGCGCTGCTGGTGGGCGGCGCCCTGTCGGTGGCCTCCCAGCTCGGCGACCTGCTGGAGAGCGGGCTGAAGCGCCACTATGGGGTGAAGGATTCCAGCCGCCTGATCCCCGGCCATGGCGGCGTGTTCGACCGGCTCGATGGCGTGCTGGCCGCAGCCCCGGTGGCGCTGCTGCTGTCGCTGATCCTCGGCCCCGGGGTGGAGCTGTGGCGATGAGCACGCCGCACGGCAGCATGGGGCGCAGCATCACCGTGCTGGGCAGCACCGGCAGCGTCGGCACGCAGACCCTCGATCTTCTGGCCGCCACCCCGGAGCGCTACCGGGTGCGCGCCCTGGTCGCCGGACGCAACGCGGCCCTGCTGGCGGCCCAGGCGAAGCAGTTCGCCGCCGAGGTCGCGGTGCTGGCCGACCCCGCCCTGCTGCCGGAGCTGCGCGCCGCCCTGGCCGGCACCGCGATCCGCGCCGAGGCGGGGGCGGAGGCGATCGTGGCGGCCGCCGCCCTGCCGGCCGACTGGACCATGGCCGCGATCACCGGGGCGGCCGGGTTGCCCCCCACCCTGGCGGCGATCCGCCGCGGCGGCATCCTGGCACTGGCCAACAAGGAGGCGCTGGTCTGCGCCGGCGAGGTGATGCTGGCCGCCGTGCGCGCCCATGGCGCCACCCTGCTGCCGGTCGACAGCGAGCACAACGCGATCTTCCAGTCGCTGGCCGACGGCAACCACGGCGCGGTCGAGAAGATCGTGCTGACCGCCTCGGGCGGCCCGTTCCGCGATGCCACCACCGAGGCGATGGCGCGGGCCACGCCCGAGGCGGCGCTGCGCCACCCGATCTGGTCGATGGGGGCGAAGATCAGCATCGACAGCGCCACGATGATGAACAAGGCGCTGGAGGTGATCGAGGCCGCCCGCCTCTTTGCCCTGCCCAGCGCGCGCATCGGCGTGCTGGTGCATCCGCAATCCGTGATCCACGGCCTGGTCCATTACGCCGACGGCAGCGTGCTGGCCCAGCTCGGCTCGCCGGACATGCGGGTGCCGATCGCCCATACCCTGGCCTGGCCCGGCCGGATCGCCACCCACGCGCCGCGGCTGGACCTGGCCGCCATCGCCCGGCTGGAGTTCTTCGAGCCCGACCCGATCCGCTTCCCTGCCCTGCGCCTGGCGCGCGAGGCGCTGGACGCCGGCGGCGGGGCCTCGGCGATCATGAGCGCGGCCAACGAGGTGGCCGTCGCGGCGTTCCTGGCCCGGCGCATCGGCTTTCTGGACATCGTGGCGACGGTGGAGGCGGTGATGCAGGCGATGGGCGCGCCGCCGGCCGATACGCTGGAAGCGGTGCTGGCGCTCGACCAAGCCGCCCGGGCGGCCGCACAGACGCGCATCGCCGCGCGCCCGGCGGCCTGAGTTGCCAAGAATTCAGTAGGCAACCGGCCGCCGCCTGCGGCACATGCTGCGCCACCTCCGGAAGGGTCACGCCGTGTTCGATCTTCTGCCCGCCCCGCTCGATTCGATCCTGGCCTTCATCGTCGTCCTCGGCGTGCTCGTCTTCATCCATGAGCTGGGCCACTATTTGGCCGCGCGCATGGTCGGCGTGCATGTGGAGACCTTCTCGATCGGCTTCGGCCAGGCGATCGCCAGCTGGACCGACCGCCACGGCACGGTGTGGAAGCTCGCCTGGATCCCGCTGGGCGGCTACGTGAAGCTGCACGGCCAGGAACGGGCCGAAGACGTGCCGTCCGACGTGCGGGCGCTGTGGCAGGAGGGGCGGACCTTCCACGAGAAGCAGGTCGCGGCCCGCGCCTTCGTGGTCGCTGCCGGGCCGCTGGCCAACTTCCTGCTCGCCGCGGTGCTGTTCGCCGGGCTCTATGCCACGCTGGGCCGCCCGGTGGCCCCGGAGCGGGCCGATCCGCCGGCGGTGATCGGCGAAGTGGTGGCCAACTCGGCCGCCGCCCGCGCCGGGCTGAAGGTGGGCGACCGCATCCTGGCCATCGACGGCACCGCGATCGACAGTTTTTCCGGGTTGCAGCGCATCGTCTCCGGCGCCGGCGGGCGGGCGCTGGCATTGCGGGTGCAGCGCGACGGGGGGGAACTGGCAATCGAGGCCACGCCCGAGGCGCGTGGCGCGACAGCCGTGCTGGGCATCCGCAGTGCCAGCCAGCCGGTGGTCTTCGAGCGCGTCGGCATCGTGACCGCGATCGGCGACGGGGTGGCCAAGACCTGGGACGTCTCGGCGCAGACGCTGGGCGGGCTGTGGCAGATGATCGCCGGGCAGAAGGGCGCCGAGGAGCTGGGCGGGCCGCTGCGCATCGCGCAGATGTCGGGCCAGGTCGCGCAGCTCGGCCTGGCCAGCCTGGTCACCTTCATCGCCGTGCTGTCGGTGAACCTGGCGCTGATCAACCTGTTCCCGATCCCGGTGCTGGATGGCGGCCACCTGCTGTTCTTCCTGGCCGAGGCGATCCGCGGCAAGCCGCTGCCGCCGCGGGCGCAGGAATACGGCTTCAAGGCGGGGCTGGCGCTGATCCTGGCGCTGTTCGTCTTCGCCACCTGGAATGACCTCGGCCATCTCGGCCTGTTCCGCTGGGTCGCCGGCCTGGTGGGGTGAACACCCGGCGCGGGTAGCGTCGGCGCGGCCGGAGGGCTATACCGTTGCCCGGCCCTGGGAAGGCCGCCCCGACTGGTGGGCGGTGCCGCATGGGGAGGATTCCTGCTTTGCTCACCGTCCGCGCGGCCCTGGTTGCTTCGGCAATTTTCCTGTCCTGGACTGCACCTTCTTCGGTGGAGGCCCAGCCCGCGCGCCGCCCCGCCGCGCCTGCCGCCCGCGTGGTGCCGGCCGGCGAGGCGATCGCGACGATTCGCGTGGTCGGCAACCAGCGCATCGAGGAGGGCACGATCCGCTCCTACATGCTGGTGCAGCCCGGCGACGGATTCGAGTCGGAGCGGCTGGACCGCAGCCTGAAGGCGCTCTACGCCACCGGCCTGTTCGCCGATGTGCAGCTTCGGCGCGAAGGCTCGGCGCTGGTGGTGGCGGTCTCGGAGAACCCGATCGTCAACCGCATCGCGCTGGAGGGCAACAAGAAGATCACCGACGACCAGCTCCGCCCGGAGCTGCAACTGCGCCCGCGCGCGGTGTTCACCGGGGCGCTGGCCGCGTCGGACCGGCAGCGCATCCTGGACATCTACGGCCGCCGCGGCCGCTTCGCCGCGCGGGTGGAGCCGAAGATCATCCCGCTGGACCAGAACCGCGTCGATGTCGTCTTCGAGATCCTGGAGGGCGAAACCACCCTGGTCAGCCGCATCGCCTTCGTCGGCAACAAGGCGTTCAGCGAAAGCCGGCTGAAGGATGTCGTCGCCTCGCGCGAGCAGGTCTGGTACCGGTTCCTGTCGTCCACGGACACCTACGACCCCGACCGGCTGAACTACGACCGCGAGCTGCTGCGCCGCTATTACCTGCGCCACGGCTATGCCGATGTCGACATCACCGCCGCGGCCGCCGAGCTGGCGCCGGACAAATCGTCGTTCTTCCTGACCTACACGGTCAACGAGGGCGAGCGCTACAAGGTCAGCGAACTGGCGGTCAACGTCACGCTGAAGGACCTGGACGGCGAGGAGCTGCGCCGCAAGCTGCGCCTGTCGGTCGGGGACTGGTATGACGGCGATGCGGTGGAGCGCGACACGCAGCAGATCAGCGCCGAGGTGCAGAACCGCGGCTATGCCTTCGTCGAGGTCAAGCCGCGGGTGCGGCGCGACACCGAGAAGAAGACCATCGACATCGTCTTCGACGTCGGCGAGGGGCCGCGGGTCTATGTCGAGCGCATCGACATCGTCGGCAATGCGCGCACCAAGGACAAGGTGGTGCGCCGCGAATTCCGCCTGGCCGAGGGCGATGCGTTCAACGCCAGCCTGCTGCGGCGCTCGCGCCAGCGCATCAGCGACCTGGAATTCTTCAACAATGTCGCGGTCAACTCCGCGGCCGGCTCGGCGCCGGACCGCTCGATCGTCACCGCCTCGATGGAAGAGCGCGCCACCGGCGAGCTGACCCTGGGCGGCGGCTTCTCCACCGATATCGGCCCGCTGCTGTCGGCCGGATTGCGCGAGCGCAACCTGGTCGGCACCGGCATCGATGCCGGCATCAACGCGATCCTGGCCACCAAGCAGACCCAGGTCTCGTTCACCGTGACCGACCCGCACTTCCTCGACCGCAACATGGTGGCCGGAACCGACGTGTTCCTGATCCAGAACAACCTTCAGGAAGTGGCGCAGTACAGCGAGCGGCGCGCCGGCGTCAGCCTGCGCCTGGGCTATGAGTTCAGCGAGCATCTGCGCCAGGTCTGGACCTATTCGCTGATCCAGCGGACGGTGTACGACGTGGGCCCGCTGGCCAGCATCTATGTGCAGGACGCCAAGGGAACCAGCCTCCTGTCGCAGATCGGCCAGACCCTGACCGTCGACTATCGCGACAGCCGCGTCGATCCGCGCGAAGGCTTCGTGGCGCGGCTCGGCACCGACTATGCCGGGCTGGGCGGCAACGCCAATTTCGCCCGGGTCAAGTTCGACAGCACGTACTACATCCCGCTGGAGCGGCTGACCGGCGATCCGGACTGGTCGATCGCGCTGTCGGCCGGGGCGGGTTACCTGATCACCCTGGGCGCGCGCGAGAAGATCATCGACCGCTTCTTCCTGGGCGGCGAGAACCTGCGCGGCTTCGCGGTCGGCGGCGCCGGGCCGCGCGCGGTGGTCGGCGGCAGCAACAGCATCGGCGGGCGGTTCATCTGGACGCAAAGCACCGAGCTGCGCTTCCCGATGCCGGTTTCGGCCGATCTGGGCCTGCGCGGGCGCGTGTTCGTCGATGTCGGCTCGCTGTCCGGGGTCAATCCGCTGACCCAGAACGGCGCCGCGGTGCCGATCTTCGACGATACCGCCCCGCGCGTGGCCGCCGGCGTCGGCGTGTCGTGGAAGACGCCGTTCGGGCTGTTGAACATCGACCTCGCCCAGCCGGTGATGCGCAAGAAATACGACCAGTCGCAGTTTTTCCGCTTTGGATTCGGCACGAGGTTCTGAGGCTCCATGACCCGCATCTTCCCCCTCGCCGCCGGCCTGCTGGCCGTCCTTCTGTCCGCCCCGCCGGTGCTGGCCCAGTCCCAGGACTTCTTCGTGCCGGGCCAGCAGCGCCCGGGCGCGGCCCCGGCCCCGGGCGCCCGCCCGCCTGCCGCCGCACCCGCTCGCCCGCCGGCCGCCCAACCCGCCCCGGCCCCCCAGCCGGACCCGCAGCAGGCGGAGCTGGACGAGCCGCCGCTGGGCGATGTGCCGGTGCCGCCGGTGCCCGAGCTGCCCGCCCTGCCGAAGGCCAATGCGCCGCCCGCCGCGGTGATCGGCGTGATCGGGCTGCCGGAAGTGATGCGCGCCTCGCTGGCCGCCCAGGCCGCGGACCGCATCATCGGCGAGCGCCGCGACAAGCTGAACGAGGACGCCCAGAAGGAGCAGATGGTCTGGCGCGACCTTCAGCAGGCCCTGGCCCGCGACCGTTCGAAGCTGACCCCCGACCAGATCCGCGCCCGCGAACGCGAGCTGCAGGAACGCATCACCGCCGCCCAGCGCAGCTTCCGCGACCGCAACCGCATCATCCAGGAAGCGGCGCAATACGCGATCAACCAGGTGCAGGCCTCGCTGATCGCCGTCATCCGCCAGGTCGCCGAAAGCCGCGGCATGAACCTGGTGCTGCATCGCAGCCAGGTGGCGCTGAACGTGAACGAGTTCGACATCAGCGAGCAGGTCGCCGAGCAGCTCAACCGGCTGCTGCCGACGGTCAACGTGCCGGCCGACGGCGTCTCGCCCGCCGTGCCGCCCACCCCGCCGGCCGCCCCGCTGCCGCCCGCGCCGCGGCGCTAGCCGCGATGGCGGCCCTGCCCGGCGATCCGCGCTTCTTCGACCGCAGCGGGCCGCACACCCTGGCGGCCGTGCTGGCCGCGGCCGGGGGCGATGCGGCGGCCGAGGGTGCTGGGCTGCTGCACGGCATCGCGCCGTTGCAGGCGGCCACGCCCGAAACCGTCAGCTTCCTGGACAACCGGCGCTATCTGGACGCGCTGAAGGCGACGCGCGCCGGCGCGGTGCTGGTGCATCCGGCGCTGGCCGCCCATGTGCCCGCCGGCACCGTCGCCATTCGCACCAGCCAGCCCTATCTGGCCTGGGCACGGGTGGCCGCCCTGTTCCATCCGCTGCCGCCGGCGCGCCCGGGCATCCATCCCGCCGCCGTGGTCGATCCCGCGGCCCGGGTCGACGCAACCGCCGAGATCGGCCCGCTGGCGGTGATCGCGGCCGGGGCGGAGATCGGGCCCGGCTGCCGCATCGCCGCCCATGCGGTGATCGGCCCGGGGGTGGTGATCGGCGCCGATTGCCGCATCGGTGCCGGGGCCGGCGTGAGCCATGCGCTGCTGGGCGCGCGCGTCGTGCTGCATCCCGGGGCGCGCATCGGCCAGGACGGGTTCGGCTTCGCCCCCGGGCCGGCCGGCTTCACCACGGTGCCGCAACTCGGCCGGGTGCTGATCGGCGACGATGTGGTGGTGGGCGCCAACACCACCATCGACCGCGGCTCGGCCAGCGACACGATGATCGGCGCTGGCAGCCGCATCGACAATTTGGTGCAGATCGGACACAACGTGCGCCTGGGCCGCTGCTGCGTGATCGTGGCACAGGTGGGGATTGCCGGTTCCACCGTGCTCGGCGATTTCGTCCAACTCGGCGGACAGGCCGGGCTGACCGGGCACCTGACCATCGGCAGCGGGGCGCGCATCGGCGCGCAGGCCGGGGTGATGGGCGATGTGCCGGAAAAGGCCGAATATGTCGGCGCGCCGGCGATGCCCGCTCGACAATTCTTCCGCGAATACACCACGATGCGCAAGATGATCCTGCGCGAGCAGGCCGCCCGCGCCGTGGCCGGCGAGGGCCAGGGTCAGGACAAGGGCAACGACAGGGAACAGGGCTGACGGGCATGGACAACACCGCGGATTCCGAGGGCACGCCGCCCGGGGCCGATGCCGGCATCACCGTCGATATCGCCGGCATCCTCAAGGCGATCCCGCATCGCTATCCGTTCCTGCTGCTGGACCGGGTGGTGGACCTGGTGCGCAACCAGTCGGCGACCGGGATCAAGAACGTCACCGTCAACGAGAACTTCTTCCAGGGCCATTTCCCCGGCCATCCGGTGATGCCCGGCGTGCTGATCATCGAGAGCATGGCGCAGACCGCCGCCGTGCTGGTGGTGGAGACGCTGGGGCCGGAGGCGGCAGGCAAGGTGGTGTATTTCATGTCGATCGAGGGCGCGAAGTTCCGCCGCCCGGTGGTCCCCGGCGACCAGCTGCACATCCACATCGTCAAGGAACGCAACCGCGGCAGTGTCTGGAAGTTCAACGCGGTGGCCAAGGTCGACGGCGTGGCGGTGGCCGAGGCGACCTATGCGGCGATGATCATGGACCGCAGGGCCGAGGGGCACTGAACCGCCACAGTTCCGCCATTTTCTCGCGGAAACAACCACTTGCGGGGAATTTTGCGGAAATATGCGGCAACAATGATTGTCTGGCCGGGGGGGGGTGGGCCGCCTAGTGTGCAAGTGCACACATGCTGCCGAGGTGTGCACCCGCACACTGGCCGCCGACCGCGAAAGTTCTCCCGATGGACGCTCTTCCCTCCCACGCTGCCCTGACCGAAGCGCCGATGGCCAGCGGGGTTCGCATCCATCGCCTGGCCGTGGTCGATCCCGCCGCGCGGCTGGGCCTGAATGTCGAGATCGGGCCATTCTGCACCGTCGGCCCGCATGCCGAGCTTGAGGACGGCGTGCGCCTGATCTCCCACGTGGTGATCGACGGGCATACAAGGATCGGCGCCGATGCCGTGGTCTATCCCTTCGCCACCGTCGGCATGGCACCGCAGGATTTCAAATACCGCGACGAGCCGACCCGCACCGAGATCGGTGCCCGCACCCTGTTGCGCGAGCATGTCACCATCCATCGCGGCACCGTCGCCGGGCGCGGCGTGACCCGCGTCGGCACCGACTGCATGCTGATGGCCACAACCCACGTGGCGCATGATTGCACCCTGGGCGACGGCGTGGTGGTGGCGAACAACGTGGTGATGGGCGGGCATGTCTCGATCGGCGACAACGCGGTGATCGGGGGGGCTGCGGCGATCCACCAGTTCGTGCGCATCGGCCGCGGCGCGATGATCGGCGGGGTTTCGGGGGTGGAGGCGGATGTGATCCCGTTCGGCACCGTGCTGGGCAACCGGGCGCGGCTGGCCAGCCTGAACGTGATCGGCCTGCGGCGGCGCGGCTATGGCCGCGACCAGATCGCCCGGCTGCGCGCCGCCTTCAAGCTGATGTTCCGCGGGCCGGGCGTGTTCGCGCAGCGGGTGGAAGCGGCACAGGCCGAGTTCGCCGAAGACGCGCTGGTGGCCGAGGTGCTGGCGTTCATCGCCGCCCCCAGCAAGCGTGGGCTGATGCGTGCGGCCGGCATCGGTGCCGAGCGCGACGAGGCGTAACCGCCGCCCAATCGTCACGTTTAAATCCGAAAGACGCCAGCTGCGCGCTATGCGCGGGTCCGATATGCGGTTATACTGACCCCCACAATAAACCAGACAGGGAGTCGGTGCATGACGATCCGCCGCAGGAGTTTGCTGGCAGCCGGGGCTGCCGCTTTGGCGCTGCCCAACATCGCCCAGGCACAAGGCTCGCGCGTCCTGCGCTTCATGCCGCACGCCGATCCGATCTCGCTGGATCCGGTCTGGACCACGGCGGACATCACCCGCAACCACGGCAACATGGTCTATGACCAGCTCTTCGGCGTGGACGAGAACTTCCAGCCGCACCCGCAGATGGTCGGCGGCGTCAATGTCTCGGCCGACGGCAAGACCTGGGAGCTGACCCTGCGCCCCGGGCTGCGCTTCCACGACGGCGAGCCGGTGCGCGCGATCGACTGCATCACCTCGATCCGCCGCTGGTGGTCGCGCGACAGCTACGGCACCGTGCTCAACGCGCGCACCGACGAGCTGTCTGCTGTCGACGACAAGACGATCCGCTTCCGACTGAAGCAGCCCTTCGCGCTGCTGCCGGAAGCGCTGGCCCAGCCGGCCTGCGTGATGATGCCGGAGCGCATCGCCAAGACCGATTCGACGGTGCAGATCACCGACCCCACCGGCAGCGGCCCGTTCCGCTTCAAGGCCGACGAGCGCGTGGCCGGCAGCCGCGTGGTCTACGAGAAGTTCGCCGACTACGTGCCGCGCCCCGACGGCCAGACCAGCTTCCTCGCCGGGCCGAAAGTGGTGCATTTCGACCGCGTCGTCTGGACCTTCCAGCCCGACCCGGCCACTGCCGCCGCCGCGATGCAGAAGAACGAGTTCGACTGGCTGGAAGGCCCGTCGGTCGACCTCATCACCCTGCTGCGGCGCGACAAGGACCTGGTGCTGCGCATCATCAACCGCATGGGCGGCGTCGGCTGCATCCGCTTCAACTCGCTGAACCCGCCGTTCGACAACCCCGCGATCCGCCGGCTGGTGATGGCCTGCGTCGACCAGAAGGATTATGCCGAGGCGGTCTCCGGCGCCGAGCCGGAGCTGTACAAGACGGGTGTCGGCCTGTTCACCCCCGGGATGCCGATGGCAACCGATGTCGGGGTCACGGCGATGGCCGGGCGCAAGGATTTCGACAAGGTCAAGCAGGAGCTCACCGCCGCCGGCTACAAGGGCGAAAAAGTGGTGCTGCTCGGCCCGTCGACGATCCCCTCGCTGCATGCGCAGTCGCTGGTGGCCGCCGACATGCTGCGCCGCATGGGCTTCAACGTCGATTACCTGGCGCTCGAATGGGGCTCGGTGGTGCAGCGTCGCGCCAGCAAGGAGCCGATCGACAAGGGCGGCTGGAGCATCTTCATCACCAACCTCACCAGCCTGAACAATGTGTTCGTTCCGGCCCAGATCGCGATCCGCTCCGGTCCGACCGCCTGGTTCGGCTGGCCGGACGCGCCGAAGCTGGAAGAGCTGCGCGAGGCCTGGTTGGCGGCCCCGGACGTGCCGACGCAGAAGCGGATTGTCGAGCAGCTGCAGCTGCAGGCGTTCCAGGACGCGCCCTATGTTCCCACCGGCTTCTGGACCGGCTTCACCTGTTTCAACAAGGGGATCAAGGGCATCCAGAACGGCTGGCCGGTGTTCTGGGGCGTGCGCCGGGCATAAATCTGCGGCGGCGCGCGCTCAACCGGGGCGCGCGCCGCCCAACCGCCGCAGCAGCCACAGCCCGGCGAACAGGAACGGGGCAACATGGCCGAAGGCCAAAGCCCAGCCCTGCAGCGTGTCGTGCCCGAACAGGTCCAGCGCCGCGCCGGCCGCCAGCGGCCCGATGAAGCCGCCGGCATAGCCGCACATCGAATGCAGCCCCATGGTCGCCCCGCGCCGCGCCGGCTCGGCGGCCTGCACCGTGCCGGCGGTCAGCGCGGAGCTGTCCAGGAAGATCGCGGCATACCAGAGCAGCACCGCGGCCGCGGCCCAGACCGGACCCCCGGCCAGCGCCGCGCCGACGCCCAGCGCCAGCGCCCCGCCGGCGGCCATCGCCAGGCTGACCACCCGCCCGCGCCCCAGCCGCACGGAAAGCTCGTTGCCGGTCAGCGACACCACGATGCCCAGCAGCCCGGCCAGCGCGATGGTGACGCTGGGGGCGGGCAGCCAGGCGGGGGCGGCCTGCTGCGCCGCGGCGACAGTCAGGAAGGTGACCCCCCAGGCCCGAATCACTGCCATTTCCCACGTGTGCACCGTGTAGCCGACGATCCAGGCCATGGCGGCGCGGTTCTTCAGCACCGGGCGGAAATCCAGCAGCCCGCCGGTGGCGCGCCGGGCGGGCGCGGTGCGGGGCATGACCAGCGCGCCGATCGCCAGCGCCCCCAGCGCCGCCAGCCCGCAGAACAGGAAGGCGGCGCGCCAGCCGAACCAGGCATCCAGCGCGCCCGCCAGCAGGAAGGAGGCCGCCCCCGAAACCCCCACCCCGGCGGCGTGCCACCCCACGGCCCGCGCTTGTGCATCGCCGCCCAACCGATCGGCCAGCACCCGCAGCCCCGGCATGTAGCATCCGGCCCAGCCGACCCCGGCCAGCGCCCGCAGCGCCACCCCATCCCAGAACCCGTCGGCGACCAGAACGAAGCCGAGATGCGACAGCGCGGTGCACAGCGCGCCGAGCACATAGATG
>JBIPLY010000629.1:0-4009 GCA_044369385.1 Acetobacteraceae bacterium | reverse complement strand
TTGTCTATACAAATAAAAACTTCTCTGGATCTGCAGAATGCAAAGTTACCTATAGTCCAGATGATACTTTAGGTACTTTATTTGGATTTGGACAAAAAGTTGAGTCCTTTACTTATGATTATAATGAGTCTTCCGGTATCTCTGTTGTTACCGAAGATTCCGGATCTATTTCAAGTCCAGTAACTTCAACTATTGATTATGGATTGATTACTGAATTATATTCCGCTGAAGAAGATAGTGGAAATATACAGTTTGGTACTGTAATTCCATTTGGATCACTAACATTAAGTGGTTCGGCTGATGTTGCCTATACAAATAAAAACTTCTCTGGATCTGCAGAATGTAAAGTCACTTATAGTCCTGATGATACTTCAGGTACACTATTTGGATTTGGAGAAAAAGTTGAGTCCTTTACTTATGATTATAATGAGTCTTCAATATTATCTTATTCTTCTGAAGATTTCTTACTAGTTACTGGAATAATATCAGAAATCATTGATTATGGTTTTGCAAGTGAACCTTATGGAGAATCTATTGATTATGGATTGGATACTGGATTAGGTGAAAATCAAACAATAAATCCATTTGGAACTATTAGTATTTCTGGATCTTCTGGAAATATTCCACTTACTTATGGTAATGATAGTACAACACTATTTGTTATTTCTGGAGAACTTGTTGCTCCAAATATTGATTATACTCCATCTGTTTCTGGTAATGGAACAATTAATATTTCTGGAATTTCTAATGTTTCCTTCATCAGTAATAGTGTTGTTGATATACCAACAATCATACTATCTGAAACAGGTTTAGAATCTAGAACTCATTCATATAATGAATCTTCAACCTTTACTGATATTACTCCAAGTTTCGGATTCATATCATCAGGATTATCAGAAACATCTGATGATTATGGATTTGTAACTATACTTGGTGGTGAAACGGAAGATTATGGTTCAACTTCCTCAGAAGTACAAGCATTATATCCATATGGGCAAATAACTTTATCTGGAACTACTTTAGTTTATCCAGATGTTGATTATACCCCATCTCCAGATGGTAGTGGAACAATCAACATTATTGGATCTGCTACTTATAGTGAAACTGATTCCTTTGGTTTTGGTAGACGCCGTGGTGGAACAATTAATATTACTGGCATTTCCACTCATAGTGAAACGGATATTTATATTGGTCTCGGAACGATATTCCTAGATCAACAGGCAGAAGTAGTTGCTGCTGTACTCTCCAGAACTAAATCTTATGTTGGTATTGAAACTGTCATTCTTTCCGATACCGGATTAGAATCCAGTACTGTCTTTATTCCTACTTCTGGAATTGGAACTGGATTTATCGGCGGTACAATTAATATTCTCGGTAATGCTATAGAATCTTTTGGTGCAAATACACCAGAAAATACACAACTCTTTACATTCTCTGGGGAACTTATCCATCCCCAAATTGATTATACACCACATTATGGTATTGAGAAAAATATTGGTATTGGAACAACTGGAATTCAAATTTCTGGTGCTGCTGATAAATCTGAAATTGATTCTTATGTTTCTTCTGGGTCAATTAATATTGTCAATGGATTCAGTCCTCAAGATACTGAAGCTTATCCTGGAGGTCCATCTGTCGGTAAATCTTGGAGTTACACAAGAACAACTTATATTGCAGAACCAGTATCACTCAATATATCTAGTGGAATTGCTCAAACTCATTATTATTCTCCAATATATCCAAGAAATGCTCTTATCACTGATCCAAGTTCCGGTATCGGAACCATTAGAATTAATGATGATAAACAACTAACATTCTACAGAGCAACTTTACCGATATTTGCTAAGGGTACAATTTATATTCTTGGTATTGGTACTACAGCAAATGGTGATCTTGATGGTGTTGAGATTGGTGCTACTGAAAGCTTTACCCCAGCAACCGAAATTGGAACTGGACTCTTTACAATTTCTGGAATTTCTTCCAACAGAGAAATAAATGTATATCAAGGTTATCAAACAGAAGGTTTAATTACAATTTCTCAAGAGACCACTCCTATTATTGAGAAATATACATCATCTTATCTTGGTATTGGAACTATATTTGTTTCTGAAACACTTATTGAAAGAAATACCGAATCATATGTTGGATTTGGAACAATACTTTCTCTATCTGGAGATTCTGAATCATATTCTGCACAGACTCCAGAAGAAACTATTACATTAACTGTTTCTGGTAGTGCTCAAGAATCATTTATTGCTCAAACTCCAGAAAATACCATTCTATATCAATTTTCTGGTGCTGCAACTGATGAAAAACTTGTTAAGTCATATGTTGGTTCTGGATCAATTGAAATTAGTAGTTCTGCAGTTGTAACTTCATCTCCAGCATATCCAGCAAGTGGAATTGTTAGATTTGAAAATACACATCATGTTGATAATCTTTATGATACTTGCGATTCTGTAGATATTACCTCAGATGAACAGAATTCTGCATATGTAAGTTTCACTGCAAATCCACAAGAAACTACAGTTCTATTCGATATTGATGGAAATGCAATTACTTCGGAGACTGCTCTATACACTGAATTTGTAGTAGGACTTTACACAGTATCTGGAACATATCAAAGCGTTAAACTTACTCATTCAGAATCTGGAATTGGTACAGTATTCATTACAGAAACTTCCTCTGAAAGTGAGAGAGATGTTTACATTGGATCTGGAAATCTGTTTGGTTTATCTGGCGCAACAGAATACTACTCCGCACAAACTCCGGAATCTACAATTCTTCTTCAAATTTCTGGATCTGCAACTACCTCTATAGAATCGGATTATCCAGTTGTAGGTATTGGATTATTTACATTCAGTGGAACTGGAATTACTTCAAAGATTACATCATATACACAAGTTGGTTCTGGAATTATATCACTCTCGGGACAACTTCTATATCCAGATGTAATCTTTATCCCTTCACCAGATGGTTCTGGTACAATTAATATTCTTGGATCCTCTGATGATTCTCTTACGAAGATATATTATACTTCTGGAAGTCTCTTTGAATTCTCTTCCGGACTCGAATCATTTACAAAATCTACTTATATTGGAATTGGAACGGTTTATATTCAAGAACTTTCTGGATCAACTATCAACAATCCATTCCAGATACCAAGAACTTATGTCTGTATCATTTAAAGTATAAATAAATGAAGAAGATAAACCGTCATTAAGTATTTCCATGACTAAGCAGGTACAGATAAGAAGGGGTACTACCGCTCAACATGCAGTTTTTACTGGAGCGATTGCAGAAGTTACTTATGACACCGACAAAAAGACTTTAATAGCCCACGATGGAAGTACTGTTGGTGGTATTGAATTAGCTAGAAAAGATTTTGCTAATGTAAGAAAAGCAGAGTTTCCAGAAACTCTTCAAGTTGGATTCAATACAGATCCCAATTACCAAACAGGACTTACTGGTAATTTAAATGTAGCTGGTATTTCGACATTTGCTGGAATTGTAACAAGTGGAATGAGTTCCACTTCCAGTATGTCTTCTTGGGATGTTAGAATTGGATATGGAAATACTGCTTTTATTGTTAATGGCGATCAATTAGTAACTGGAATTTCTACTTTAGCAACTACTAGAGGTACTACGGCCACATTTAATAATTTTAATGTAACTGGCTATGGTACTACTACATTTACTCTCAATACCTATGTAACGGAACCTTCCGGAATTGGAAATACTATTGTAGCTGTAGCTTCAACACAAGGAGTTGCAGTAGGGGATTTCGTAAGTATTGGAACTAATTTTAGTAATGTGGTTATTACTGGATTTGGTCAAAGTGTTACATCTACATCATTTAATAAAGAGTTAACAAATACTTCCATCTCCACTTCAATAAGTATTGGATCTACTATTATTTCCGTTGCAAGCACAACTGGTGTTTCTATTGGAAACTCATTTAGTATTTCTGGAATTGCTACAAATATTCCTATTGTTGGATTTACTACAG
>JBIPLY010000617.1:0-4012 GCA_044369385.1 Acetobacteraceae bacterium | reverse complement strand
TATGGCGGCCGAGACCTGACGGTGGTGCAGCTCGACGCCGACAAGGCCGTCCAGGGCTGGCTGCTCGACGTGGAGAGCCGACTATGGCAGGCCGTCGAGTCGAAGGAGCGGCCGACGTGGGCCGAGGAGTTCGGCGACCCGCGACAAGTGGCCGACGACATGCGGCGAGTGTACCCATGGGACGATGGCGAGATCGTGGAGCTCGACCCGCTGTTCGCGCAGATTTCTGCCGACCTGGCCGCGTGGAAGCGGCAGCGGAAGGAACTCGACGAACAGATTGAGTACGCCGAGTCGCGCATCAAGACCGCCATCGGTCCGCACGTCGCGGGTTCGCTGCCGGACGGCTCCGGGATGTGGTACTGGCAGACGGTCGAGCGCAAAGGCTACACCGTCGAGCCGTCGAGTTACCGCAAGCTGAGTTTCCAAAAAGCAAAGGGCACGAAATGAGTGACGCAACACAAACACCGCAGCAAACACCCGCCCAGGCGAAGCCGAGCGGCATCGTGATCGACATGGCCCACGCGGCGGCATTGTCCGTCAAGCAGGGCGGCGGGGCGAACGTCGCCACGATGCTCGACGCCATGAACGTCGCCAAGGTCTTGGCACTGTCGGCCCAGGCGGTCCCGCCGCACTGTCGAGGGAACCCGGGCATCTGCCTGGGAATCGTCCTGGCCGCCGCCGAGCTGAATTTGTCGCCGACGGCATTGGCGAACAAAACCTACGTGGTCAACGATCGGCTGGCGTACGAGTCGCAGGCCATCCATGCCATCGTCGAGCGGCGGGCACCGCTGGCCCGTCGGCTGCGGCCGATATACATGGGCGAAGGCGAGAATCGCCAATGTCAGGTCAAAGGGTATTTGCACGGCGAGGAGGAGCCGTTCATTTACACGTCGCCGAAGATCAAAGACATCAAGCCCAAGAACTCGCCGCTTTGGGCGACCAAGCCGGACTTGCAGCTCTGGTACAACGCTGTACGTGACTGGGCGCGAATGTACGTGCCGGACGTGATCCTTGGCATGTATACCGCCGATGAACTCGACGGGCCGGCCGCGCCCGCATCCCGACCGCCCCGCACGGCCGCCGAGGCGATGCAACGGGCCACCGCTCCGAGAACCGTGGTGACGCAAGTCGCACCGCCACCGCCGCCACCCGTGGGCGTGCCTGGGGACTCGCCGGCAATGGCCGCGTGGCGTTCGTCGATTGACGCCGAGGCAGCAGCGGGTCGAGATGTGTCACGGTGGGCCATCCCCGCGACGCTGACCGAGGAGGAGTTCGAGGAAGCAGTGACCTACCGAGACATTCTTGTGGCCGCCCGCGAGGCGGCGAAAGGAGACGCATCGTAATGACCAAGAAACCGGACGCCGAACCGAAGGCGGGAATCAAGCCGCCGTATGAAGTCGCCAAAGAGGACATCCTGTTTGCCAGTGGACTGATGTCGGAGATTTGCGGCTTGGTGATCGAGTGTCATCAAGATTTGCAAAGAGACATCTGGAAGCGCGCCGCGTGTATTGCCGAACTGCTGCGGCAGATGCGAAAAAACGCCGAGTGGGCCGAGCGGCAGGAAGGAGATGCGAGCAAATGACAAACCAAGGCGCTTTTGGGAAAAACCAAGGCGATTACGGAGCGGCGATAGCGCATCTCCGCGAGGCCATTTTGCACTGCATTTTTTTGGGTCTCGACGATGACGCCGAGTTTAAGGGCGACATCGCGGCGATGACCAAAATATTTGAAAAGTTGAAGACCCGAGAAGCGAAAGCAAAGGAAACCAAAGAATGTCTGACATCACCATCCGAAACGTAGGCCCGATAACCGAGTGGGCCATCCCGCACCCGGAAGCCGGCGGCGTGGTCGTGCTCGCCGGCCGCAACGGGTCGGGCAAGTCGACTGCCCTCGAAGCGATCCGCGCCGCCATCGGAGGCAAGGCTGACCTCTCCGCCCGCGACGGAACCGCACGGGGGACGATCGAGGCCTTCGGCGCAACCATCACCGTGGCCGCTTCGACACGCCGTCGCGGCGAGGCCGATGTGGTCTCGATCGAGGGCCGTGGCGACGTGGCCGCCCTAGTAGACCCCGGAATCGCCGATCCGGTCGCGGCCGACGGGGCGCGGGTCCGGGCAATCGTGGCCATCAGCGGCCGGTCGCTGTCCGCCGCTGACTTCCGCGCCCTCTTGCCCGATCCGGCCGAGTGGGAGCGGCTGGTGGGCGAAATGGCCGCAGGCGATCCGGTGACGCTCGCCGGGAAAATTAAGAGAGCCATCGAAGCCGAGGCGCGCAAGCACGGCGAACGGGCGGCGGCGGCGATGTCCACCGCCCAGACGCTCCAGCGGGAGAACGCGGGCATCGACACCACGGGCGAGCACGACGCGGCGGTGCTGGCGGAGCGGTACGCGGCCGCGCGGGTGGAGAAGGATCGGCTGGTCGAACAGGCCAAGGCCCACGAAGTGGCATCGCACCGCAAGGCGATTGCCGAGCGGCAACTGGCGGGCGTGCAGTTTTCGCCGGGCGACTTGGCGGCGGCAGAGGAGCGCATGGCCAAGGCGCAGCTGATGCTGCGAAAGCACAGTGACGACGTGGACCTGATGAGGTCGCGGCTCGAAGCGGCCAAGCAGGCCCTGGCCGGCGCCGAGTCCGATCTGCGGATTGCATCTAGCTTGCACAAGCAGGCCATGGCCGACCTGGAGGCCGTCGAAGTCCGGGCCATTCACGTCGAGACGCTGGCCAAGACGGCTGCCGAACCTGTGCCGCCACCAGTGACCGCCGAGGACCACCAAGCGGCAGCGGTGGCCGTCGACATGGCCAAGTCCGCCATGGAAGCCGGCGGCCGAATCCGCGAAGCCCTGCGGCGGAAGGAGGAGATTGAGCGGGCTCACGCCAAGGCCAGCGAAGCGGCCCGCGACGAACAGCGGCTACGCGGCGCGGCCCGTGGCGTGGACGGCGTGCTGTCGTCGGTCGTCTCCGCCTGCTCCGCCGCCCTGCGGGTCGACGATGGGCGGATCGTCACCGATACGGCTCGCGGGCAGACGCTCTACGCGGACCTGTCGCACGGCGAACGCTGGCGGCTGGCCATCGACTTTGCTATCCGGGCCGTGGGCCGGCGCGGTGTGCTGGTCTGTCCGCAGGAGGCGTGGGAGGGACTCGACCCCGCGAACCGCGAGTCGGTCCGCGTGCAGCTCGAAGGTTCGGGCGTAACGCTCTACACGGCGGCGTGTTCGGACGGCGAGCGCGGGACGTGGTACGCGCGGCGGGGACTGGCGGATGTGGCGGGGCAAGACGGAAAGGATGTGCTGTGATGAGTGACATGGACTGGATCGAAAGGAAAGCGGCCGCCGCGTTGGCGCAAGCCGAAGACGCCGTGAAAGGCGCGGAAACATCGCTGCGCCTCGCCAAGTGGTCGCTGCTGACCGCACGCGAGGTATTTGCGGCCGTGCGGGCCATACGCCTCGGCGAAGGCGCGCCGACGACCACCACGACCACGGCGCCGCCGAAGGAGGAAACATGAACTCGCTCGAACGACAACGGCGGCTGACGAAGCTGCTGGCGATGGTGCAGACGACGCGGATGGCGCTCTGGGCGCTCAGCAACGCGGCCAGCGAAGACGAAGCGCCGAATGACCATGATCCGATCATCGGCGAGCTGACGGAGGCCGACGAAGGGCTGCACAAGGCCGCCGACTTGCTGGCCCGTTCGCTGCTCGATGAGACGGCCGGGCGATAGTCCAAAAAGAAGGCGGCGCGGCTGGCGAGACCGCGCCGCCTGGCGGCGGAAAGACCCAAGAATCATACACCAAAAGCGGCGGCGGGCAAAATGGACGAACCACGACACTGGGTGCGGATCCAGCGCCGCATCCTGGGCGGGTCGCTGTGGGCGGACCTGCACGGGAGCAGGATCTTCCTCTACCTGATCCTCGCAGCCGAGTGGCGCGAGGGGCCGGAGCGGGGAACGGTCTGGACGACCCGGGCGGCATTGGCGGAGGCCAACCACTGCACGGTCGGGGAACTCGAAGCGGCACTCA
>JBIPLY010000399.1:0-4012 GCA_044369385.1 Acetobacteraceae bacterium | reverse complement strand
CCGAATCCCCCCCGCCCCACCTTGCACGGCCGCCAGCGCCATCGCGCGCATGAACCCCGCCCCATGCAGCGGATTGTCCTCCCGCGCCTGGCAGGACACCACCAGGGTGCCCCGCCGAACTGCCCGCCTCACCCGCGCAGCTTCTGCAAACTAACCGGCCGCGAGCTTGCGCTCGACAATCGTCGCGTACAGCGCCGACCCGAACGGCGTCACCTCGTCGTTGAAGTTGTAGGCCGGGTTGTGCAACTGCGCCGACTCCCCGTTGCCCACCTGGATATACGCCCCCGGCACCTTCTCCATCATGAAGGAGAAATCCTCGCTCCCCATCCCCGGCGGCTTGGCCCGGTCCACCCGATCCTCGCCCACGATCGCCGCGGCGGCATCGGCCAGCTCGGTGGTCCGCTCGGCATCATTGATCAGCGGCGCGAAGATGAAGCGGAAATCCACCTCGGCGGTCGCCCCGAACCCCTCGGCCACCCCCTTGGCAATCCGCTTCATCCCCTCTTCCATCTGGGTCATCACCTCGCGCTTGAAGGCGCGGCACGTGCCGGAGATCGTCGCCGTCTGCGGAATGACGTTATACGCATCCCCGCCCACGATCTTCGTGACACTCAAAACCGCCGTATCCGCCGGCGCGATGTTCCGCGCCACGATCGATTGCAGCGCCGTGGTGATATGGCTGCACACCAGCACCGGATCGATGCTCGCCTCCGGCCGCGCCCCGTGGGACCCGCGCCCGGTGACATGGATGTCGAAAAACGCCCCGCCCGCCGCGGACGGCCCCGGCGCGATGCAGAAATCCCCCACCTTCATCCCCGGCCGGTTGTGCATCGCGTAAATGGCGTCACACGGAAACCGCTCGAACAGCCGGTCCTCCAGCATCGCCAGCGCACCCCCCATGCCTTCCTCGCCCGGCTGGAAGATGAACGTCACCGTGCCCTTGAAGTTCTTCGTCTGCGCCAGGTAGCGCGCCGCCCCCAGCAGCATCGTCGTATGCCCGTCATGCCCGCAGGCATGCATCCGCCCGGGATTGGTGCTGCGGTAGTCGAGGTTGGTCTGCTCCTCCATCGGAAGGCAGTCCATGTCCGCCCGCAGCCCCACGCTCGGCCCCGCGCCATTGCGCAGAATGCCCACGACCCCGGTGCGCCCGACCCCCTCATGCACCTCGATGCCCCATTCCCGCAGCTTGGCCGCCACGATCCCCGCGGTGCGCGTCTCCTCCATGCCGATCTCGGGATGGGCATGGAAATCGCGCCGGATGGCGGTCAGCTCGTCATGGAAGGTGCGGATGGTGTCGATGGCGGACATGCGGGCAGCCCCTCTGGCAATCGGAACCCCGACTATGCCAGACCCGCCGGATCAGTCCACCGCAGAACGCAGCCCGCGCCGCCGCCGCCGCGCCCTAAGCCCGCGCCGCCGCCGCCGCGCCCTAAGCCCCGCGCCGCCGCCGCGCCGCCACCAACCCCAGCAGCCCCACCCCCAGCACCGCCATCGACGCCGGCTCCGGCACCGTCAGCGCCGCGATCTGCACCAGCAGATCCTGCGTGCCCGCGCTCACCCCGGGATCGCCCATCGGCCCGTTGTTCAGCGCAAACAGCCCGCTGGCCCGCGGCCCGGCTCCGGTCAAGGACTGCACATAGACCTGCGCCTGCGCCAGGATGCCGGTCGGCGATTCCGGCGCGGCAAAGAAGATGTTGCCGCTGAACACATCCAGCGCCGTCCCCGGCGTCTCGCGCACGATCTCCCACAGCGCCACCTGCAGCGCCCCGGCCTGCAGCGTCGTCATCGGCCCGTTGATATACGGCATCCACCGCCCGAACAGCTCGCGGATCAGATCGGCCTTCTCCGCCCCCATGCCGCCGATATTGGTCGTGCCCTGCTCCAGCGGCACATAGTCATAGGAGATCGCCAGGTTCGCAGTGATCGCCTGCCGCGGCTCGATGCAGAAGGCGAAGAACTGCCCGGCCGTCCCGCTGCCCAGGAACGTGTTGGCGATCGTGCCGGTGTTGTACTGCATGCTGAAGCGCGACACCGGCAGGCTGGCGCCGGTCTGCGGCGCCCCCGGCCCGGTCATGATGGTGCGCGTGACGTCGCCGCTGACCGGATCGGCGCCCAGGAAGGTCGCGTTCACCGTATCCGCCGCCGCCGCCCCCCCCCATGCGACCGCCCCCACCGCCAAGGCGACGCGCAGCGCCGCCCTCCAAGAACCTGCCATCTGAAATGATCCCGAACCGTCCAATCGACCATCCGGGTATCGCACGGCAAAGATTACAAAACCGGTACCGCCGCCGCGTCCGCCGCCGCATCGAACGCCGCCTCCAGCCCGGCATCGGTGCCGCGGATCCCCGCCACCACCGCGCGCGCCCAGGCGACGTATTCCATCCGCCGCGCCGCATCCCAGTTCGCCGGCGGGCTCGCCGCCATGGCGCGCAGGTTGCTGGTCTTGTCGGCCAGCTTCAGCAGCCGCGCCCGGTGCGGCTTGCCCGCCGCCCCATCCACCTGCATCTGCTTGCGCACCGCCTTGGGCAGGCGCTTGTCGTCGGTCACCGCCTCGACCAGCGCGCGCACATCCGCCCCGAACTCGGCCTCGATCACCGCCCCCGGGATGTCGCAGTCCTCGATCGCGTCATGCAGCAGGGCCGCCACCACCAGCCCGGCATCCCGCCCCCCCGTCGCCTCGCCCACCAGGCGCGCAACCTCCAGCAAGTGGTTGACATACGGCTCCTGCGCCACCCCCTTGCGCCGCTGCCCCACATGCCAGCGCGCCGCGGCATCGGCCGCCCGCAGCACCAGCAGCAGATCGGTGCTCACGCAAAATCCTTCGGCAGCTTGGCCTGCGTCAGCTCGCAGAACATCGCCGCCCCCAGCGGGATCGCCGCGTCGTTGAAATCGTAGCCGGGGTTGTGCACCTGCACCCCCGTCGCCCCCGCCGCCGCCTCCTCGCCGGGCGCGATGTTGCCCAGGTTGATATAGGCCCCCGGCGCCTTCTCCATCACGAAGGAGAAATCCTCCGACGCCATGATATACCCGTTGGCGGTCGACACATTCTCCTCGCCCACCACCGCCCGCGCCGCGGCCACGATGTCGTCGGTGGCCACAGCATCATTGACCAGCGGCGCGAAGATCAGCCGGAAATCCACCTCCGCCTCCGCCCCGAACCCCGCCGCCACCCCCGTGGCGATGCGCTTCATCCCCGCCTCCACCAGTTCCATGGTCGAGCGCAGCGCCGTGCGCACCGTCCCGCGCAGCACCGCGCTGTCGGGGATCACGTTATAGGCATCCCCCCCCTGGATCACGGTCACCGAAACGACAGCCGTCTCCGCCGGCGGCACGTTGCGCGACACGATGGATTGCAGCGCCGCGTTGATGTGGCACGCCACCAGCACCGGATCGATCCCCATCTCCGGCAGCGCCCCATGCGCCCCGCGCCCGCGCACCGTGATGTCGAAGAACGCGCCCGACGCCATCGCCGGCCCCTTGCGAATGGCGAATTTGCCCAGCGCCATGCCCGGCGAATTGTGCAGCCCATAGACGAAGTTGCACGGAAACCGCTCCAGCAACCCGTCCTTCAGCATCGCCAGCGCCCCGCCCAGCCCCTCCTCCGCCGGCTGGAAGATGAAATTCACCGTCCCGTTGAACTCCCCGTGCTGCGCCAGCCACCGCGCCGCCGCCAGAAGAATGGTGGTATGCCCATCATGCCCGCAGGCATGCATCACCCCCGGCACGGTGGAGCTGTATGGCTTGCCCGTCGCCTCGGTGATCGGCAGCGCATCCATATCCGCCCGGATCCCGATCGAGGCCTGCCCGTTCCCCCGCCGCAACACGCCCACCACCCCGGTGCCCCCCACCCCGGTATGCACCTCGATCCCCCATTCCTTCAGCTTCGCCGCCACGATCGCCGCCGTGCGCGTCTCGGTGAAGCCGATCTCGGGATGGGCATGGATGTCCTGCCGGATCGCGGTGAACTCCGGATGCCACTGGCGCAGCAGGTCCAATGCCTTCGAGGCGGGCG
>JBIPLY010000398.1:0-4013 GCA_044369385.1 Acetobacteraceae bacterium | reverse complement strand
TCGTCCAGCGCCGGCACCAGCGCGCCGGGATAGGCGAAGCGGACATTCTCGAAGCGCAAGCCCCCGCCGATCGCCGGCCGCGCCGGGCGCACCTGGGCCGTGCGTTCCGGCGCCCGGTCCATGACGGTGGCCAGCATCCGCACCGAGAGTGCTGCTTCCTGATACTCGCCGATCAAGGCCACGATCTGCACCAGCGGCCCGCTGACCCGCCCGGACAGCATGGAAAACGCCACCAGCGCCCCCAGGCTCAGCGCCCCCTCGAACACCAGCAGCGCCCCCAGCCCCAGCACGCTGATCTGCATCAGCTTCTCCAGCAGCCCGGTCGCCGCCCCCGCCACCGCCGCGATCCGCCCGACATCCCATTGCCGCCGCACGCTGCCGGCCAGCGCATCGTCCCACGCCCGCTGCCGGCGCGGCTCCAGCACCAGCGCCTTCACCGCGCGCATGTTGTGCAGCGTCTCCACCAGCTGCGCCTGGCGCTCCGCCTCCGCGCCATAGAGCGCCGAGAGCCGCGCGCGGAACAGCGGCACCAGCCCCGCGATGCACAGCGCGATCGCGGCGGCAAAGCCGAGCACCACGGCGGTCAGCAGCGGCGAATACAGCGCCAGCAGCACCAGCAGCACCGGCAGCAGCGCCGCATCCAGCATGGTCTGGAACAGCCGCCCGGTCAGGAAATGGCGCAGCTTTTCCGTCTGCTGCATGTGCCGCGCCAGCACGCCGGCGGCATTGGTCTCGAACACCGACAGCGGCAGGGACAGCAGATGGGCGAAGCTGCGCGCGCCCAGTTGCGCGTCGATCTTGCCGCCGGCCAGCAGCATCAGCCGCGTCCGCACATAGCTGAAGCCGGCATCGAAGACCGCCAGCAGCACGAACAGGCCAACCACGACCAGCAGCGTGTTGTAGGCCTGGTGCGCCACCACCCGGTCGATCAGCACCTGCAACAGCAGCGGGATGGCAAACCCGATCAGGTTGGAGACGATGGCCGCCACGCCCACCCCGGCCAAAAGCCCGCGCTGGCGCAGCAGCTCCGGCACGAACCAGCCGAGCCCGAATTTCCGCCCCGCCTCCCCCAGCCGCGGCGCATGGCGCGCCAGCAGCAGCACGCCGGACCACTGCGCCATGAACGCCGCGCGCGGCAGCGCATGCACCCCATCCGCCTCGCGCTGCGGATCCAGGATCGCCGCCGCATCCCCGCCCTCGGCCGGCCCGGCATGCACCAGCACCACCCAGCGCCCGTCCTTCATCCGCGCCAGCGCCGGCGCCGCACTGCCCAGCCCCGCCGCGCGCGCCCAGCCGCACCCCTCCAGCACCCGCACCCGAAACCCCGCGCCGACCAGCGCGCGATGCAGCGCCCCGGTCATGTCGCCCTCGGCGATCACCGGCAGCCCCTCGGGCGCCAGGTGCACGCCGTGATGGTGCGCAATCAGGAACGCGCAGCGCAGCGCGGTCAGCTGGGGTGCGAGCATTTTGTCGCCGACGGTCATATCGCCATCGTCGGCCCGCCGGGTTAGGAAACCGTAAACCCCGCGCGATCCGCCGGCGTCGTTCGGCGCCCAATCATCCCGTCGCCGGTCATCTCTCCCCGCCGCAGGATCATTCCAGCCTCGCCTCCCGCCGCGCCTGCGCCAGCTCCGCCTCGTCCCAATAGCCGATCAGGATGCCGGCCTTGAGCTGCGACGCCCGGTTGTAGGCGGCGATCCGGGCATCCGGCATGGTGATGCGGTTATGGTCGCGCAGCGCCCAGTCGAACAGCGCCGCCTTCAGCCGCGCCCGTTCCGCCTCATGCGCGGGATCGGCGCCAAGGTCGAAGAACTCGTTCGGGTCGCGCTCCAGGTCGTACAGCATCGGCCGGAACCCGGCGGCATGGATGTATTTCCACCGCCCGTCGAACACCATGAACAGCCGGCACTCATCCACCCCGCGCCCCAGCAGCGCGCGCGCATCCTGCATCGCGTAGTCGTATTCGCTGAACGCATATTGCCGCCACGCCGGCCGCTCCCCGCGCAACAGCGGCAGCAGCGAGCGCCCCTCCATCACGTTGCGCGCCGGAATCCCCCCGAACATCTCGACAAAGGTCGGCGCCAGGTCGATCGCCTCCACCAGCGCCGCGCATTCCGTGCCGCGCGTGGCATCGGCGTAAGGCGACGGATCGGCCACGATCATCGGCACCCGCACCGAGCACTCGTGGAACAGGTCCTTCTCCCCCAGCCAGTGATCGCCGAGATAGTCGCCGTGGTCCGAGGTGAACACGATCGTCGTGGTCGATAGCTCGCCGCGCGCCGCCAGGAACGCCATCAACACCCCGATCTGGTCGTCGATCTGCTTGATCAGCCCCATATAGGCCGGCAGCACCCGCGCCCGCACCTCGTCGCGGGAAAAATTCTGGCTGACCCGGAACTGCTGGAATGCGGCGTAAACCGGATGCGCATCGGTGCGCTCCGCGTCATGGCGCACCACCGGCAGCAGGTGATTGGCGCCATACATGTCGTGATACGGCGCCGGCACGATATAGGGCCAGTGCGGCTTGATGTACGACAGATGCAGGCACCACGGCCCCTCGGCGCCGGCGATGAACTCCATCGCCCGGCGGGTCATGTAGGGGGTCTCGGAATGCTCCTCCGCAATCCGCGCCGGCTTGTCGGCATGGGCCAGCAGCCAGCCGTTCAGCAAGGCGTCGGGATCGCCGCCGGAATTCGCCCAGTCCTCCCAGGGATTTTCCGCCCCATACCCGAGATCGCGCAGATACTGGTCATAGGTCGGCCGCGGCCGCGACGGCCCGGGATGCAGCCCGTCATCGCGCTCATACGGCTCGAACCCGCATTCCCCGGCGATCACCCCCAGCCGCGAATCGGGATCGACCCCCAGCCGCTTCATCCCTTCCACGTCCGCCGCCATATGCGTCTTGCCGACCAGCACATTGCGCACCCCCAGTGCGGCCAGCGCATCCCCCAGCGTCGGCTCCCCCACCCGCAGCGGAAAGCGGTTCCAGTTCGATCCGTGGCTGCGCATGTAACGCCCGGTATAGAAGCTCATCCGGCTCGGCCCGCAGACCGGCGACTGCACATAGGTCCGGGTGAACCGCACCCCGCGCGCCGCCAGCGCATCGATATGCGGCGTGTGCAGCCCGGGATGCCCGGCGCAGGACAGGTAGTCCCAGCGCAGCTGGTCGCACATGATGAACAGGACGTTGTTCGGCTTGGTCACGTCGGCGTTTCTCCCTGGCGCGCCAGTTTGCCGCTATCCTGCCGGCATGGCCAAGCGCGTTCTCTTCCTGTGCAGCCGCAACCGCCTGCGCAGCCCCACCGCCGAACAGGTCTTCGCCAGCTGGCCAGGCATCGAGGTCGCCTCGGCCGGGCTGAGCCCCGACGCTGACGAGCCCTGCACCGCCGAACTGGTCCAATGGGCCGACCTGATCTTCGTCATGGAAAAATCCCACCGCCGCAAGCTCGCCCGCGGCTTCGGCCGGCACGTCACCGCCCGGGTGGTCTGCCTCGACATCCCGGACGACCACGATTTCATGGCCCCGGCGCTGGTCGCCCTGCTGCGCGCCCGCGTGCCGCGCCATCTTGGATAGCCAGAACAGGATTACCGGTTCACCTCCGGGCTGCCGATCACGCGCGGCCAGTTGGCATCGGCCAGCGCGATGTCGGCGGCCTGCTGGCGGCGCCACTGCGCCTGGATGCCGGCGTTGTAGTTCAGGTACAGCCGCCCGCCGACGATGGTGAAGGCCTTCGGGTCGATCGCCGCCTTGTAGCCGCGCGCCAGGCCGAAGGCGCAGTAGCCGCCATATTGCGGCAGGTACTTTCCCGGATCGGCGCGAAAGGCGTCGCGGTTGGCCGCACTGGCGAAGCGATAGGTGACGCCGTCATGCGCGGCGGTGATATCCGCGCGGCCGGGGGTGGCGCGGGCGACGGTAAAGTAGGCGACCGGATCATGGCCGGCGATAGCCAGCCCATCCTCGGCGTTGACCGGCCCGGCCGCCGGCGCCGGCGCGGCGGCGATCAGCGTCAGGC
>JBIPLY010000397.1:0-4016 GCA_044369385.1 Acetobacteraceae bacterium | reverse complement strand
GCCCGCGCCGCCTCGGCGGCCCCCAGCGCGCCCGCCGCCTGTGCCACGCCGCGCGCCGCGGTCGCCCGATCCGCATCCGAGTCCGGTGCCGCGAGCACCTGTGCCAGGGCGGCGACCAGCGCCTCGGTCAGCCGGCCGCGCCACAGCAGCATCCCCGCCAGCCGTGGCCGCGCCACCTCGTCCTCGGCCAGTTCGGCGGCGCGGACCAGGGCGGAGATCGCCCCGTTATGCCATCCTGCCTGCCACAGCGCCGCCGACAGAAGCTGCTCCAGCTCGGCCAGATGCGCCCGCTCGCCCGGCGGCGCGGGGTCCCGCGCTTCGCGCCGGCGCGCGATTGCCGCCACGGCCGCGGCCCGGGCCGCGACCGCCCCGCTGCCGTCCCCCGCCGCCAGGCAGGCCAGGCCCAGATTGATCTGCTGGCGCGCGTCGACCTGGCGGAACTGCGCCATCGTGCGCTCGGCCGCCGCGCGCAGCGCCGCCACCGCGCCTGGGGCGTCGCCGGTGGCCATGCATAGCGCCGCGCGCAGCTCCAGCGCCTCCGCGCTGCGGGCCTCGGCCGCGCCCAGCCGGTCGAGCAGGGCGGCGGCCTCTGCCATCCGTCCGGCGGCATGGGCGGCGGCGACCTGGCTCAGCCGCGCCGGCGCGGATGGCTCGCCCGCCTCGACCGGGACCGCCCCCTCGATGGACATCGCCGCCTCAGTGCGGCCGCAGCGCCGCCCGAACCGACGCCAGGACCGGCGCCCAGTCGCCGGCCGCCTCCTGGCGGAACAGCCGCGCGGTCGGGTACCAGGGACTGTCGTTGCGGTCCTGCAGCCAGCGCCAGTCCGCGGCATAGGGCAGCAGCAGCCAGACCGGCCGTGCCAGCGCCCCGGCCAGATGGGCCACGGCGGTATCGACCGAGATCACCAGGTCCATCTCCGCCAGCACCGCCGCGGTGTCGGCGAAATCGCCCAGGTCGCGGCGCAGGTCGACCACGCCGGGATGGGCGGCGACCAGCGCATCGTCGCCGTCGCGGATGTCGGTCTGCACCAGGTGGACGGCCAGCCCCGCATCGGCCAGCAGCGGCGCGAAATCGCCCAGCGGGATCGAGCGGAACCGATCGGCGCTGTAGCCGGGATTGCCCGACCAGCACAGCGCCACCCGCCGCCGCCCCGCTGTCGCGCTTTCCGCCAGCCGCGCGCGCCAGGCCGCGCGCCGGTCCGCCGGCACGGTCAGGTACGGCACCACGGCGGGGATCGAATCGACATCGGTGCCGAACACCAGCGGCAGGCTCATCATCGGGCAGACGAAATCGGCCGCCGGCGCCACGCTGCCCTGGGCCGTCACCCCGGCCACGCCCGGCATCCCGGCCAGCAGGCCCACCAGCGGCGCCTGGACCTCCAGCAGCACCTCGGCGCCGCGATTGGCCAGCAGCCTGGCGTAGCGGACGAAGTGCAGCGTGTCGCCCTGGCCCTGTTCGGCGGCCAGCAGCACCCGCCGGCCGGACAGCGCCACGCCGGAGGCCAGCGGCGGCAGCATCGTGCCGGCCGGGCGGAAGGCGGCGAGCTGCGGCAGCTCGAAGCGGGCCTCGAACCCCGGCAGCCCGGCGGCGAAATCGCCCTCCGCCAGCGCCATCATCGCCAGCGTGGTGCGCGCCGAGGCATCGCCCGGCGCGCGCGCCAGCACCGCGGCATAGGCGGCGCGCGCGTCGTCCGTGCGGCCCTGGATGTAGCGGATGCCGCCCAGGGTGGACAGCGCGGCCACCGACTCCGCGGCCTCCGGCCCGATCCCCTCCAGCAGCGCGACGGCATCGTCCAGCGCGCCGCCCTGCGCCATGGCGCGTGCCAGCCGCAGCCGGTCCGCCGGCGTGTTCGCGCCGCGCTGCTGCTCCAGCGCCAGGAGCTCCGCGCTGCGCCCGGCCGCGCCCAGCACTTGGCGCAGCGCATCCAGCGCCAGGGCCGGATTGGGCAGGGTGGCCGCCGCCTGGCGCAGGCTGGCGATCGCGCCATCGACATCGCCCTGCGGGTAGAGGATCTGGGCGATGGCGAAATGCGCCTCGCCGCGCTTGGGGTTCAGCGCCACCGCGGCGCGCAGGGCGGCCAGCGCCTCGTCGGTGCGGCCGCGTTGCAGCAGCAGCAGGCCGAGGTTGGTCTGCGCCTCCTCGTAGCTCGGCCGCAGCAACAGCGCCACGCGCAGGCTGCCGATGCCCTCGTCCAGCCGGCCCAGCGCGCGCAGCACCAGCCCCAGATGCATGTGGACCTCGTGGTTCGCCGGGCTCAGCCCCAGCGCCTGGCGCAGGCTGGCCTCGGCCTCCTGGAAGCGCTGCTGGAGCAGGCGGGCCGTGCCCAGCCCGGCATGGGCCAGGGGGTTGTCGGGCTGCAGATGCACGGTCTTGAGGAACATCTCCGCCGCCCCCGCGCCATCGCGCAGCCGCAGCAGCTCGTAGCCCTGGTTCAACAGCGCCTCCGGATTGTCCGGGTCCGTCGCCAGCGCCGCGCGCAGCAGCTCGGCGGCCTCCTGCCCGCGGCCCATCATCCGCAGCATCAGGGCGAGGTTGCTGCGCATGGTCATGAAATGCGGCGCCTGCGCGACCGCCCGGCGCAGCATCGCCACCGCCTCCGCCTCGGCGCCCGGATCGCGCTCGCCGTCCCGGAAGCGCAGCAGGCTCATCAGGTGCAGCGCATCCGGCTGCTCCGGCGTCTCGGCCAGGATGGCGGCGAGCATCTCCCGCGCTTCTTCCAGCTGGTTGGCCGATTGCAGTTCGGTCACCCGCTGCAATGCGGCTTCCAACTGCGGGTCGGTGGTGAGGGTTTCGCGGGTGTCGGACATGCAAACAGCTCCAGTCGAGACGATCAGGCCCTGCGCGCCTCCGCGCCGCGATCCAGCCGCGGCAGCAAGGCGATCAGCAGCCCGATCAGGGGCAGGTAGGCGGAGACCTGATACACGAATTCGATGCTGGTGGCGTCGGCCAAACGCCCCATCCCCGCCGCCCCCAGCCCGCCCAGGCCGAAGGCGAAGCCGAAGAAGATGCCGGCCACCAGCCCGACGCGGCCGGGCACCAGCTCTTGCGCATAGACCACGATTGCGGAGAAGGCCGAGGACATCACCAGCCCGATCAGGATGGTCAGCCCGATCGTCATCGGCAGGTTGGCGTAGGGTAGCGCGATCGTGAACGGCAGCACCCCCAGGATCGACACCCACATCACCGCGCGCGTGCCCAGCCGGTCCGCGATCGGCCCGCCCAGCAGCGTGCCCAGCGCATTGGCCGCCAGGTACACGAACAGCAGCACCTGCGACATGCTCACCGACACGTCGAACCGCTCGATCAGATAGAAGGTGTAGTAGCTGCCCAGGCTGGCGCCGTAGACGCTCTTGCTGAACATCAGCGCCAGCAGGATGGCGATCGCGAAGGCAACCCGCCCGGGCGACAGCGAAATCCCGCCCGCCTTGGCCGCCGCGGCGCGGGCGCGGGCCGCCAGGTTGTGCGCGGCATACCAGCGCGACACGAAGCCCAGCACCACCATCGCCAGCAAGGCCGCCGAGGCGAACAGCGCGATCGACCACTGCCCGCGCGGCAGCACCACCAGGGCGGCCAGCAGCGGGCCGATCGCGCCGCCGGTGTTGCCGCCGACCTGGAACAGCGACTGCGCGAAGCCATAGCGCCCGCCCGAGGCCATCCGCGCCACCCGCGAGGATTCCGGATGGAACACCGCCGAGCCGACGCCCACCAGCATCGCCGACAGGATGATCATCCCGTACGAATGCGCCTGCGACAGCATCAGCAGCCCGATCAGCGTCGATCCCATGCCGATCGGCAGCGACCACGGCATCGAGCGCTTGTCGGTCACGAAGCCGACCACGGGTTGCAGCATCGAGGCGGTGAGCTGGAACGCCAGCGCGATCATGCCGATCTGGGTGAAGTTGAGCTGGAACTCGTCCTTCAGCAGCGGATACAGCGACGGGATCAGCGACTGCATCATGTCGTTCAGCATGTGGCAGAACGACAGCGCCACCAGCACCGGAAGCGCGGTGCCCGG
>JBIPLY010000396.1:0-4018 GCA_044369385.1 Acetobacteraceae bacterium | reverse complement strand
ATATGCAATCCGTCTTCGCATCATTATTTTTTATCTGCATGATTTAAGGTCCAGGGGCTTGGCCCCTGGCGGGTCTGGGCGGAGCCTAGCCTTCCCTTCCTTCCCACCCCCAAGCGCATCCCAGCACCCCGCTCCCCAAACTTCCCGCCCGGCGCAAGCAAGGCTATGGAAGCCCCATCGCATGGAGCCACCGATGACCGCCGCCTTCCGCGCCGAAGCCCTGGAACCTGACGCAACAGGCCCGCTCATCCTCGCCCTCCCCAAGGGCCGCATCCTCGCGGAATGCGCCCCCCTGCTCCACGCCGCCGGCATCCACCCCCACCCCGACTACGCCAACGAAGACTCGCGGGCTTTACGCTTCGCCACCGACGACCCCGGCCTCGATGTCGTCCGCGTGCGCAGCTTCGATGTCGCCACCTTCGTGGCCTTCGGCGCCGCCCAGATCGGCATTTGCGGCGCCGATGTGCTGATGGAGTTCGACTACCCGGAGATCTACGCCCCGCTCGACCTCGGCATCGGCGCCTGCCGCGTCTCGGTCGCCGAACCGAAGGCCACCGCCGGCACCGACGACCCGCAAACCTGGTCCAGCATCCGCGTCGCCACCAAATACCCCAACATCGCCCGCCGCCATTACGCCAGCCGCGGCATCAACGCCGACATCGTCCACCTGAACGGCGCGATGGAGCTGGCCCCGGCGCTGGGGCTCACCCGCGTCATCGTCGACCTGGTCGCCACCGGCTCCACCCTGAAGGCCAACGGCCTGGTCGAAACCGAGGTCATCGCCAAGGTCACCAGCCGCCTGATCGTCAACCGCACCGCCCTGAAAACCCGCCCGGAAGCCATCGGCGCCATGATCGCCCGCTTCCGCGATTCGCTGGGCGCGCTTTCGCGCGACGCCCTGGCCACCCTGGCATGAAGCGCCTCGACACCACCGCCCCCGGCTTCGAAGCCACGTTCACCGCCCTGCTGAACCAGGCCCGCGAAACCACCTCCGACGTCGCCGACACCGTGGCCAGCATCATCGCCGATGTCCGCACCCGCGGCGACGCCGCCCTGTTCGACTACACCGCCCGCTTCGACCGCCACACGCCGGCAACCCTGCGCGTCTCCAAAGCCGAAATCGACGCCGCCACCGCCAGCATCCCCGCCGACCTCCTCGCCGCGCTGGACACCGCCGCCACCCGCATCGACCGCTTCCACCGCGCCCAGCTCCCGCAGGACCTGCGCATGGACGACGCCGAGGGCATGACGCTCGGCATGCGCTGGGGCGCGCTGGACGCCGTCGGCATCTACGTCCCCGGCGGCAAGGCGGCCTATCCGTCCTCCGTGCTGATGAACGCCATCCCCGCCCGCGCCGCCGGCGTGCCCCGCATCGCCATGTGCGTCCCCACGCCCGACGGCGTCCTGAACCCCCTGGTCCTGGCCGCCGCCCACCGCGCCGGGGTGACGGAAATCTACCGCGTCGGCGGCGCCCAGGCCGTCGCCGCCCTGGCCTGGGGCACCGAAACCATCGCCCCGGTGGACCGCATCACCGGCCCCGGCAACGCCTATGTCGCGGAGGCCAAGCGCCAGGTCTTCGGCCGTGTCGGCATCGACAGCATCGCCGGCCCCTCCGAAGTCGTCATCCTGGCCGATGCCGGCCAAGACCCGCGCCGCATCGCCGTCGACCTCCTCGCCCAGGCCGAACACGGCGAAGATTCCCAGAGCATCCTGATCACCGACAGCCCCAAGCAAGCCGAAGCCGTCGCCCGCGCCGTCGAAGCCGAACTCCCCACCCTGCCCCGCGCCACCATCGCCGGCGCCGCCTGGCGCGACTACGGCGCGATCATCCTGGTGCAGGACTGGGAGGAAGCCTACGCCCTCGTCGACCGACTGGCCCCCGAACACCTCCAGATCATGACCGCGGACCCCGAGGAGAAATTCGCCCGCATCCGCCACGCCGGCGCGGCCTTCCTCGGCCCCTTCAGCCCCGAGGCGGTCGGCGATTACGTCGCCGGCCCGAACCACGTCCTGCCCACCGGCCGCACCGCCCGCTTCGCCTCCGGCCTGTCCGTGTTCGATTTCCTCAAGCGCACCACCTGGCTGTCGGCCACCCCGGCCGCGCTCTCCCGCATCGGCCCCGCCGGCATCGCGCTCGCCGAAGCCGAGGGACTCCAGGCCCACGCCCGCTCCATCGCGCTGCGATTGAACGCGGGGGGCTGAACCGCCCGCAATAGCCTTTGCTTGACCTGCGCGGGCGCGGTGACCATGTTGCGCCCGCACGTCGCCCCATCCTCACGCCAGCAAAAGAGACCTGATGTCCAAAGAAGACATGATCGAGTTCAGCGGCACCGTCATGGAGCTGCTTCCCAACGCGATGTTCCGAGTGAAGCTCGACAACGAGCACTCCATCCTGGCCCACACCAGCGGCAAGATGCGCAAGAACCGCATCCGCGTCCTGGCCGGCGACCGCGTGAATGTCGAAATGACGCCCTACGACCTCTCCAAGGGCCGCATCACATTTCGCTTCAAATAGGCCCCAGGCTCGTCCTGGCCTCGGCCAGCCCGCGCCGCCTGGCGCTGCTGGCCCAGATCGGCCTGGTCCCGGACGAGATCGCCCCCGCCGAGCTCGACGAGACGCCGCACCGCGACGAAACGCCCCGCCCGCACGCCCAGCGCCTGGCCCGCGCCAAGGCGGATGCCGTGCCCCGTCCCGGCGCCTTCGTCCTGGCGGCCGACACGGTGGTCGCCGTTGGCCGCCGCATCCTGCCGAAGGCGGAAACCGAGTCGCAGGCCCGCGCCTGCCTGTCCCTGCTCTCCGGCCGCCGCCACACCGTGCTCACCGCCGTGGTCGCCACCGCCCCGGATGGCCGCCGGTCCGAACGCGTGGTCGAAACCGCCGTCGCCTTCGCCCGCCTGACCCCGCCCCAGCTCGAAGCCCTGATCGCCCAGGGCGACTGGCACGGCAAGGCCGGCGGCTACGCCATCCAGGGGGCGGCGGCCGCCCATATCCGCTTCCTCTCCGGCAGCCACTCCAGCGTCGTCGGCCTGCCGCTGTTCGAGACGGCGCAGCTCCTGCGCGGCCTCGGCTTCCCGCTGCCGTGATCATCCGCGCCAGCGTCAGCCCCGGCGAGATCCGCGCCGTGGCCTGCGACGACGCCGGCCCGCTGGACTACGCCATCGACCGCCCCGGCGCCCCCAACGGCGTCGGCGACCTCCATCGCGGCCGCATCACCGCCCGGGTCCCGGCGCTCGCCGGCAGCTTCGTGAAACTGATCAACGGCGCGGAAGGCTTCCTCCCCGACAGCGCCGGCGGCGGCGCGCCGGAGGGCACCATCCTGGCGGTCCGCATCACCCGCGCCGCCCAGGGCGGCAAAGGCCCCCGCCTGACCGCCCGCGCCGAAGCCCCCCCCGGTCCCGTCGCCCTGCTCCAGCGCGGCCCCGGCGCGGTCGAACGCCTCGCCACCCTGCACCCGAACGCCGCCATCGAACTCGACGACCCCGCCCTGGCCGCCACCCTGCGCCCCCTGCTCGGCGACCGCATCAAGCTGGTTCCCCAGGCCTTCGACGACTCGCTCGAATCGATCCTCGACTCCTTGGGCGAATCCGATGTTCCCCTCCCCGGCGGCGCCCGCCTGTCCATCCACCCCACCCCGGCGCTGACCGCGCTCGACCTCGACCTCGCCGCCGCCACCAGCCAGCGCGGCGGCAAAACCCGATCCCACCAGGCCGCCAACCTCGCCGCCCTGCCCGCGCTGGCCCGCCAGATCCGCTTGCGCAACCTGTCGGGCGCCATCCTGCTCGACCTCGCCGGCCTGTCACCGAAACGCCGCGCCGCCCTGGCCCCCGTCCTGGCCGAAGCCCTGGCCCCCGATCCCCTCGCCCCCCGGCTCCTGGGCTTCACCGCGCTCGGCCTGGCCGAAATCCTCCGCCCCCGAATCCACCCGCCCCTGCACGAACTGCTCGCCACCCCCCACGCCACCGCCCTCGCCGCCCTGCGCCACGCCGCCCGCCAATCCGCCGCCCGCCCCCATGCCCG
>JBIPLY010000586.1:0-4032 GCA_044369385.1 Acetobacteraceae bacterium | reverse complement strand
GCCGTTTCCTTAAACTTCACCCATTTATCCTACCCTCCATAAGCCTAAAATCGAATCTTCGGTAGGGGCGATGGTCCCCATCGCCCGATGGAATCATTCATGCCTGGAAATTCAACCCTTTCATCGGTCCTACCGAACTTTCCACCCATAAAAACAAGAAAGGCTGAGAGCCTCTCCACCTTCAGCCCCTCCCCGCGTAAACGTAACCGTAAACGTAAACGAGCAATTTTCGCCCCAAAACAGAAAGGCTGAGAGCCTTTTCGCCCCCAGCCCTTCTTAAACGTAATCGTAAACGTAAACGACCCTCTCCGCGCTCTCTGCGCCTCTGCGGTAAGAATTTATTACCGCCGAGACGCCGAGATCGCAGAGATTTTTGTTTTTCGATCAAAGCCTAGGTAGGGCGGGTTCTCCCTTGCCCGCCTCCGCTGGCCATCCGCAATTCCCAAGCCTAAGCCCGATAGGGACGCACAAGCGTCCGCGCGGGTCGCGCTCACCCGGATAGGCGGGGAAGGTCTTAGGGGGCCAAACTTAAAATTATTCCGCAATCTTCAGACGGAGAAACTTCCTCGTGCCCTCCACCGGAACGGTGGCCTTTTTCTGGACCACCTCCACCCCGTCCACCGTATTGGTGGCCACCGTGGCGATATTGCTGCTCGCCAAGGCACCCCAGCCACTGGCATCGGACAGATTGGTGTGCACCTGCGGGGTCACCAGGTTTGGATTCGTGGCCTCTTTGCGCACGTAGTAGGTCATCACCAGGCTGTTGTTGCTCAACACTGAGGATGGGAGATTTGACCGGTTGGCCGTGTTGGAGGCCGAGGCCGCCCCGTAGGCATACTGCATGAGCAACGCCGCCGAAGGGTTGTTAGTGCCGAGCCATCCGGAGAACGAACTCCCGGAAGGTGTCGCCGGATTCACTGTCACGCTCACCGTGGTGGTGGCCGTGTTGTAGTTGGCTGTGTCCGTCGGGGTGAAGGTTACGGAATAGTCGCCCGATGAGTTCGGCACAGTGGTGCCGTCCGTCCAGGCAAAGCTACCCGGCACACTGGCAGTTCCCCCCGAAAGCCCGGAGGAGCTTAGAGCCTGCCCCGCTGTAATCGCCGAGGCCGTCGGAGCCGCCGTGATCGAAGGCGCGGCCTTGTTGATCAAAAAGACCAGCGGAGCAGAGGTGGCCCCATTGTAGTTATCATCCTCAGTCACGGAAGCCGTGTACACATAGGAACCAGCATTGATCGGCAAGGCATTGGTCGGACCATAGGTGGTACCATTGGTACCAACGTACGTTAACGTGAGCGGATTAGTTGACCCAGTCAGTCCACCAGAGGCCGGCCCCTGCGCCAGACCATTGTAGAGGAAGTTGGTTCCACCCGTGAGAATGATCGTTGAACTTCCCTTCGCAATCGTAAACGTAACGGCCTGGTTGTTGGTGCCGGCGGCGTTGGTGGCCGTCAGCAAGGCATTCGTGAACGTGCCCGCGGCCGTGGGGGTGCCGGAGATCGCACCATCGGAGGCCAGCGAAAGCCCGTCTGGCAGATCCGTTCCCGAATATGCGATCGGCGCATCGCCCGTGGCCGTCACCGTGTTGCTAAACAACACTCCCACCGTGCCCGAGAAGGCGTTGGTGCTCGTGATAGTAGGCGGAACAGCAGACGCCACATCCACACTTCCCGTCACCTCAAAATCCAGGTTCGGGCTGCTGTCTTTGTCGTATAGATACCAGGTTCCAGACCCTGTATTCGTACCTCCGAAATTGACGATCCGGAAGGTGACGGCCGTGTTGGCCGGAATGTTCTGTAAGGTAGCATTGGTGCTTAGATCGATCGCACCAACACTGTCACCCGTGTTGGCAGTTGTTGGGTAGGCTAGATTGGCCACATCACTGAAAGTTCCGGCTCCTACCTGCACTTGCAACACCCCGCCGGTGGGTCCGGAGTTCGGACGGCGGTAATCAAACTTGCTGATACCACTTAAGGACAGTTTATAACCGTTCGTGGCAGCGATGGTGAACGAAACAAACTGATTGGAGGCCACGGCGGTCGCGGCATCAGCCTGCGACCAGCCCACCCCACCCCAAGCCCGGGCGGTCGATGATCCGCTGGTGGCGACTCCGGATGTTCTGGATAGGCCTGAAGACACGATCAGGTTGCTGGCTTGGGTCGTGGGATTCCAGGGACTGGTTCCAAAGTTAGTCTGCCCGCTGGCGTCCCAACCGATGAGGGAATTCGAACTCGCCCCACGGGTGGCATCGTAGACATTCCCAGCAACGGCCAAGTCATTGGTTAGACCGGTGCTGACGTGCCGGACGTAGGCACCCGTCAGCGCCCCCTGACCTGCCGTACCGCTGATGCGAACATAAAGCGTGGTATTACTTACGGAACCCAGCGTGGGAGAAATATTCAATGTGTTCGTGAAGTTGATGTTGTTCGAGCTGACCTCCAAAACCGTACTCGAGGCCGTTACCGTCACCTCGTTGGTGAGATTGCTTCCGTCGATTACATAGGAGGAACCCGTTGATGGGGTGCCGTTAAAAGTGGATAGTCCGCTCAAGGAAGTCGGAATCAAATTGAGGCTTGGAGAACTAAGGGACAATTCGCCGATCCCCAACGTTAAATCATCGATCCTCCAGTTCGCGGTATTCGCCGAGGCCGATCCGGCGCCGTTATATCCGTACAGACGAAACGTTCTGCTGGCTCCGTTCGTCATAAGAACCGAAAGGGAATTACTAATCGATGCCCAGGTACTGTTGGTGTTTAGGGAACCTCCCGCCAAGTCTGCAGTATAGCCGTCTAGGCTAGAACGGAGGGAATAGGCAGCCGGTCCGGTGCCCGTGGCGCGATGTCCGAAAGAAAAATTCGTAATAGCAAGATTTGAGTTGCCTGTCGGCCCCGTGATCGTGAATTCGAAATATGCGCTTGTTCCGGTGTTAATGGCGCCGGTCCTTGCCGAAACCCCTGCGTTGTTTCCGCCCGAAGCAACGATTCCCGCGGAATTAGTATACCCGGAGGAGGCCGATGTTCCGGTGATCAGTGTGGTCGTTCCGTTGTTATTCCCCTGGCTCACCGCCCCGATCGTCCATCCGGAAGGCACCACTGTGGGCGTGTCGGTGTTAAAGTTCCAGTAAGCCATGCCGCTCGGGTATACCGTCAAGGTCTGCAAAACATCCGTCGCCGCATTCCAGTTGTCATCCCCCACTTGGCTGGCCGTGATCGTGGTCGTGCCCGCGCCGACGATCGTTACCGTGTTGTTGGACACCGTGGCCACGCTGTTGCTGGAGCTACTGTAGCTCACCGGCAGCGCCGAACTGGCCGTGGCAGATAAAGTAAAGGGCGCATCTCCCACCTGCCGAGTCGACAAGGCACCGAAGGTAATGGTTTGGTTCCCCTTGGCGATCGCCAAGCCGATCGTGGTTCCACTGCTGGAACCGGCGGCGTTGGCCGCCGTCACCGTGAGATTGTTGGTGCCGACGGTAGCATTGGTTGGCGTGCCAGTGATCGTCCCGTTGTTGGAGTTGAACGTCAGCCCGCCCGGCAACGTTCCAGAAACCAACGTGAAATTCGTCGGGCTACCCGTCGCGGGAATCGCGTTCGAGAAGACCACCCCCACCGTGCCCGAAAAATTCGTGGCTGTCAGAGCCGGAGGAAGAGCCGGCGCCACCGGCGTCCCATTGACCGACGTACTCGCCGTGCCAGCCCCCACGCTATTGACCGCCTTTAAGGTAACCGGGTAGGTCGTGCCGTTGATCAACCCAGAAATCACCAAGGGACTGTTGGTCGAGGCCGGGGAGCGAGCCACATAGGTGTTTCCATCGGTCGAATACTCATAATTGGAAATCGTCGCGCCGCCATTGGAAGCCGGTGGTGTAAATGCCACCGAGAGCGATCCATCGCCCGGAGTAATCCCCGTAATTGTCGGTGCCGCCGGCGCCGTGGCAGCTTCGGTAGTGACACTGAACGAAAAATCATCAATGGCCAATTGGGCATCTGTTCCAGATAAATTCTGTTGCCTCCAACGCAGCCAAAGAACTTGGTTGGT
>JBIPLY010000395.1:0-4045 GCA_044369385.1 Acetobacteraceae bacterium | reverse complement strand
CGAAGCGCCCAGCGCCGGATAACGCTCAACAACGCCATGTCGATCACTCCATGGACCCCCGCCGTTCGCAGCAGGGGGAGGTTCAAACATGGGTCAATTCTCGGTGGAAAAATCCGACCCGAACGGGTCAGATCTCAGTGGAAATCAACAGTTCCGACGGATGTTCGCGCGAACCGTCAGGGTTTGCGTCCAGGCTGGCATCGCCAAGGGTGAGGTCGTGCACGTCGACGCCACGCTGAATCCCCTCCGTGAGTCACAGACCACGGGCGTTGGAATTAGCAGAATCTTCATCGACGCGTGCGAACGATCGTCAGCACAAATCAGCGTGTGCCTGCGGCTCGGCACTCGGAGCAAAATGGCATGAACCACATCGCGCCGCGACAGGCTCGTCTCGAGGCTCTTGCCCAGGGCGAGTTCGCCGCCATCCTCGCCGCCCTGGGCATGAGCCTGGCGCTCTGCAGCTACCGCTCCGACCTGATGCTGCTGGCATCGGCCGAGGGCGGGCAGCTTTCGTTCCAGCCGCATTCCTTCGACAAGCCGATGGCGATCGCGGCCAGCGGCGACCGGCTCGCCCTGGCCACGCGCAACACGCTGGTGCAGTTCGCGCCGTCCGCCGAGCTGGCGCCAGGCTATCCGATGGCGCGAGGGCGCTATGACCGGCTGTGGTTGCCGCGGGCGCTGCATTTCACTGGCGAGATCGACCTGCATGACCTGCAGCATATCGGAGGCGGATTGCTGGGCCTGGCCACCCGCTTCTCCTGCCTGGCTCGGATCGACGCCACGGCCAGCTTCGCGCCGGTCTGGCGCCCGGCCTTCATCTCCGCCCTGATGCCCGATGATCGCTGCCACCTGAACGGTGTGGCGCTGGACGGCGAGGGGCGCCCGGTGGCGGCCACGATGCTGGGCCATTCCGACACCGCCGGGGGCTGGCGCGCCGGGCGGGTGCGTGGCGGCGTGCTGATGGCGGTGGCGGGCGGGCGGGTGCTGCTGGACGGGCTGTGCATGCCGCATTCGCCGCGCATCGTGGACGGCGGGATGCTGCTGTTGAATTCCGGCGCCGGCGAGGTGCTGCATCTACCCGATGGCGGCGGGCCGCGCGTGCTGGCGCGCCTGCCCGGCTTCCTGCGCGGGCTGGTGGTGCATGGCGACCTGCTGTTCGTCGGCCTGTCGCGGCTGCGCGACCGCCAGGGCGCCGGGCGAGCGAAGCTGCCGGTGGAGGAGGCGGGCCAGCCGCTGCAATGCGGCGTGGCGGTGCTGGACCGGCGCTCCGGCCGGCTGCTGGGCCAGCTCCTGATGGAGGGCGATGCCGACGAGGTCTCCGACATCGCGCTGCTGCCGGGGCGCGGGCGCCAGGGGCTGCTGAGGCACACCGACCCGATCCACCGCGACGCGCTCGCCCTGCCGGGCCTGGGCTTCTGGGCCGAACCGGCCAACCCCGCCACCTGACGGAGCCCGCCCATGACCGACATCCAGGTCAACACCACGACCTCCAACTCCCAGACCTACCAGGCCAACGACATGGCGGATGACGGCACCTTTGTCGTCGTCTGGCAGTCGCTGTCGCAGGACACCAGCAGCTACGGCATCTACGGCCAGCGCTTCAACGCCGATGGCAGCAAGGCCGGCGCAGAATTCCTGGTCAACACCTACACCTTCAACTCGCAGCACATGCCCGACGTGGCGATGCGGCCCACCGGCGAGTTCATCGTCACCTGGCAGTCCTCTGGCCAGGACGGCAGTTCGGACGGCATCTACGCCCAGCGCTACAACGCCGACGGCACGGCCAACGGCGGCGAGTTCCAGGTCAACACCTACACCTCCGGCGCGCAGCGCGAAGCCCACGTGGCGGTGGACGATGACGGCGACTTCGCGGTCACCTGGCGCTCCGCCGGACAGGACGGCAGCGCCTATGGCATCTTTGCCCAGCGCTACGACTCATCCGGCGTGGCCCAGGGCAGCGAATTCCAAGTCAACACCACCACGACCAATTCGCAGCGCGGGCCGGACATCGCCATGGACCCGGACGGCAACTTCGTCGTCACCTGGCATTCCAACGGCCAGGACGGCAGCGGCTACGGCATCTACGCCCAGCGCTATGCCGCCGACGGCTCCGCGCTGGGCAGCGAGTTCCAGGTCAACACCTACACCGCCGGCGCGCAGACCAGTGCCGCGGTCAGCATCGCCGATGACGGCCGGTTCGTGATCGTCTGGCAGTCCAACGGCCAGGACGGCAGCGGCTACGGCGTGTATGCGCAGCGCTACCACGCCGACGGCACCACTGCCGGCAGCGAGTTCCGGGTCAACACCTACACCGCCAGCGCGCAGCGCGACCCAAAGGTCGCGATGTTCGACGACGGGCGCTTCGTGGTCGGCTGGCATTCCAACGGCCAGGACGGAAGCAGCTACGGCGTCTATGCCCAGACCTTCAACGCCGACGGCACCGCCAACGGCAGCGAAACACTGGTCAACAGCTTCACGTCCGGCGTGCAGTACAAGCCCGACCTGAATGTCAGCGACACCGGCGCCTATGTCGTCTCCTGGTTCTCGCGCAATCAGGACGGCGACAACTACGGCGTCTTCGCCCAGGGCTACAACCTGACCTGCTTCCTGCGCGGCACCTGGATCGCAACCGAGCGCGGCGAGGTGCGGGTGGAGGAGCTGCGCGCGGGCGACCGGGTTCGGACGCGCTTCGCCGGCCTGCGGCCGATCCGCTGGGTCGGGGTGCAGCGCTTCGATGCCCGCCTGGCCGGGCCGGAGCACCAGCCGATCCGCTTCGCGCCAGGCAGCCTGGGCGCGGGCGCGCCACACAGCGCGCTGTTCACCAGCCCCGGCCATGCGATGCTGGTCCAGGGCGTGCTTGCCCATGCCGGTGCGCTGGTCAACGATGTCAGCATCACCCATGCCCGCGTCGGCGGCACCATCGAGTATTTCCATCTGGATCTCGGCCCGCATGACTGCGTGCTGGCCAACGGGGCCTGGGCGGAGAGCTATTTCGAGGACCACAACCGCGACAGCTTCCACAATTCGGGCGAGTTCCACGCCGCCTTTCCGGACCATGTGCCGCACCGGCAGGAGACCTGCCTGCCGATCGTGACCACGACCGATCCGCGGCTCCCGGCGCTGCATGCCGCCCTGGCGCCGCGGCTGGACGCGGCCATGCTGACCGACGATCCCGACCTCCATTTGCTGGTCGATGGGCGGCGCCTGGCGCTGGAGCGGCTTGACAAGGGCACCTGGGCGGCGACCCTGCCGACCGGGGTGCGGAGCCTGCGGCTGCGCAGCCGCAGCGTCCGGCCCAACATGGTTTTTGGCATGACGGATTGCCGGGCGCTGGGGCTACTGGTTTTGGGGATTGACGTCGAAGGCCGGCCGGGGCTGGCGGCCGACCACCCGGCGCTGTGCCAGGGCTGGCACGCGGTGGAGCAGTGCGGCCAGGACCGCTTCCGCTGGACCGACGGCGACGCGCGGATCCCGGTTCAGCTGCTGGGCGACATCGACGCCCCACTACGCGTCTCAGTACGTGGTTGGCATGCCAAACTTCTACTCGCCCCGAACGCACATCAGCAGCGGGCCGCAGCCTGAGAGCGTGTTTGAGAAGAGGATTCCGGCGCGGCGAAAAGTCTGATTCATGGGATGTCGCCCTACAGGACGATGCCCCATGCCACGCCGCCGCCGCCGAGCTTACGCGACTGACCTGACTGACGGCCAATGGGCTGCCATTGCAGATATGGTGCCCGACGCTCAGCCCGGCGGCCGGCCGCGCCGGGATTCGTCGCGCGAACTGGTCAACGCGATCCTCTACGCGCTGCGTGGCGGTCAGGCTTGGCGCTTGCCGCCGCACGACTTCCCACCCTGGCAGACCGTCTACTACTACCTGTGACGCTGGCAGGCCGAGGGCGTACCCCTCCAGATTCAACCGGATGGGCTACCGCTCTAGGTTCTGTGGACTCTTGGGGTTCCGGCGCGATGTGAAGATGTGATTCAAGGCTGTCTCTTGGAGGGGAGGCAGCTTTGGGTGTTTTGGATCGCCTGGTTCTGAACGATT
>JBIPLY010000394.1:0-4047 GCA_044369385.1 Acetobacteraceae bacterium | reverse complement strand
GGTGGTGGCGCCGTGCGGCAGGCCCGACACGCAGATCTGGTCGCCCTCGCGCGTCACCGCGGCGCCGGGCACCGGGGGGGTCAGCACGATCCAGTCGCCGGGGACGAAATCGGGCCGGCGGCTGGGCGGCGAGGTGAAGGACAGGCAGGCGCGGGCCGGATCGGTCTCGGCATCGGCGCGCAGGCCGCGCACCTGGATGCCCACCTCGCGCCGCGCGGCGTCGAGCTGGCTGCGGTATTGGGGGTTCTCCGGCGCGCGTTCGACCACCGCGGCCAGCGCCTGGAGCATCTGCGCCGGGCGGTTCTGGGCCTTCAGCGCCTCGGCGATCAGCAGCAGCGGGCGGATTTCCGCCTCGCCGGCATCGGCAAGCTGGAAGGCCTGCCACGCCGCATACAGCGCCTTCGGCGCGTTGGGCGGGGTGGCGCGCAGATGGGCTTGGGCCAGATCGGCGTGCTGGGCGGCCGTGCCATCGCCCTGGGCGATGCGCAGCTCCAGGGCGGTGATCGCCGCCTGCCAATCGCGCCGGGCGATGGCCGCGGTGGCCTGCTGCTCGGCGGTGCGGCGGGCGGCGGGCGGGGCGCCGTTCGGGAAGCGGCGGCTCAGCCCCTCGAAATAGGCGTCCGTCGGCGCCTGCACCCCTGGCAGGTCGAAGTCCTGCGCCCAGGCCAAGGGAACGGCGAACAGCAGGACAGCCAGGACCAGCAGCAGGCGGCGCAGGAACATGGTTCCCTCCGGGGTCGAATGTGCAGTCAGGCGGCGGACATCTCCGCATCGACCAGCATGGCGATGCGTTCGACGAAGGGGCAGTGGATGTCCAGTTCGCGCAGCCCGTCGCGGGTGCGGTAGAGGTATTCGGCCGCGGTGCCCATCCGGCCGCTGGCGGTGGCCAGCCTTCGCACCACCTCGGCTTCCGGCAGGTCGCCGCAATAGCCGGGCCCTTCGGGATCGATGGTGAAGGCGATGCCGTGGCCCATCATGGCCCCGTCCGGCGCCGAGAGCGGCACCCAGCGCGGGATGTAGCCGCGCGCGACCATCTCGCGGCGCCAGATCAGGTCGAGTTCCGGGGCCACCAGCTTCTCCGGGATGCGGAACGCCACCCCGGTGCAGCCGCCGCCTTCGCGCAGGCCCAGCATCATGCCGGGGTTCTCCGGCGTGCCGCGCCCGCCCTTGGCGGCCAGGCAGAAGGCGCGGTGCCAGTCTGGCGTATGGGCCACGGCGCGCTCGGCGTATTCGACCATCGGGTTCCAGATCAGCGAGCCGTAGGCGAACACCCAGACCCCCTGCCCGGCCGGCTCCGGCCGTGCGGCCAGCATCGCGGCCAGCGAGGCATTGCGCTCCTCGTCCGGCAGCACCCGCACCTCCGGGTTCCAGCGGCGGATTTCCTCGCCCAGGCGCCCGGAGAGCAGGAACTCACGGTTGAGCAGATGGCCGCTCAAGGGGTGCGCGACTTCAGCAGGTCGCGGATCTCCTCCAGCAGCACTTCGCTGCGCGCTGGCGCGGCCGGGGCGGCGGGCTTGGCCGCCTCCTTGGACTGCAGGCGCGACAGCACCTTGACCAGCCAGAACACGGCGAAGGCGACGATGGTGAACTGGATCACGGCGTTGATGAACAGCCCGACGTTCAGCGTCACCCCGCCGGCCTTCTGGGTCATTTCCAGCGTGGCCAGGCGCTCGCCCTTCAGCACGATGTAGATGTTGGAAAAGTCGATGCCGCCGACCAGCAGGCCGATCAGGGGGTTGAACAGATCCTTGACCAGGCTGGCGACGATGGCGGTGAAAGCGGCGCCGATGATGATGCCGACGGCGAGGTCGACCACGTTGCCGCGCATGATGAACTTGCGGAACTCGTCCACCCAGCCCGGGGGTTTGATCGGCAGCTGCGCCATGTATCGGTCCTCTTGCGGATGAAACGGTTGTCATTCTAGCAGGCCATGCCGCGCCGCGGAAATGCCTGCATGTGTCGCACGGCTGCCGTAGAACAATGCAACACAGGCTGCCGGCCCCGAGTCGCGGGCCGGGCAAGGGAGATGGGCGATGCACAAGGCATTCACGCTGTTGGCCGCGACGCTGCTGCTGGCCGGCTGCGGCGCCAGCCAGTTCGACCGGGTCTCGACCGGGGCGGGCACCGGGGCGGGCACCGGGGCAGCGATCGGGCTGCTGGGCGGGCCGATCGGCGTCGGGCTGGGGGCGGCGATCGGCGCCGGGGTGGGGGCGGTGACCGGCGGCGCCACGTCGCAGAATCAGCTCGATCTGGGCAAGCCGATCTGGAAGTAGCCGCGCTACGCCGCCGCCCCGCTGACATAGGCGCGCAGGCCGTCCACCTCGGTCTCCTGCTCCATCATCCGCGCCTTGACCACGTCGCCGATGCTGACGATGCCGACGAGCGTGCCGCCCGACAGCACCGGCATGTGGCGGAAGCGGCCATCCGTCATCGCCCGGATCGCCTCGTCATAGGTGGTCGCCGGCGTGGCGGTGCGCACCTGGCGGGTCATCAGGGCGGCGGCGGGCATGGCCAGGGTGGCGGCGCCGTGCGCGGCCAGGGCGTAGAGGATGTCGCGCTCGCTCAGGATGCCCTCCAGTGCGGCGCCGTCCATCACCACCACCGCGCCGATGCGCCGAGTGGCGAGTATTCCGGCAATCTCGGCGATGGTCTGGGTGGGGGTGGCGGTGGCCACCTCGGCGCCCTTGTGCCTCAGGATCGCAGCAACAGTCATGGCCGGTCCCTCCGTTCTGATCGCGGAGGCGTCTGTCCGTGCGGCGGGCAGACCCCGCGTGCCGGCATCCTGCGCGCGTTGCGGCCCCGAATTCAAGCGAGTTGCGTGGCCACCAGCGCGGCGAAGCGGCCCTGGCGGGCGACCAGGTCGGCAAAGTCGCCGCGCTCGACGATGCGGCCGTGCTCGAACACCAGGATCTGGCTGGCCTCGCGCACGGTGGACAGGCGGTGGGCGATGATGAAAGTGGTGCGCCCGGCCATCAACCGGCGCAGGGCGGCGGCGACGCGGGCTTCGGTTGCGGCATCCAGCGCGCTGGTGGCTTCGTCCAGCACCAGGATCGGCGGGTTCTTCAGCAGGGCGCGGGCGATGGCCATGCGTTGCCGCTGGCCGCCGGACAGGCTGGCGCCGCGCTCGCCCACCATGGTGTCCAGCCCCTGCGGCTGGCGGGCGATGAACTCCCAGGCATCGGCCTGCTCGCAGGCGGCTTGCAGCTCCGCGTCGGTGGCGTCGGGTTTGCCCACCAGCAGGTTGTCGCGGATGGTGCGGTTCAGCAGCATCGCCTCCTGGAAGACCACGCCGATGGCGCGGCGCAGGCTGTCGATGCTCACGTCGCGCAGGTCCTGGCCGTCGATGGTGATGCGCCCGGATTGCGGGTCCCACATGCGGGCGAGCAGCGCCATGGCCGTGCTCTTGCCGGCGCCGGTATGGCCGACCAGGGCGATGACGCTGCCGGGCGCGGCGGTGAAGGCGACATCGGCCAGCACGGCGTCGCCGCTGGGGTAGGCGAAGCCGACGGCCTCGAACCGCACCTCGCCGCCGGTGACGCGCAAGGGCGGGGCGCCGGGCCGTTCCGGAACCGTCGATTGGGCGTCGAGCACGGCGAAGAAGTCGCGCAGGCCGGGCATCTCCAGGAACAGCCGGGCGCAGAACATCATCGCCCCGTCCAGCCGGTGGATCAGCAGGGTCGCCACCCCCATGAAGCCGACGATCTCGCCCACCCCCGCCTCCCCGCGCAGGTGCAGCACGGTGCCGAAGGCGACGATGGCGATCACCGTGATGGTGCTGGCGGCCCGGGTCATCACGTTGACCAGCGCCCACCAGGTCAGCACCGGGAACTGGGCGGCGATCACGCGGGCGATGATGCCGCGGATGAGCTGCTGTTCGGCGGCCAGGCGGGTGAAGCTCTGCATCACGGTGACGTTGGCCAGGGCGTCGTGCACGGTGCCGACCAGCTCCACCTGATGCCGCTGGGCGCGCTGCTGGCCTTCCTCGGTGCGCAGGATGACCAGGAAGGTGGCGACGCAGAACACCGCCACCAGCGCGATCAGCAGCAG
>JBIPLY010000078.1:0-12675 GCA_044369385.1 Acetobacteraceae bacterium | reverse complement strand
CCTGGTCCAGCACTGGCAGGCCGGCACCCTTCCCCGGCTCCGCCCCGGCCGCCCGGCCCGCGCCGCACCGCGCCCCGCCGCCGCGGCCCTGCCGCGCGAACACGGCTGGATCAACCGGCGCCTGCCCGCCACCGCCCCCAGCGCCGGCCTGCTCGATGCGATGCTCCAGGCCCCCATGCTGCGCGATTTCGTCGCCGAGGTGCCCCGCGCCGGCCGCCTGCTGCGCCCGCTCGTCCACGCCCTCGGCCTGACCCCGCCGGACTGGCTCCGCCTGCCGAAACGCCCCCGCTCGCCTGCGTCCGCATCGGCCGCCGCGCCACCCGCGCCCGCCTCGGCAAACGCCGACGAGCCACCCGCGCCGGCGCCCACCCCGTACCGCCCGCTGCAACCCTATCTCCGCGCCGCCGTCCGCGCGCTCCGAAAAAAATACGGCGCCTGACCCGGGCGGCAGACGTGCGCCCAAGTCATTCCGTTATCAAAACAACCCTACCGCCCGCGCAACCCCACCGCCACCGTCGGGATATCGGTGGTGAACACCTCCACCCCCAGCGCCAGCATCCGGCGCACGCTGTCCGCATCGTTCACCGCCCAGGCCCCCACCCCCAGCCCGGCGGCCCGCAGATGCGCCATCACCCGCCCATCCAGCCGCGGCGCCCGGATGCCGACATGCCCGATCGCATGCGCCTCCGCCGTCGCCACCACCCCGTCCAGCCCGCAATCATCCATGATCACGGGCGAGACCAGCCAGATCCGCCCGGCCAACCCCGGCGCCTGCACCGCCTCGGCCACGATCGGCGCCAGGAAGCTGGTCACCACCGTCCGCCCCCGCATCCCCGCCGCATCGATGATCTTCAACGCCTGGTCCAGCAGCCCGGGATAGGGCTGGTGCTCGACATCGGACTTCACTTCCATGCGCAGGTCGATCCCGGTCGGCCGGAACAGCTCCACCACCTCGCGCAGCGTCATGATCCGGTCCGAAGCCGTCCCCGCGATCGTCAACCGCCGCAATTCCGCCAGCGTCCGCGCCGCCACCGGCCCGGTCCCATCCGTGGTCCGCTCCAGCGTCGCGTCATGGATCACCACGATCTGCCCGTCGGCGGTCGGATGGATATCGAACTCCACCTGCTCCACCGCCAGCCCCGCGGTATGGCGAAACGAGGTCGGCGAATTCTCCGGTGCCTCCAGCGAACCCCCACGATGCGATGCGATCAGGGTCACGATCTCACTCCGCGGCGAGGGTCAAATGGGCCGAAGGCGCCGGCACCGGATGGCCGAGGTCGCGCGCCGCCTCGATCCAGGCCAGGATCGCATCCTGCACATTGGCAACCGCCTCCTGGGGCGAGGCGCCATCGCTCATGCAGCCCGGCAGGTCGGGCACGATCGCCACAAACCCGCCGCCATCCTCGGCGGAGAGGGGCTCGACCAGCAACGGATACAGGGCGGCGGTCATGGCAGGCTCCTCGCGGCCGCGGTGAGGGCGATCAGTTTGCGAATATAGACCGGCTTGATCGGCCGCTTGTAGGGGATCGTCAGCTTTTCGGCCAACCCGGGATGACCCACCTTGTAGTGCGATCCACCGCCCCGTGGCGGCTCGCAGTACATGCCGTGCGTCCGGCAGAGCGCGACGACATCCGCGATCGTCCAATCCCCGCCCGGATTGCGCCGCATCCGCTCGAACCGATCGTCCGTCACGTCGCCAACGTCCTCACGTCCCAGCCTGTCACGTCCCAGCCTGTCACGTCCGAGCCCGTCACGTTAATGTCGGGTCCAGCCGGTCGCGCAGCCAGTCGCCCAGGATGCTCACCGACAGCGTCGTCAGCACGATCACCACCGACGGCGCCAGCATGATCCACGGTGCCCGGGTGATGTAGTCGCGCCCGAAGCCCACCATGTTGCCCAGGCTGGTCGCCGGCGGCTGCACCCCCAGCCCCAGGAACGACAGCCCGGATTCCAGCAGCACCACTTCGGGAAACGACAGCGTCGCCGCCACGATCAGGGTGGAGGCGATGTTGGGCAGCACATGGCGCAGATAGATGCGCATCGGCACCGCGCCCAATTGCCGGACCGCCGCCGCATAGCCCTGCGCATTGGCCGCGATCGCCAACCCGCGCGAGATGCGCGCATGCCGCTCCCACCCGTACAACCCCATCAGACAGATGAACATGGTCAACGAGTTGCCGAGGAACGCCAGCACCGACAGCGCCAGGATCAGGAACGGCATCGACGCCTGGAAGTCGATCAGCATCAGCACCACCTGCTCCACCCAGCCGCGGAAATGCGCCGCCAGGAAGCCCATGGTGGTGCCGAACACGGCGGCGATGATGGTGGCGCCGAAGGCGATCAGCAGCGACATGCGGATCGATTCGATCAGCCGGCTCAACACGTCCCGCCCCAGCTCGTCGGTGCCCAGCGCATGCGCCCAGTCGCCCCCGAACCCCACGGGCGGCTGCAACCGCGCCCGCAGATCCATCGCCGTGATCCCGTACGGCCGCACCACATCGGCCAGCAGCGCCACCGCCACCATCGTCACCAGCCAGGCGATCGCCATCGCGACCCCCAGCGGCACCGCCGCCCGCCGCCGCGGCGGTGCTGCAACAACCCCGCTCAATGCCCGCCTCCCGCCGGCGCCGTGTTGCGCAGCCGCGGGTCAAGCACCCCGTAGAGCACGTCCACGATCAGGTTCGAGGTCACCATGGTCGCCGACACCAGCAGCAGCACGCACTGCACCACCGCCAGGTCCCGGTTGCCCACCGCCACCACCATCAGCCGCCCCACCCCGGGCCAGGAGAACACGCTCTCCACCACCACCGCCCCGGCCATCAGCGAGCCCACCATGAAGCCCACCACCGTCACCGTCGGGATCGCCGCGTTCGGCAGCGCATGCCCCCGCACCACCGCGCGCCACGGCACCCCCTTGGCGCTCGCGGTGCGGATATACGGCTGGCCCAGCACCTCCAGCATCGCCGAGCGGGTGAACCGCGCCAGCACCCCGGCGCCCCCGAGCCCCATGGCGATCACCGGCAGGATCACGCTGCGCCAGCTCTCCTGCCCGCCCGACGGCAGCCAGCCGAGCTGGACCGCGAACACCAGCACCAGCACCAGGCCCAGCACGAAGCTCGGCACGGTGAACCCGGCGATGGCAAAGGTCATCACCACCCGGTCGGTCATCGAATTGCGATGCAGGGCGGCATAGACGCCGGCCGGAATGCCCAGCCCCACCTTCAGCGCCAGCGCCGGCAGGGTCAGCGTCAGCGTCGCCGGAATGCGCTCGATGACCAGCTCGATCGCCGGCCGCCCGTCGCGCATGGATTGCCCCAGCTCGCCCTGCAGGATGGCGGTGAAGTATCGCAGGTATTGCATCCACAGCGGCTCATCCAGCCCCCAGGCCTCGCGGAACGCCGCCAGCGCCTCGGGCGGCGCATCGGGCGACATGATCATCAGCGCGGGATCGCCGGACAGCCGCAGCACGATGAAGGCGAAGGTGACGACCAGCGCGATGGTGAGCAAAGCGCGGCCGAGCCGCAGCGCGAGAAACCGCAGCATCAGGCCGCCTCCACCAGATGACAGGCCACAAGGCGCCCGTCGGCCGCCGGCCGCAACTGCGGCACCTCGGCGGAACAGGCGGCGACGGCCACAGGGCAGCGCGGATGAAAGGCACAGCCGGATGGCCGGTCGGCCGGATTGGGCGGATCGCCGGTCAGCACCACCCGCTCGATCCGCCGCGGCCCCGGCACCGGGATCGCGGAGACCAGGGCGCGGGAATACGGATGCAGCGGATCGGCGAAGATCGCCTCGGGATCGCCCTGTTCCACCACCCGGCCGAGATACATCACCGCCACCGCGTGGCTGATCTGGCGCACCACCTTCAGGTCGTGGCTGATGAACAGCATGGCGATGCCGCGGGCTTCCTGAAGGTCGGTCAGCATGTTGATGACCTGCGCCTGGATCGAGACGTCCAGGGCCGAGACCGGCTCATCGGCCACCAGCAGCGCCGGATCGGTGGCCAGCGCCCGGGCCAGCACGGCGCGCTGCCGCTGTCCGCCCGAAAGCTCATGCGGGTGCCGCCCGGCCAGGTCCGGCCGCAGCCCGACATCGCGCAGCAGGGCAGCGACCCGGTCGGCGCGCTCGGCGCGGTCGCCGATGCCGTGGATCTCCAGCGGTTCGCCGATCTGGGCGGCCACGGTCAGCCGGCGGTCCATGGCGCCGAGCGGGTCCTGATGCACCAGCTGCATCCGCGCCCGCATCCGCCGCCACGCCGGCGTGCCGGTGGCCGGCATGGCCGCCCCCTCGAAGCGCACGGTGCCTTCGCTGGGGTGCTCGATGCCGAGCGCCACCCGCCCGGTGGTCGACTTGCCGCAGCCGGATTCGCCGACAATGCCCAGCGTGCGGCCCGGTTCGACGGACAGCGAGATGTGATCGACCGCCCGCACCGGCACCGGCCGGCCGAACAGCCCGCGCCGCGTCGTATAGACCCGGCTGACGCCGTCGAGTGAAAGCAGACTCATGCCGGCTCCATGGCGGTGGCGTGGATGCAGGCAGCCAGGTGGTCCGGCCCGACCGGGGTGAAACCGGGCATGGCTGCGTCGCAGTCGGGCGAGGCATGGGCGCAGCGCGGGGCAAAGGCGCAGCCGGGCGGCATGTTCCATGGTTCCGGCACGCCGCCGGGGATCGCCGCCAGCCGTCGCCGCGGCCCGACCATGTCCGGCAGGGCGGCGAGCAGGCCGCGCGTATAGGGGTGGCGAGGATCGGCGAACAGCGTGTCGCTTTGCGCCTGTTCCACGATGCGCCCGGCATACATCACGCAAACCCGCCGGCACATCTCGGCGACCACGCCCAGGTCATGGCTGATCAGCACCAGCGCCATGCCGGTCTCCTGCTGCAAGCGTCGCAGCAGGTCCAGGATCTGGGCCTGGATGGTGGCGTCCAGCGCCGTCGTCGGCTCGTCGGCCACCAGCAACTCCGGCTGGCCGGCCAGCGCCATCGCGATCATCACGCGCTGGTTCTGCCCGCCGGACATCTCGTGCGGATAGATATGCACGCGCCGCCTGGCGTCAGGGATGCCGACCTGGTCGAACAGGCGCAGCACCTCGGCGTCCGCTTCGCCGCCGTTCATGCCGCGATGCAGCCGCAGCGCCTCGGCCACCTGCACGCCGACCTTCTTGACCGGATTGAGCGCGCTGGCCGGGTCCTGGAAGATCATGGCGATGCGCCCGCCGCGGACATGGTCCAGCGTGGCGGGTGCGGCGCCGAGGATCTCCTGGCCGCCCAGCCGCACGCTGCCGGTGACGGTCGCGGTGCGCGGCAGCAGGCCGAGGGCGGCAAGCCAGGTGACCGACTTGCCGCAGCCGGACTCGCCGACCAGTCCGACCGCCTCGCCGGCCGCGACATCGAGATCGATGCCGCGCAGCGCCGGCAGGCCGTGGAAATCCACCCGCAGGTCGCGGATGGTGACGAGGGGTTCCGTCACGCGCCGGCTCAGCCCCAGTTGTGGGCGCGGAAGTCCATGGCGAAGCTGGGGGCAGCCTTCCACTTGATTTCGCGGCGCTTGGCCGTGAACACCGCGTTCTGGTGCAGCACGGTATAGGCGGGGTCCTCGCGCTCGCAGATCTGCAGCATGCGGGCGAAGACTGCCTTGCGGCGGGCGCGGTCGGTGCTGCTTTCCAGCTCCACGGTGAGGTTGTTCATCTCCTCGTTGGTCCATTCGCCCATCTGCTGCTGCTGGCCGTTCGGGCCGTGCTGGGCGACGATGGAGGAGACGGGGTCGCTGAACGTGGCCGAATTGGACCAGTCGCGCACGCCGCGCTCGGGGCCACGGGCGAAGATCTGGGTCCAGTTCTCGACCATCTGGATCTGGACGTTGAGGCCGACCTGCTTCCACATCTCCACCAGCACCTGCGAGGTGGGGCCCTGGTTGGTGTAGTACTGGGGGGCGACGCGGAAGGTGATCGGGTCGCCCTTGTAGCCGGCCTCCTTGATGAGCTGGCGGGCCAGCGCCGGGTCGTAGTTCGGCACCGTCCAGTCGGTGATCAGCATGTCGCCGTAGAAATCCCACTGCAGGCCGCGCGGGATGGCGGTGCGCCCGCCCCACAGCGCATCCACGATCATCTTGCGGTCGATGGCATGGGTCATGGCGCGGCGCATGCGGGCATCGCGGATCGGGGCGTGGTTCTTGTCGAACACGATCAGGCGGTGATTCGGAACCAGGCTCTGCTGCACGTCGAAGGCGCCGGAGCGCTCGATCTGCGGGATCTGGTCGGGCGAGACATCGGAGGCGAAGTGGTACTCGCCGGAGAGCAGGCCGTTGATGCGCGACGAGGGCTCCGGCACCTCCAGGAAGCGGATCGTCTTGATCGGCGGCCGGCCGCCCCAGTACTCGTCATGGGCGTCCAGGATCAGCGAATTGTCGGGCTTGAACTCGCGCACCTTGTAGGGGCCGGTGCCGATCGGCTTGCGGGCATATTCCAGCCAGGAGGCGGCGTCGCTGAAGGCCTTGAAGTTCACGACGTCGCTGCCGCGCACGCTGGCGCGGCCTTCGATGGTCACGTCCGGGGCGGCGTTGACGAAGCGGATCGTCTCCGGGTCGACGATCTCGACGCGGTCCAGCGCCGGCCACAGGCGGCGGGCGACCGGGGGCACGTCGCGGATCAGGTCCTTGGCCGAGGAGGCGGGGACCGTGCCGGACAGTGGCATGGTCTGGCCGCGCACGGTCGGGCGGCTGTCGCCGAACATGTGCGCGGCGGAGAAGCTGCCGGCGACATCCTCGGGGGTGAACGGGCTGCCGTCGTGGAACTTCACGCCCTGGCGCAGCTTGAACTCGACGGTGGTGTCGCTGATGCGCTTCCAGCCGGTGGCCAGGCCGGGCACCGGCTCCAGCTTCGACTGGTAGTTCAGGTCGATCAGCCGCTCGGTGATGAGGGTGGCGATGCGGGTGCCGACGTTGGACTGCTCGCGCAGGGCCGAGAGCGTGTTGGTGTTGCTGATCTTCTGCACCGCGACGGTGATGGTCGGCCGGTTGTCGGCCTGGCCGATGGCGAAGCGGGGCAGGGCGGTGCTGGCGGCGATGCCGGCGGTGCCGGCAAGTGCGGCGCGGCGGGTCAGGCGGGTCATGCTGTTTCTCCATTCGCGGTCGGGTTGCGGCGTTCGAGGCCGTTCGGCGAGGCGCGGTAGTGCGTGAGGGTGCGGTCGGCGTGGAACATGCGCCAGGACAGCGCCTTCTGGGCGTAGTCCCGCGCGATGGCGGCATGCTCGGGGCGGTCGGCGAGGTTGGTGAACTGGCCGGGATCGGCCTCCAGGTCGAACAGCAGCGGGGGCAGGGTGGTGAAGTGGACGTATTTCCACTTCGCGTCCTGGACCACCAACAGGGTGCACTCGTCCATGTGCAGGCCCAGCGCGGTCTCGGCGCGGGAGTGGAAGGTGTCGCGGAAGTCGTATTCGTAGTGCAGCTCGGTGCGCCAGTCGGCCGGCTTCATGTCCAGCACCAGCGGGCGCAGCGAGCGGCCGTCGCAGGCGCGCGGGGGCTCGCCGCCCAGCCAGTCGATGATGGTGGGCATCAGGTCGATGCTCTCGGTGGGCGCGTCCTCGATGCGGCCGGCCTGGTCCGGGGCATCCGGGTCGACGATGACCAACGGGATGCGGAAGCTCTCGTCGTGATAGCCGAGCTTGCCGGCCAGGTGATGGTCGCCGAGCTGCTCGCCGTGGTCGGAGGTGAAGACGATCAGCGTGTCCTTCATCTGCCCGGTGGCTTCGAGATGGTCGAGCACGCGGCCGATGTTGTCGTCGACCTCGGCGATCATGCCGCAATAGGTGGCGCGCATCTGGGCGATGGTGGCCGCATCCATGTCCGCGACCATGCCCTGTGCGCCGGTGAAGAAGCTGGCCTGGCGGGCATGGCCCAGGTAGTGGCGCAGCAGCGGGTGGGTGGCGGCCTCGGCCTGGACGCTGGGGGCCAGGATGGGCTTGGGCATGTCCTCGGGCCGGTACATCGCGTGATACGGCGCGCTGACCACGAAGGGCGGGTGCGGGCGGTAATAGCCGAGATGCAGGAAGAACGGCGCGCCGTTGCGGCCCTTCAGGTACTCCAGCGCCTTTTCGGTGAAGAAGAAGCTGTCGGACAGGTCCTTGGGGATGCGGGCAGGCCGGGCGGTGGCGCCGGGGACGGCGTCTTCGCCCTCGGGCAGCCAGATCTCGTCGCGGTTCGCGGGCAGGGGGAAGCCCTTCTGGGCAAGCCAGCCGAAATACGCCTCGTGGCCCGGGCCGAAGGCGCCGACGGGGCGCCAGCCTTCCATCATGTCGCCGAGATTCTGGAAGCGCGGGTCGTTCGGATGGGTGGTGCGCGGGTCCGGCACGGTGGTGGTGTATCCCACCAGCGCGGGATCGAGGCCGCAGGCGCGGATGGCGCGGGGCAGGGTGGTGTGGCGGGCGTCCAGCGGAATCCAGTTCTGCACCTGGCGGTGGTTCATCAGATAGAGGCCGGTATGCAGGCTGGCGCGGGCGGGGCCGCAGGGCACGCAGGTGGTGACGTGGTTGCGGAAGGTCACGCCGGCGCGGCACAGCCGGTCCAGGTTCGGGGTCTTGAGATGCGTGGCCCCGAGATGGGGGACGTGGTCGGCCCGCCACTGATCGACGACAATCAGCAGCACATTGCGCTTGTTCATGCGAGTCCTCGCTTCCGCCCTGGCGGTATCACACGCCCAAAGGCAGGCAGATGACAACAGGGTTTCAGTTTTATGACGATGTCCCGCCGGAACGCCGGGCCCGGTTGGGCCGGCGTTCGGCGTCTTGCGGCCCCGAGCCTAGGAGCCAAAGGCGAAGTTGCGGGCACGGAAGTCGAGCGGCCAGCCCTGCGAGGCCCGCCAACGGATGTCGCGGCGCTTGGCAATGAAGGTCGCGGCCTGGTGCAGGATCAGGTAGGCGGGGTCGTCATGCTCGGCGATGGTCAGCATGCGGGCGAAGGCGGCGCGGCGCTCGGAGGGCTCGATCGAGGACTCGACCACGCCGGCCAGGCGGTTGAACTCCGCGTTGGTCCATTCGCCGTCGCGCTGCTGGGCGCCGCCGGGGCCCATGCCGCGCAGCAGCCCGGCCACGGGGTCCATGAAGAGCGACGTGTTCGACCAGTCGCGGATGCCGCGCTCGATCTTGGCGCCCGTCACCTGCGACCAGTTCTCCTGCAGGGACATCTGCACGTTGAGGCCGACCGCGCGCCACATCTCCACGCAGATCTGCGCCGTCCCCACCTGGTTGGTGTAGTAGTCCTTGAGCAGCCGGTACGGGATCGGCTCGCCGCGGTAGCCGGCCTCGGCCAGCAGCCGCCGCGCCTCGGCCGGGTCGTGCCGCGGCTCGCCGTGTTCGGGCACGAACATCGCGGCATAGGCTTCGAGCTGCAGCCCCTTGGGGATCCGGGTGCGCCCGGACCACAGCGCGTCCACGATCGCGCGCCGGTCGATGGCCAGCGACATCGCCCGGCGGATGCGCGGATCGCGCAGCTGCGGGTGGTTGTGGTCGAAGGCCATGATGCGGATGTTGTTGATCGGGCTGCCCTGGACCTCGAAGCGCGGGTTGCGCTCGATCGGCGCGATCTGATCGGGCGGGATGTCGCAGGCGAAGTGGAACTCGCCCGAGAGCAGCCCGTTGATGCGCGACGACACCTCGGGGATTTCGACGAAGCGGATCGAGCGCGCCGGCGGGCGGCCGCCCCAGTAATCATCGAACGCCTCGAACACCACGAAGCTGTCGGGGCGGAACTCGGCGATCCGGTACGGCCCGGTGCCGATCGGCCGGCGCGCCCAATCGAGCCAGGTGGGGGCGGCGGCGAAGGCGTTGGCGGACAGGATCACGCCGGTGTTCTGCGCCAGTCGCCCCGCCATGGTCGCATCCGGCCCGTTCAGGACGAAGCGCACCCGATCCTTCGCCAGAATCTCGACCTTCTCGAGCTTGGGGTAGGACAGGCGCGCCACCGCCTTCACCTCGTTCGGCGGCTCCTTCGGCCCGGTGGCCCCGGTGCCGAACAGCCGCTCGGGGCCGAAGGAGAAGGCGACATCCTCGGCGGTCATCGGCCGGCCGTCGTGGAAGCGGACCCCGGGGCGCAGCGTGACCTCGACCGAGCGGGCATCGGCGGCGCGCGACCACGCAGTGGCCAGGCCCGGCACCTGGTCCATCGAGCCGGTCCAGTCGAAGTCGATCAGCGTTTCCGAGTAGGTGTAGAAGGCGCGATAGCCCACGTTGGACTGCTCGCGCGGGGTCTCGAAGGTGTTGCTGTTGCTGATCTTCTGGACCGCAACCGTGATGGCCGGGCGTTGGTCGGCCTGGGCGATGGCCGGACGCGGCAGGGCCAGGGCGGCGCCGGCGGCGAAAGTGGCGCGGCGGGTGATGCGCATCGGGAGGTCTCCTTCAAGCGGTCCAGTTGCTGCCGCGGAAATCCATGAAAAAGGACTGCGACGCGCGCCAGGCGATGTCGCGGCGCTTGGCGACGAAGGCGGCGTTGCGGTGCAGCACGACGTAGCCGGGGTCCTCGCGCTCGACGATCTCCAGCATGCGGCGCCAGACGGCGATGCGGCGCGGCTGGTCCATGCTGGTTTCCAGCTCGGCGGCCAGGGTGCCGAATTCCTCGTTGCGCCACTGGTTGGCAAGCCAGGGCTGGCCGGTGCGGCCCCAGGAGGCGGACATCTGGATCGAGGGATCGGGCACCACAGCGGAGGCCGACCAATCATGCACGCCGCGGGTCTCCGGCGCGCCGCCGGTGATCTGGCTCCAGTTCTCGACCATCTGCAGATCGACGTTGAGGCCGATGCCGCGCCAGCCTTCCAGCATGATCTGCGCCGTGGGGGTCTGGTTGGTGTAGTAGTTGTTCAGGCAGCGATAGGGGATCGGCTGGCCGCGATAGCCGGCCTCGCGCAGCAGGCGCCGGGCCTCGGCGGGGTCGAAGCGCGGGGCCTCGATGTCGCGCAGATACATCTCGCCATAGAATTCCCATTGCAGGCCGCGCGGCACCGAGGTGCGCCCGGCCCACAGGGCGGCGATGATCGCCTCGCGGTCGATGCTGTGCGACATGGCGCGGCGGACCAGCGGATTGGCGAGCGAGGGGTGGGACTTGTTGAACACCAGGTAGCGCGAGTTGTTGATCGGGCCGCCGACCACCTCGAAGCGGCGGTCGCGCTCGATCTGCGAGATCTGGTCGGGCGGGATCTCGGTGGCGAAATCGGCAGCACCGGACAGCAGCATGTTGATGCGCGAGCTGGGCTCCGGCACCTCGTTGAAGCGAAGCTGGCGGATGGGGGGGCGGCCTTGCCAATGGGCGTCGTGCGGCTCCATCACCAAGGACTGGTCCGGGCGGAAATCGGCGATGCGATAGGGGCCGGTGCCGATCGGCTTGCGCGCCCATTCCATCCAGCTGCCGGCGGCCATGAAGGCGCGGCGGTTGGCGATGACGGCGAGGCTGCGGGCCATGCGGCCCTCCAGCACGATGTCCGGCACCTTGCTGACCACGCGGATGCGGTGCGGGGCGAGGATCTCGATGCGGTCGAAGCCGGGGAAGGCGCGGCGGGCATTGGCGATCGAGGGGGTGGGCACTTCGCGCGCGCCGCCGCCCCACATGCGCTCAGGGCCGAAGGAGAAGACGACCTCCTCGGCGGTGAAGGGGTCGCCGTTGTGGAAGGTGACGCCTTCGCGCAGCTCGAACTCCAAGGTCTGGTCGTCGATGCGCCGCCAGGCGGTGGCCAGGCCGGGGATCATCGACATGTCGCCGATCCAGTCGGTGTCGATCAACGGCTCCACGTAGCTGCGGAAGATGCGGGTGCCGACGTTGGATTGCTCGCGCAGCATCTCCAACGTGTTCGAGGTCGACATGTTCTGTACCGCGACAGTGACGACCGGGCGGCGGTCGGCCTGGGCGATGGCGATGCGGGGCAGGGCGGCCGCAGCCGCGAGGCCGAGGGCCGCGCGGCGGGGGAGAATGGGCATGGGGACGGCCTTGTGTCGGGAATGCTGGCGCCGGGGATACGCCGCCGCATGCGACACGGTGATGGCGGGCAGGCGACGGTTCGATGACGAACGCAGGTGCCGCGGTGGTGACGACATGGCGAATCTGCGCTATTCCCAAGAAAGAATAACGCTTGGCACCTTGGACGATCGGCGACGGGATGCCAGATACGGTGCTGCCGGGCGTGGCAGGTGCACGCGCAAGCCGCAAGGAGAAGACGATGTACGACGATGTTTCGCTGTTGATCGATGGCACATGGGGCGCGGCTGCCGCCGGGCGCTTCCTGACCGTGCTCAACCCGGCCACTGGCGAGCCGGCCGGGCGGGTGGCGCATGCCGAGCGGGCCGATCTCGACCGGGCGCTGGAGGCCGCCGAGCGCGGGTTCAATGTGTGGCGCCGGGTCAACGCGTTCGAGCGCAGCAAGGTGATGCGCCGCGCCGCCAATCTGCTGCGTGAGCGCGCCGACAAGATCGCCGCCCTGATGACCACCGAGCAGGGCAAGCCGGTGGCCGAGGCGAAGGGCGAGGCGCTGGCCGGGGCCGATGTGATCGACTGGTTCGCCGAGGAGGCTCGACGTGCATACGGCCGGGTGATCCCGGCGCGGGCGGATGGGGTGTATCAGCTGGTGGTGAAGGAGCCGGTGGGGGTGGTGGCCGCGTTCACGCCGTGGAATTTTCCGATCAATCAGGCAGTCCGAAAGA
>JBIPLY010000077.1:0-12691 GCA_044369385.1 Acetobacteraceae bacterium | reverse complement strand
TGGCACCTCGACATGGTTGCTGGTGTCGCGCATCGCCTCGATCGGCAGGCCGGCGGCGATGCGGCCATACATCGGCAACTGCACCGCGCCGGCCGATTCCGCCGCCTTGACCGCGGGCAGGCGGGGCGAGAAGTCGCCGCGGATCACGTTTGGGGCAAAGCCGGGCGGTGAAAAGCCGGGAGCGGGCGGGGCCACGGCCGGCACGCCCAGCGCCACCATGTCATCCGGCAGCCGCGTCACCTCCAGCGCCCGGGCGCGATTGTGCCGGCGCGACAGGAAGCCGCGCTCCTCCAGCGCCGAGATCAGCCGGTGGATGCCGGATTTCGACTTCAGGTGCAGCGCCTCCTTCATCTCCTCGAAGCTCGGCGAGAATCCGGTGGCTTTCAGGTGCCGGTCGATGAAGACCAGCAATTCATGCTGCTTGCGGGTCAACATTGGCGCATCCCCTTGAACCTGTTGCATGCCGGGGTGTTCGGAACAAACCGGCAACATGCACAGCGTTCTACATAGGTTCTCGCGCGTCGGTCAAGCCTGTCGTTACAGGCCAAACGCATCCAGGCGGATCACCGGCACTTCCGCCCCCGCCTCCAGCGCCGGGGCGTGCGGCGGGCGCAGGATCAGCGCGTCGGCCTGCGCCATCAGCCGCAGCATCGAGGAATCCTGCCGGATGAACGGGGTGGCGACCAGGTTTCCATCGCCGTCTTCGCTCAGCGTGGCGCGCAGATGGTCCGCGCGCCGGTCATTGGCCGCCAGCGCCGCGCCCAGCCGCGCCCGCACGGGGGGCAGCGCGGTGCCCGCCATCCCCATCAGTTTGCGCAGCGCCGGCACCACGAACAGGATCGCGCAGACCAGCGAGGACACCGGATTGCCCGGCAGCCCGATCATCGGCACGTCGCCCAGCCGGCCATGCATCAGCGGCTTGCCCGGCCGCATGGCGATCTGCCAGAAATCCACCACCAGCCCGCGCGCGCCCAGCGCCTCCTGCACCAGGTCGTGATCGCCCACGCTGGCGCCGCCGCTGGTCAGCAACAGATCCATGCCGCGCGCCGCATCGGCCGCGGCCATCAGCGCCGCGCGGTCGTCGGGCGCGATCGGCAGCACCACCGCCTCCCCACCCACGGCCCGCACCAGGGCGGCGAGCGCATGGCTGTTGGAGCTGACGATGCCGCCGGGCGGGATCGGCTCGCCGGGCAGCGCGATTTCGTCGCCGGTGGCCAGGATCGCCACGCGGGGGCGGCGATGGACGGCAACCCAGGGCACGTTGCCCGCCGCAATCAGCCCGATATCCCGCGCATTCAATAGCTTGCCCGGCGCGATCAACACGTCGCCGTGGGAAAAATCCTGGCCGGCGCGGCGGATATGGCGCCCGGCGGTGGCGGCCTCGTTGACCACCACCACCTCGCCGTCCCGCGTCGCATCCTCCTGCAACAGGATCGAATCGGCGCCATCCGGCACCACGCTGCCGGTGAACAGCCGCAGCGCCTGGCCCGGGGCCAGCGTTCCGCCCCAGGGATGCCCGGCCGGCGCGCTGCCCACCACGGCCAGCCGCGCCCCCAGCCCGGCCTCCGCGGCGCGCAGCGCATAGCCATCCATCGCCGAGACATCGCGCGGCGGCTGGGTCAGCCGGGCGGCCACCGGCGCCGCGGCCACCCGGCCCCAGGCGGCGGCCAGCGCCACCACCTCGGCGGGCGTTGCGGCCAGACCGGCCAGGATGCGGGCACGGGCTTCCTCGACCGGGATCATCGCGCTACTCCTGCTTGAAATCGCCCGATTTTCCGCCGGACTTGGCGACCACGCGCAGCCCCTCGATGCGCATGGCGCGATCGACCGCCTTGCACATGTCATAGACCGTCAGCGCCGCGACCGAGGCCGCCGTCAGCGCCTCCATCTCCACGCCGGTCGGCCCGGTGGTCTTGACCGTGGCGGCGATCTCCACCGTGTCCTCGCCCACCGGCTCCAGCTCGACGGTGACGGCGGTGATCGCCAGCGGATGGCAGAGCGGGATCAGGTCGGCGGTGCGCTTGGCCGCCATGATCCCGGCCAGCCGCGCCACGCCCAGCACATCGCCCTTTTTCGCCGTGCCGCCGCGGATCATCGCCAGCGTCGCAGGGGCCATCACCACGCGCGCGCGCGCCGTGGCCGCCCGGTCGGTGGCGGGCTTGGCGCCGACATCCACCATCACCGCGCGGCCTTCGGCGTCGAAATGGGTCAGCTTGTTGCTCATCCGCGCATCAACGCCCGCGTCGCGTGCGCGAGGTCCTCCTGCCGCAGCAGGCTCTCGCCGACCAGGAAGCGCCGCACCCCGTGGCCGGCGATCTGCGCCAGGTCGGCATGCACGCGATAGCCGCTCTCGCCGACGATCACCCGATCGGCCGGCACATGCGGCGCCAATTCCACCGTGGTTTCAAGGCTGGTGTGCATGATCCTGAGATTGCGATTGTTGATGCCGATCAGGCGCGTGCGCAGCTTCAGCGCGCGGTCCAGCTCCGCCCGGTCATGGCTCTCGGCCAGCACATCCATGCCCAGCTCGAAGGCCCGTGCCTCCATCTCGGCGGCCTGGGCGTCGGACAGCACCGCCATGATCAGCAGGATGCAGTCGGCGCCGAGCGCCCGGCTTTCGTCGATCTGCCAGGGGTCGATCATGAAGTCCTTGCGCAGCACCGGCAGGTCGCAGCCGGCCCGCGCGCGCAGCAGGTCGTCGTCGGTGCCGCGGAAATACGGGCCGTCGGTCAGCACCGACAGGCACGCGGCCCCCCCGCGCTGATAGGCCGCCGCCAGCTCCGCCGGGTCGAAATGCGGCCTTATGTCGCCGCCGGAGGGCGAGGCGCGCTTGATCTCCGCGATGATGCCGAACTTTTCCTCCGCCACCTTGGCATCCAGCGCTGTCGCAAACCCGCGCGGGGCAGGGGCCGCGGCCAGCCGGTCGCCCAGCCCCAATGGCTTGCGCCGCGCCACCTCGGCGGCGGTATCCGCACAGATCCGGCGCAGGATGTCCGGTGGGCCACTCATGCCGCCGTCTCCCGTTTCAGTGTTTCCAGCGCCGCCAGCGCCGCCCCGGAATCGAGCGCGCCGGCGGCCAGCGCCACGCCCTCGCGCAGCCCGCCCGACCGCCCGGCCACGATCAGCCCGGCCGCGGCGTTCAGCAGCACGGTGTCGCGATAGGCGCCCGGCGCACCGCGCAGCAGCGCCAGCATCGCCGCCGCGTTCTGGCCCGCGTCGCCGCCCTTGATCGCCGCGATCGGCGCGCGCGAAAGCCCCGCCTCCTCCGGCGTGACCACGAATTCCCGCAGCCCGGCCGGGGACAGCGCCACCACCTGATTCTCCCCGGCGATGGTCAGCTCGTCCAGGCCCTGGCCATGCACCAGCCAGGCGTCGGTGGTGCCGAGGGCGGCCAGGGTCTCGGCCATCGGCCGTGCCCAGGACGGGTCGAACACCCCGGTCAATTGCCGGGTCACGCTGGCCGGATTGGCCAACGGCCCCAGCAGGTTGAAGATCGTGCGGGTCCCCAGCTCCACCCGCGGCCCGGCGACATGGCGCATCGCCGCGTGATGCCTTGGTGCGAACAGGAACGCGCAATGCGCGGCGCGCAGCACATCGGGCAGGCGCGCCAGCGGCACATCCACATTCACCCCCAGCGCGGCCAGCACGTCGGCCCCGCCGGTGCGCGAGGACAGCGCCCGGTTGCCGTGCTTGGCCACCGGCACGCCCAGCCCGGCCAGGACGAAGGTCACGGCCGTCGAGACATTCAGGCTGCCGGAGCTGTCGCCGCCGGTGCCGCAGACGTCGATCGCGCCCTCTGGCGCCTCCACCCGGCTCATCCGCGCGCGCATCGCCCGCACCGCGCCGGTCAGTTCGGCCACCGTCTCGCGGCGCACCCGCATCGCCATCAACAGCCCGGCGATCTGTGCCGGTGTCGCCTCGCCGGCCATGATGATGCCGAACGCCGCCTCCGCCTCCGCCTCGCTCAGCGTCTGGCCCAGCGCGAGGCGCGCCAGCACCGGCTTGAGGTCCCCCGCATTTGCCGACATCGGATCAGGCCGCGCGCGCCGGCGTGTTCAGGCCGCGCGCGATGTCCAGGAAGTTGCGCAGGATCGCGTGGCCATGCTGGCTGGCGATGCTCTCGGGATGGAACTGCACGCCGAAGATCGGCAGGCTGCGGTGGCGCAGGCCCATGATGATGTCATCGGTGTGGGCCGTCGCCTCCAGCACGTCCGGGAGGGTTTCAGCGCACACGATCAGGCTGTGGTAGCGCGTCGCCTCGAACGGCGTCGGGATGCCGGCGAAGATGTCGCTGCCTGCGTGCTGCACCGCGCTGACCTTGCCGTGCATCGGCATGGGCGCGCGCACCACCTCGCCGCCGAAGGCCTGGCCGATCGCCTGGTGGCCCAGGCAGACGCCCAGGATCGGGATCCGCCCGGCGGCCGCGGCGATCAGATCCAGGCAGATGCCGGCCTCGTTGGGCGTGCACGGCCCGGGGGAGAGCACGATTGCCTCGGGCGCCATCGCCAGGGCCTGCTCGACGCTGATCTTGTCGTTGCGCCAGACCTGGCAGCGTCCACCGACATCGCCCAGGAAGTGGACGAGGTTGAAGGTGAAACTGTCATAGTTGTCGATCAGCAGGATCATGATCGGGGCACTCTGGCCGAGCGCGCCGCACCGGTCAAATTCCCGGCGCTTGCGTGCATGGCGCGGGCCGGCGGCAGCGAGGGCCGGATTGAACCGGGTATCATCCGCCGGGCCGCCGGCTGGGTTCGAAGCCGGGTTGCGCGCGTCATTCACCCTTCACCCGCCATGTTGTGAACTCCTGTTATGTGGAACGCGGGTGTATTCGTTGATTGATGATCGGTTGATGCAAGTAAACAGCCGCATGCCCGACGAGTTCCGACCCTGGCTGAAAGCGCGGTGTAACGAATTCGGACTAGCCTGCGCTTTGCCGATCCGCGCATCGCCGATGCGCTCGTCGCGGGCCGGCCAAAGCCAAGGAGTCCGCTGGCATGACGTTCATTCTTCGCGCGCTGCACACCCTCCGCACCGACCGTCGTGGCGTCACCGCCATGGAGTACGGCCTGATCGCCGGGGTGCTCGCCCTTGGCCTCGCCACCGCCTTCACCGCGCTCACCGGCCGGCTGACCACCGCGCTCAGCGCGTTGAACTTTTGATCCCGCTGCCGCCCGAGCGGTCCCGGGCGGCGCAGCCTCCGCGCCATGACGCAGGAGCAACCGCAATGCGCGACGCCGCCCTGCTGATCCGCCGCCTGGCCACCGATCGGGCCGGGGTCACCGCGCTTGAATACGGGGTGATCGCCGGCGTGCTGTCGGCGGGCATCGTCTCGGCGATGACGGTGATGCGCGACAAGATCACCGCCGCCATCGGCGTGATCAGCTTCTGATCAGCCAGACAGCGTCCGCCGCACCGCGTCGCGCCAGCCCGCGTATTGGCGCGCGCGCGTCGCCGCGTCCAGTTGCGGGCTGAAGCGGCGCTGCAATGCCCAACTCCGGGCGAACGCCTCCGGCGCCGGACAGGCCCCGGTGGCCAATCCTGCCAGATAGGCCGCCCCCAGTGCGGTGGTCTCCTGCACCACCGGCCGGTCGACCGGGGCGTCGAGCTGATCGGCCAGGAACTGCATGGTCCAGTCGCTGGCCACCATCCCGCCATCCACCCGCAGCACGGTCGCCCCATCCGCCTGCCAATCCGCCCGCATCGCCTCCACCAGGTCGCGGGTCTGATAGGCGACGCTTTCCAGCGCCGCGCGCGCCAACTCCGCCGGGCCGGAATTGCGGGTCAGCCCGAAGATCGCCCCGCGCGCCTCGGCATCCCACCACGGCGCGCCCAGCCCGGTGAAGCCCGGCACCAGATAGACGCGCTGGGCGGGATCGGCCGACGCCGCCAGCGGACCGGATTCGGCGGCATCGGCAATCACCCCCAGCCCGTCGCGCAGCCACTGCACGGCGGCGCCGGCGACAAAGATCGCCCCCTCCAGGGCATAGCTGCGCACGCCGCCGAACTGGGCCGCCACCGTGGTCAGCATCCGGCTGCGCGAGGCCACCGGCGCCGCCCCGGTATGCAGCAACAGGAAACACCCGGTGCCATAGGTCGATTTCACCATCCCCGGCGAAAAGCACGCCTGGCCGATCATCGCCGCCTGCTGGTCCCCGGCGATGCCCGCGATCGGCACCGATCCGCCCAGCACGGCGGTTTCGCCGAACAGCCCCGCACAGTCGCGCACCTGCGGCAGCATCGCGGCGGGGATGCGGAACAGGTCGAGCATCACGGGGTCCCAGGCGCCGGCGCGGATGTCGTACAGCATGGTGCGGCTGGCGTTGGTGGCATCCGTGGCATGCACCCGCCCCTCGGTCAGGCGCCACAGCAGCCAGGTGTCGACGGTGCCGAACAGCAGCCGCCCGGCCTGCGCATCGGCGCGGGCATCGGGCACATGGTCCAGGATCCAGGCGATCTTGGTGGCGCTGAAATAGGGATCGAGCAACAGCCCGGTGCTGGCGGACACCGCCGCCTCGTGCCCGGCCTCGCGCAGTGCCGCACAGGCCGCCGCCGTGCGCCGGTCCTGCCAGACGATGGCGCGATGCACCGGCCGCCCGGTGTCACGGTGCCAGACCAGGGTGGTCTCGCGCTGGTTGGTGATGCCGATGCCCGCCACATCCGCCGGCGCGGCCCCGGCGGCCGCCATCGCCTCGCGCAGCACCGCAACCGAGTCGCGGTACAGGTCCTCGGGGTCGTGCTCCACCCAGCCGCTATCGGGAAAATGCTGCGCCAGGTCGCGCCGCGCGGTGGCCACCGGGGCAAGGTTGGGCGCGCGAAATGCGATCGCCCGGGTCGAGGTGGTGCCCTGGTCGAGGGCGAGGATCAGGTCCTTGGGCATGGTCGATTGGCCTTCTGCGTTGTCACTCTGACAGCTAGCGCTGCGACAGGGGCTTGGCCACGGCTCTGCTGTGCTGCCGGTCGTGTTGCCCACAACCTCGCGCAGGAGCGAAACGGCACTTTGCCCAGGCCACGAGACTATCCTTGTTTTGGCCGAGGCTCTGCGATAGGAGCAGGAATCGATTCTGAGGGACAACAAACGTGATTGGCGCGCTTGATGTGGTCATCTGGGTTGGCATCAATCTCGTGCTTCCCCTGCTCGGCATTCCTCTGATTTACTTCGTGCTCCGGGCGTTTGCGACCAATCTCAAGATCCTCGACGTGATCAGCGATGGTCAGCTACTGATGTTTTGCGCTGCGATTTCGGCTGCGGCCCTTTACGATATCGGCAAGAAGCACGACAGCATGTCTGCCAACGGGTTGCTTGGGGCATACGCTGCCATCATATTCTGTCTTGCGGTGGCGATGTTCATGTATGGTGTGTCGATCATGGCGAAATACGTTCACACCGCCAACGCACAGGCAACAGGCACATTGGCAAAGGCATCCGTTGTGTGGCTTTGTGTCACACTCGCGGTAGTGCTTGGCTTTCGCATTGGGCTGGAGATCATATGAATTGGCCCTCCAATCATCCGCCGGAGCTCGCAGCAGCGCCGGATGGAACCGAAGGACATGATCACTTGACCACGGTTGACGATAAGCTCAGCCAGTCGGAGCGACTTGCCGCGGCGGCTCTTGCCCTGGCAATCGGCGCCGGGCTTGGCGTAGGGTTGGGTAGCATCCTGGCAGTTCTGTTGGCGCACCATTCAAAATGGATGGGTGTCGCCCCGCTGCTGCTAGGTGCTATTGGTGCGATCCTGGCTTTTTTTTATGGCAGGAATACCCACCGGAACACCTGATAGCGGGTTAAGTTTCCCGCATTTGCTTCTTCCTAACCCCGCGCCGCCCGGATCGCCGCCCAGACCCGCTCGGGCGTGGCGGGCATGTCGATATGGGTGATGCCGAATTCGCCCAGCGCATCCACCAGCGCGTTCATCACCGACGGCAGTGCCCCGGCGCAGCCCGCCTCGCCGCAGCCCTTGGCGCCGAGCCCGTTGGTCTTGGCCGGGACCGGATGGCTGATGAAGCCGAAGCCGGGCACATCGGCGGCATGGGGGATGGCGTAGTCCATGTAGGAGCCGGTCAGAAGCTGGCCGTCCTCGCTGTAGACCATTGCCTCGCCCAGCGCCTGGCCGATGCCCTGCACGATGCCGCCATGGGCCTGGCCCTCGACCATCAGCGGGTTCAGCAGCACGCCGAAATCGTTGACGGTGCTGTATTTCACCACCTCCACCACGCCGGTCTCGGGATCGACCTCGACCTCGGCGATGTGGCAGCCATTGGGGAAGGCGCTCGGCACGCCCGGCACCACCATCGCCACATCCAGCGTCGCCGGCACGCCGTCCGGCAGCGCCAGCCCGCCGCGCAGCTTCTCGGCCAGCTCCATGATGCCGATGCCGCGATCGGTGCCGGCGATGCTGAACCGGCCGCGCGAGAACTCGATATCCGCCGCCGCCGCCTCCAGCACATGGGCCGCGATCTGCGTCCCCTTGGCGATCACCGCATCGGACGACACGGCAATCGCGTTGCCGCCGTTCATCGCGCTGCGCGAGCCGCCGGTGCCGCCGCCGGCCAGCATTTCGGCGGAGTCGCCCTGCACCAAGCGGATGCTCTCGAACGGCACGCCGAGCTTGTCCACCAGCACCTGGGCGAAGGGCGTCCAATGGCCCTGGCCGTAATCCAGCGTGCCGGAGATGATCGTCACCGTGCCGTCGGGCTCGAAGCGGATGCCGCCCATCTCGTTGTTGGCCGGCGCGGTGACCTCCAGATACTGCCCGATCCCGCGCCCGCGCAGTTTTCCTCGCGCCCGGCTTTCGGCCCGCCGTGCGGCGAACCCGTCCCAGTCGGCGGCGGCCAGCGCGCGATCGAGCACCGCCGGGAAATCGCCGCTGTCGTATTCCATGCTCGACGGCGCGCTGTACGGCATCATCTCCGGCAGGATGTGGTTGCGCCGGCGCAGCTCGATCGGATCGAGCCCCATCTCGCGCGCCGCCGTCTCGATCAGCCGCTCCATGTAGTAGTTGCCCTCCGGCCGCCCCGCCCCGCGATAGGCGCCGACCGGCGTGGTGTTGGTGACCACGCACTTCACCTGCACCGAAAGGGCAGGGGTGCGATAGACGCCGATCACGTTCTTCACGATGTTCATCGTCGGCGGCTGCGTCGTGGCGTTGGACAGCACCGCGCCGATATTGCCGTAACCCGTCACCCGGATGGCGAGAAAATTGCCCTCGGCATCCAGCGCCAGCTCCTGCACATGCTCATGGCAGCGCCCGTGGCTGTCGGAGAGAAAGCTTTCGCTGCGCTCGTCGGTCCATTTCACCGCGCGGCCCAGCAGCCTGGCTGCGAACAGCGCGCAGACATATTCCGGATAGGCCTGCGACTTCATGCCGAAGCTGCCGCCGACATTGCCGGTCAGGATGCGCAGCTTCTCGGCCGCCACCCCCATCACGTTGCGCAGGTTGTTGCGCAGCCCGAACACGCCCTGGCAGCCGACGCGCAGCACATAGCCCTCGCTGCCCGCATCCCATTCGGCCAGCGCCGAGCGCGGCTCCATCGCGCAGACCACGATGCGCGAATTGGCGATGCTCATCCGCGTGACATGGGCCGCGCGCGCGAAGGCGGCCTCGACGGCGGCATGGTCGCCGAACTTGAAGTCGAGAATCACATTGTCCGGCGCCTCCTCGTACAGCACCGGCGCCCCCGGCGCGATCGCGGCGGCGGCCGTGGTCACCGCCGGCAGGATGTCGATATCGGCGAACACCGCCTCGGCGGCATCCTTGGCCTGCTGCACCGTCTCGGCCACCACGAAGGCGATCGGCTCGCCGGCATAGCGCACCTTGCCGTGGGCCAGCGCCATCTGCACCGGCTTGGGGATCGGCCGGTCATCGTGGTTCTTGCCGATGACATTGGCGGCCATCGGCTTGATCCCGGCCGCCACCAGCTCCGCACAGGTCACCACCGCCAGCACCCCGGGCATCGCGCGGGCCGCCGCGGTCTCGATGCCGCGCAGCACCCCATGCGCCACCCGGCTGCGCACCACCACGCCATAGGCCTGGCCCGGCAGGTTCATGTCGTCGCTGTAGCGCCCCTCGCCGCGCAGCAGCACCGGGTCCTCCAGCCGCGACACCGGTTGGCCGACGGCCGAGCGGCCCGGGGCCAGCATGTCGGGGGCGTGGAGAGTGGCGATCTGGTTCATGCGCGGCTCCGAAGCGTTCGCCCTAAAGTGGCTGTGCCGGCCGCGATGCGCAACCTGGCTAGGGCTTCCGCCGCCACAGCGTCGAGACCCCGGTCGGCTCGTAATGCGCCATCACCGCTGCCACAAGCTCCGGCCCCAGGGCGCGCAGGTCGGCGTCGAAATCCACCATCGCCGGATGCACCCGCCCGCTGCGCAGATCCGCCGCCAGCTCCGCGATCATCGCCGGCGGAATGAAGGTGCGCACCTCCTGGTGCGGAAAGCCGAAATGGAAGGCCGGCCGGCGAAACGCCACCCCCGGCGACCAGCCCGCCAGCACCGTGTCGCTCGGCGCGGTGTGGTGCAGGAGGTGATCGAGCTTGGCGATGGCGATCCGATCGGGGTGGCCGAGCTGCAACAGGGCGTGGAACACGAAATACGCCATCACCAGCCCCGGCAGCATCGCCACCAGCAGCGGCCGCGCCTCCCCCGACCAGCGCTCCGCCAGCCATCCGGCCCCCACCGCCGCGGCGATGGCGGCAAACGGCGCGGTCATGAACAGGTATTGCCGCTGCGCGATCGGCAGCACCACGAAGCCGATGGCGCTGGCCACCACCGTCAGCACCACGATGGTGCCGAGCCCCGTATGCGGCCGCCGCCGCAGCCGCCGCCCCAGCAGCCACAGCCCCAACAGCCCCAGCGCCATGAACATCGTGTCCTTGGCCAGGGCCAGGCCCAGCCAGCGCCATCCCTCGCCGGCGAACTCGCGCGGCCACAGCAGCACCAGCACCACATTGTGATGGAAGAAATCGCCCAGCGCGCCGCGCCGCGCGAACAGCCACAGCACCGGGAGGATCGCCGCCGCCATGCCCAGCAGCGCCACCCCCATGAACGCCCAGGTCGTCCCCCGCCCGTGCCGTCGCCGCCCCAGCACCGCGGCGGCGGTCAGGATGCCCAGCGCCGCGAACACCGCCTTCTGGCTGGTCATCAGCGTCCCGCCGATCGCCAGCCCCGCCAACAGGCCCCAGGTCAGCCGCTCCTCGGTGGTCGGCGCCTCGCACAATCCGCGCCCCACCGCATAGGCGCTGACCACCAGCAACAGGGCGGCCAGCGAGTCCGGCCGGATCTCGATGCCCTTCTCCAGCACGAAGGAGCAGGACAGGAACAGCGCGACCGCCATCGTCGCCGTGCCGCTGCCGGTGGCGCGCCGGGTCATGGCGAAGATCAGCAGCGCGGTCGCCGCGGTGAACAGCGTGCACAACACCCGCAGCCCGAACGGCGCGATCAGCAGCACGCCGGTGCCGGTGTCGCTGATCATGTCGAAATACGGGGCGGTCAGCAGATGGAACACCGGGGTGTGGTGCTCGAAGAAGTCGCGATACGGGGTGCGCCCCTGGCTCAGCAGCCAGGTGAACTGCAAATGCTCGAACTCGTCGGCATCCCACGACCGGTAGAAGCACAGGAACAGCGCGAAGACGCCCAGCATCAGGCACGCCACGGTCAGCGGGCGGCGATAGCGGTCCAGCGCGGTCTGGCGGTCGTAATGCATCCAGGATTCCGCGCCGCAGTCAGGCCAGCCGGGCGCATGGCTGCGGCCCGCGAACCGGGCCCGGCGCCTGGATAACCCGTTGCCGCGCCAAAGGGAACGGCGGCCGACGGAATTGTCAGCAAACCGATACCCGCAGCCGGCCGCGCGTCCGCCCCGCCACCGCCAGCCGCAACGCCCCCTCAGGCCCGCGCTCGGCCTGCACCAGGAAGTCCGGCGCGGGCGCCGGGGCCGCCATCGGCCGCAGCGTCGCCCGCCGGGCACAGGGGCGCAGCACCACCGCCGGCACCGTCATCCGCCGCACCGCCCCCTGCACCGCCCCCTGCGCCGCCATGGTCATCCCGGCCGCCAGGCCCGGCGCCATGCCCCCCGCCATCCCGCCATCCCCGGCCAATGCCGCCACCACCATGGCGCCCAGCGCCAGGCCGAGCGCCGGCAGGTCCATCAACAGGCCCGCCACCACCACCACCCCCACCGCCAGCGCCCAGCCCGGCATCACCCCATGCCCGGCGCCCTGCACCAGCACCGCGCTGGCCGCCAGCAGCAGCGCCAGCCCGGCCGGCGCCCGCACCCGCCCCAGCACCGCTACGCCCGCCAGCCCCGCGCCCAACAGCGCCACCAGCTCCCATCCCATCCCCGCGCGCATCGCCAGCCCGGCCTGGGCCACCGGCGCGAGGCACAGCAGCCCCAGGATCACGCGCCGCCCCAGCCGCCGCAGCGCACGCACTCCGACCGGTCGTTCCATGGCAGAAGGCTCCACCGCCCCGCCCGCGAACCCGATCCGCGCCGGCGCCGTGACCCAATCGGGCGTCCTGCCCAAGGCCGCATCCCACCACGCCGGCCTTAACGCGGCGTTGCCGCCCCCCGACCGCCGCCGCCCCAGAAGCGCCACCCCAGCCAGGCCAGGACCGCCAGCGCCGGGAGCACCGCCGCCACCACCCCCCCCCAGCCCATCGCCGCCCAGGCCAGCGCCGGCACCACGCCCCCCAGCGCGCCGC
>JBIPLY010000393.1:0-4060 GCA_044369385.1 Acetobacteraceae bacterium | reverse complement strand
GACAGTCCCAGGCTTTTCACCATCGCCGTTGTTCTCCGTTCACCGGGGCAGGCTAGCGCGGCTGGAACGCCCTGTCTTCGCTGCCGTGCGCCGGGAAGGGTGGCGCGCCGGCCGCGCCGGGTCCATCCTGAGGCGGATGACGCAAGGCGATTCCTCCCCCGCCCCCGGACGCGTGCGCATGGCCGAGGCGGCCGGCGGCGTGCGCACCTATGTGGTCGACCTGCCGCCGGAGGCCCTGCCCGCGGTGCGGCCGCGCGACCTGCATGCCGCCTGGGACAGCGCCCGCGGCGCCGCGCTGTCGCAGCAATGGGGCCGCCCGCTGATGCTGCGTTTTCGCCGCAAGGGGACGCTGCGCCACACCGACCTGGCACTGGCCGACAGCGATGCCTGCTGCTGGGCCGCGGCCGTCGACAGCACGGTGGGGCTGGCCAGCCCCTATGGCATGTCGGTCTGCCTGCGCCTGCTTGCCCTGGTCGAGGTGCTGCCGCGCGCACCCTGGGCCATGCCGCTGGTGGCGTTGGGCCGCGATGGCGCGGCGCTGGATCCCGCGCTGTTGCGCGCGGCCGCCCGCATCGCGCTGGGCGACGACGCCCGCTTCGATCCCGGCGCGCTGCGCGCGGCCCTTGCCACCGAGGCGGCGCTGCCCGCCGCCCCCCCATCCGGAGCCCTGCGATGACGCGCCCCCTGCTGCCCGCCGCCCTGGCGGTTCTGTTGCTGGCCGGCTGTGCGCCCTCGGGCGGCCCGGCGCCCAGCGCGGCCCAGATCGCCGCCTGTCGGCAGCGCGCCGAGGAGATCAACGACCGGCAGAACCGCGGCGACGTGTATCGCGACGACAGCCGGGCCGGGGGGGCGCGCGATGCGATGTTCTCCGGCGCCGGGTCGCTGGGCGGCCAGGTCGGCCAGCTTTCGGCGCGCTATGCGCATGAGCGGCGGATCGATGCCTGTCTGCGCGGCGCCGCCCCGGGGGTTGCCGCGCCCGAGCCGGCCGCCGCGCCGCCGCGCCCGCGGCCCTGATCGGCGGTGGCCAATCTCGCCGCCATCGGCCGCCTGGTCTCGCAGCGCAACACGGCGGTGTTCTACGGCGCCAGCCTGACATGCTGGACCGGCATCTGGATCCAGCAGATCGCAGTGGACTGGCTGGCCTGGCAGCTCACGCACTCGCCGATGTGGGTCGGCATCCTGGCGTTCTGCAACCTGGCGCCCTCGGTCATCGTCTCGCCGTTTGCCGGCGCGATCGCCGACCGGATGGACCGGGTGCGGCTGACGCAGATCACGCAGATCGTGGTGGCGGCGCACTCGGCGATCCTGATCCTGCTGGTGGTCACCGGCTGGATCCGGATCGAGATCCTGGCGGTGCTGGCGGTGCTGACCGGCATTTCGGGCAGCTTCGCCCAGCCGGCGCGGCAGTCGCTGGTGCCCGGCATGGTGTCGCGCGCCGATCTGCCGGCGGCCGTCGCGGTCAATTCGCTGACCTGGAATCTCGGGCGATCGATCGGGCCCGGCATCGGCGGCGTGATCGTGGCGTTCTGGGGCGTGGTGCCGGCGATGGCGGTGAACTGCGCCGCCTATCTGATCGCCTGCGTGTCGATGTTCGCGCTGCGGCTGAACCCGGAGACGCGGCGCGGCCATGCGCCGACCGGCTCGGTGCTGCGCGAGACCGTCGACGGGGTGCTGTATATCGCCCGGCACCCCGGCATGCGCCCGCTGTTCATCTTTGCCGCCGCCCTGGCGATCCTGGCGCGCCCGGTCCAGGAGATGTTGCCGCCCTATGTCGACCAGGTGTTCAGCCAGGGGGCGGCGGGGCTGGCGATACTTTCCAGCGTCATGGGCATCTCCGCCTTCATCGGCGGCATGGCGATCGGGCTGCGCGGGCGGCTGGCGGGGTTGTCGCAGCTCACCGTGGTGGCGGGCTTCGTGCTGACCGTCTGCACCGCGGGGTTCGTGGCCACCGGCCATTTCGGCTTCGCCTGCGCCATTGCCGGGGTGCTGAGTGCCGCCACCACCATGCACGGCATTTCGGCGCAGACGCTGATCCAGTCCGGCACCTCCGGCCCGATGCTGGGCCGTGCGCTGAGCCTGTGGGGGATGATCGGGCGGGCGGGGCCGGCGCTGGGCGCGCTGATCTATGGTGTTGCGGCCGAGTTTGCCGGGCTGCGCTGGCCGGTGATGCTGGGCTGCGCGGTGGCGCTGCTGGCCTGCGCCTATGCCTGGCGCCGGCAGCCGCAGATGGCGCGGGCCCTGGAGCGGAGCGACGGGTGAGCCCCTGGAGCGGAGCGACGGGTGAAAAGCGGTTCGCGCAGCGACGGCTGCGCTACGGCGCCCAGTGCGGGTGGCCCAGCCGGTTGTGCCAGATCGTGCCCAGGAGGTCATCGACGACGATGTCGGCCTGGGCATCGCCGTGCGGCCCGGCCAGGGCGCGCAGCTCCGCCCAGCGCCGTGGCCCGGCCACCAGCGCCTGGACCGCGGCCAGCGGCCCGCCCGGCGTCGGCTCGATGCGGGCCAAGCCCGGGATCTCGAAGCCCATCCGGCCGTTGCGCGCCGCCGGCACCATGGCGCTGGACCACCGCAGCGCCGGGTGGCGCAGCCCTGGTTGTGGCGGGGCGCCGGGGAGCGGACGGGTGTACAGCACGGTGCGATAGCCGCCGCCGCTGGTGAAATCCCACGCATCCGCCGCCCGCGCCCGCAGTTGCGACGGCGCGCCCGGCTGCAGCGCGATCGGCGGCAGCATGTTCACCAGCTCCACGCCCTTCGGGGCCAGCGCGGCGGCGACATCGCCGGTGTGCAGCGCGTCGTACACCGGCCCCAGCGCCTCGTGGAACATCACCGTGTCGCCGGATGCGGCCATGGAGTTCAGGATGGCCAGCGTCAGATCTCGCGCCAGTCCTTGTGCCGGGGTGGTCGAGATCAACGCGGCGACATTGGCCCGCATCGTCGCGATCTGCTGCTCGGGCGGCCAGGCCGGGTCGTTGGCGGCGTGCAGCAGCCGGCCGAGCCGGGCCCGCAACAGGCCGATCGCGCCGGTGTAGTGGTTGAGCACCAGCACCCCGCCGGGCTTCAGGCAGGCGGCCGCCAGTGCCAGGGCCGCCGCGCGGGCCGCCGGCGGCATGATGTAGAGCGTGCCGAGCACCTGCACGATGTCGAACGGGCCCAGCCGCTCCGCGCCGATCGCCGCCGCATCGCCATGCAGGATGCGCCAGCGCGCGCCGAACGCCGCCCCGCGCGCCTGCGCCAGCCCCACCGCCACGGCCGAGGCATCGATCCCCACCAGCCGCCCAGCGCCGTGCCGGGCGGCGTATTCCATCTGCGCCCCGGTGCCGCAGCCGATATCCAGCACGTCGGGCGCCGCCGTATCCGACACCGCGAAGCCCGACGCCGCCAGCGCCCCGCGCAGCCGGTCAGGCGCCAGCGCCGGGTCGCCGGCGGGGTCATAGGGCACCGCGTCGTAGCTGCGCCCGATTTCCGCCGCCCGGCTGTCGTCCGGCGGCGGCCCGCTCACCGCTGCCGCCAGGGCAGGCCGCTGGCCTTCCAGCCGCCCAGCTTGCCGCGATGGCCGTCGGAATCCGCGTTGCCCTCGAAGCCGTCGGCGCAGTTGAAGACATGGGCGTAGCCGGCCGCCCGCGCCGCCTGCGCCGCGGCCAGCGAGCGCACGCCGGAGCGGCACAGGAAGTAGATGTGGTGCTCCGGCGTGAAGCCGGCCTGCGCCAGCGCGTCGACGAAGCCGGCATTCACCTCCATGCGGGGAAAAATCTGCCAGGGGATCAGCACCGGCTGCTTGCCCGAAGCGGCCAGGTCGGCCAGCCCGACATAGGTCCACTCGGCATCGGTGCGCACATCCACCATCTGTGCCTGCGGGTTCTCGCGCAACGCCTGCCAGACTTGCTGCGGGGGAATGTTCTCGACCATTCTGCGCCTCCGGGCGATAGTATCTCAGGTTCTACCCGCCATATGCGGGCTTTGTGGGGAACATCGCCAATGAACAGCCAAGCCGCCGCCGGCGCCGCGCCCTCTCCTGCTATGGGGATTGTGCAGGCGATCGGCAACACCCCGCTGATCCGGCTGC
>JBIPLY010000076.1:0-12712 GCA_044369385.1 Acetobacteraceae bacterium | reverse complement strand
GATCGCTGTCCCAGACCGTCGGCGGGCAGACCATCACTTTGGCCACGGACACCAAGGGTGGCATCACCCTGACCGGGACCGTCGATGCCTCACCCACAGGTGTGCTGAACCTGACGGCTGGCGACCTGGGCGTGTCACAGACCGCGGGCGCGGTGACCACAGGGGTGCTGACCAGCGCCGGCGGCGTCGCAGCCAGCGTGAAACTGGGCCAGGCGACGAACGCCATCACCTCGGTCGGCGATTTCGCCGTGACCGGTGGCGATTTCACCCTGGCCAGCGGGGCCGCGGTTGGCGTGATCGGCGCGGTCACTGCCGACAACGTCACTGTGACCGGCGGTGCGACACTGGCCAATGCGGTGTCGGTCTCCGGCAGCGTGGCGGCCACGGCGGCGGCGGGCGTGGTCACGCTGGTGGCCGCCGATCCCGACGCGGGTGGCATCGTCCTGACCGGCGCGGTCTCGGCCAAGGGCACGATCGATCTGGCGGCCGGCAAGGGCGGCATCAGCCAGACCGCAGGCAGCCTCACGGCGCCCAGCCTGGTGAGCACGCTGGGGATCTCCGGCACCGCGAGCCTGGCGATGGCGGCCAATGCCATCGATTCCACCGGAGCCATCAAGGTGACCGGCGGGGACCTGATCCTGGCGACGTCGAGCGCGCTGGACATCGCCGGCACGCTGTCGGTCGATGCGGGCCGCACCATCTCGCTCGGGCTTGGCGGCATCAAGGCGATGGGGGGCGCGCTGGCGGCGGTCGGCGGCACGGTGGAGATTGCGCCGCTCGACGGCAAGACGATGAGCCTGGGCACGCAGGCCGCGACGGAGTTGGCCGTCACTGCCGCCCATCTGACCAAGATCAGCGGCGACACGCTGCGCCTGGGCAGTGCTGCGGCGGCGACGACGCGCGCCGACAGTCTCGTGGTGCAGGACAGCGTCACCGCCGCGACCGCCGTGCTGCGGCTGGAGGCGGGGGCGGGCGGCATCGCGTTCAAGAGTGGGGTGCTGTCTGCCACCACGCTGGACCTGAACGCCAGCGGGGGCGGCGTGACGGCCGCGGCCGGCGCCACCGTTTCGGCGGCGCGGCTGCAAAGCGCCACCGGCATCACCGGGGATGTGCTGCTGGCCAATAGTGTCCATGCCATCGCAACGCTCGATACGCTCGCGGTGACCGACGGCAGCTTGGCCCTGAACACCGGAAAGGCGCTCTCCGTGACCGGCAAGGTCAGCGCGACGGCGATTGCGCTGGACAGCAGCGCCGCCGCGGCGGGCGCCATCGATGTCAGCACCGGCAGCCTGGCCGCCACGGCCGGCGGCAGCGTGGGGCTCACGGCCAGCAATGCGGCGGGCGGGATTGCCCTGGCTGGCAGCGTCGATACGGCGGGCACGCTGACGCTGCTGGCTGGCACTGGCGGGATCGTGCAGAGTGCCGGCACCTTGGCGGCCGGGACCTTGGCCGCCAAGACCACGGCCGGGTTGGCGCTCGCTGCGGCGGACAACCGGTTCGCCACGATCGGCGATGCCACCGCCGCAGGCAGCGCCAGCATCGCCAGCGCGACAGCAACCAAGCTGACGGGAACGCTCGCCGCGGCGGATGTGACCTGGAGCAGTTCCGCCGACAGCGCGACGGCGATCAGCGTTGCGGGGAGCATCAAGACGGCCGGCACGGCATCGCTGTCGGCCACCAAAGGTGGCGGCGGCATCGCGCTGTCCGGGACGGTCGATGCGACCACCGGCATCGTGCTGTCGGCTGGCGCCGGGGGGGTCACGCAGTCCGGCGGGGCGCTGATCACCGGCGCGCTGAGCAGCGCCGGCAGCGGCGGGGCGGTTGCGCTGACGGCGGCCGACAACAAGGTTGATGCGCTTGGCGCATTCGCGGTGACCGGCAAGGGCGGCTTCGCACTGACGACCGGCACGGGGCTCGCCACCACCGGGGCGGTCAGCACCACGGCGGGCGACATCGCCCTGCGCGCCACCGCACCGGCGAGCGCGATTTCGCTTGGAAGCAACGTCACCGCCACCGGCGGCACGCTCGACCTCTCGGCCGGCACCGGCGGGGTGGTGCAGACCGCCGGCACGGTGACGGCGGCGGTGCTGGCCAGCAGCGCCGGCATCGCGGGTCCGGTCACGCTGGAGCTGCCAGGCAATGCCATCGCGGCGATCGGGGCGCTCAATGTGACCGGCGGCGGCCTGTCGCTGGTCAACGCGACGGCGCTCGGCGTGACCGGCCCGCTGGCGGTCACCGGGGGCGGGCTGGTGCTGGACGTCACCGACAACGCCGGCAAGGGCGGGTTGCAGATCGCGGGCGCGGTGAGCGGCGATGCCGTCACCTTGATCGGGCGGGGCACGTCTGGCGCCATCGGCATCGGCGGGACGGTGACGACGGCCGGCATCCTGGACGTTTCGGTGACCGGGGCAGGGGGGGTGACCGCCGGCGGGACGCTTGCCGTGGACGTGCTGCGCAGCACCTCCGGCGTGGTCGGCGGGCTTGTTGCGACCAACGCGGCCAACAGCATCGGGACCCTGGATGCCCTCGCTGTCACGGGCGGGAATCTGGCGATCGGCACCAAGGCGGGCGCGGGCCTGACGATCAATGGCGCGGTGACGGTTGAGGCCGGCAAGTCGATCCAGCTGGTTGCGGACGGCCTGTCGATGACCGGCACCGGCGCGTTGGCGGCGAGCGCCGGCACCGTCGATATTCGTACCCGCACTGTCGGCATCGGCCTCGGCGCCGGCGCGCCGGGCGAGTTGGCGTTGCCGCAGGCGTCCGTCGATGCGATCACGACGGGCACCCTGGCGCTGACCGCGAGCGGCGCGGGCATCACGCTGCGGGATTCGCTGGACACCAAGGCCAAGGTCGCGAGCCTGCTGCTGGTCGCCGATACCGGCATTGCCCTGACCAAGGGCACGCTGAGTGCGGCGACCCTTCAGGCATCCGCGGCCGCCGGCGGTCTGACGCAAGCGGTCGACGGCTTCCTGGCGGCGGACGCATTGTCGACGGTGCCGGTGGGCCTGACCGGGCCGGTATCGCTGGCGAATGCCGGCAACAGCATATCCAAGCTTGGCCCGATCACCGCCACCGGGACCGTTGCGGTGACCAGCGCCAGTGCGATGGACGTGACGGATGCCATCAAGGCGCCGGGGATCGCGCTGGTCGGCGGGGCGGCGGCGGGCACCGCGCTCTCGGTTGCCGGCACTGGCACGCTTGCGCTCACCGGGGCCGGGACCATCGCGCTGGGCGCCACCAACACGACGGCCACCACCGTGCTTGCCGGCGACGTCAATGCCGGGGCGGGTGGCGTGCTGTTGCTGACCGGCGGGGGCGCGCTGGACCAGACGGCCGGCATTGTGACCGCCGGCACTGTCACGACCGCGGGCGCGATTGCTGCCGCCAGCCTGGCGCAGGCCGGCAACAAGATCGGCGTGCTTGCCGACGCCACGGTTCTGGGCAGCCTTGCGCTGACCACGACCCAGGCATTGACCACGGTTGGCACGATCTCGGTGGGCAGCGCGGCGTTGACCAGCAATGCCGGGTCGGCCGGGGCGATCACGCTTGCTGCCAAGTCCACCTTGTCGGTCGCGCCCGGCGGCAGTGCGGCCCTGGCCGCGACCGATGCGGCCGGCGGCATTGCCCTCGCGGGAACGCTCAGCGCGCCGGGCGGCGGTCTCGACCTGCGGGCCGGGAGCGGCGGGGTGGTGCAGAGCGCGGGCACCATCACCGCCGGTGTCCTGACCAGCACCGGGGATATCGGCGGCGCCGCGACACTGACCCAAGCCAACGCGATCGCCGGGCTTGGGGCGCTCAAGGTTGGCGGCACCCTGGCGCTGGTGTCCGGCAGCTCGGTGGACGTGTCCGGGCCGGTGGCGGCCACCGGGATGACCCTGACCGCCGCTGGCATGACGTTCAGCGGCGCGGGTGCGATGAGCGCGCCCGGCGGGACGATCGAGATCGGGCCGCTTGCCGCCGGAACCGCCTTCCGCCTGGGCAGTACCGTGCCGCCCACGGCGTTCAACCTTGGCGACCTCAAGAACGTCACCGCCTCGATGCTGCGCATTGGCCAGGCGGCCGGCGGGGCCAAGGCAGCCAGCATCGCGCTGGATGGCGTCGTCGATCCGGGCGTGGCGACGCTTGACCTGATCAGCGCCGGGGCGATCACCCAGGGCGTTGGCGGGCTGGACGTTCCCTTGCTGACCGCCACCGCGGCGTCGCTGGACCTGAACCAGGGCGGCAACACGATCGGCGCACTCGGCGCGCTGGCGATCGACGGGCTGCTGGCCGTGGCGACGGATGGCACGCTGGCGGTCAATTCCACGCTCTCGGCCGCCAGCATCAGCCTGCGCAGCTTCGATGCCGCGGCGAATGCGCTGTCGATCGGCGGCACGCTCAGCGCGGCGGCGAACGGGACGATTGCGTTGCAGGCCGACAACGGCGGTATCGCTTTGGCCGGGAAGCTGGATGCGACACCCAGCGGGACGATCGCCCTGGTGGCCGGCGGCGGGGGCATCGCCCAGTCCGCGGGCAGCATGACGGCGGCGCTGCTGCAGGGCTCCAGCCAAGGGACAGTCACGCTTGACCAGACCGGAAACGCGGTCACCACGCTTGGCAGCTTTGCCGCGCCCGCCGTGGACCTGACGTTGCGCAGTGCCGGCACATTGGACATCGCCGGCCCGGTTTCGGCCGCCAATGCGACGATCCGCGGCGCGGCGCTGAAGCTCAGCGGCGATCTGGCCGTGTCGGACAGCGCGCTGTTGGCGTCGACCAGCCCGACCGGCGGCATCGTGCTGGCCGGGACGGCCGGGGTGACCAACACCTTGACGCTGACGGCCGGGTTGGGCGGGGTCCAGCAATCGGCTGGCGGGATCACGGTTGGCGCGCTGACCGGCACCAGTTCGGGTGCGGTGGCTCTGGGGCAACCGGTCAACAGCATCGGCACGCTGGCCGCCTTCAGCGTCGTCGGCGGGGCGCTCGACCTGGTCAGTGCCACGAAGCTGACGGTCTCGGGCGCCGTCTTGGCGAGTGCGGCCATTATCGTTGTCGCGGCGGCCGACGCCAAGGCGATCGACGTCACCGGCACGATCACCACAACTGGCGGTCCGGTCGCGCTGTCGGCGGCCAATGGCGGCATTGCACTCTCGGGCACGCTCAGCGCCACCACGACCGGAACGATCGATCTGCTGGCCGGCATCAATGGCATCAACCAGTCTGGCGGCGCGATGACCGCGGGCCGGCTGCAGGGCAAGTCCAGCGGCGCCGTGACGCTGACCTCGGGTACCAACGCGGTCAGCAAGTTGGGCGATTTCGCCGTCGACACCACGATGCTGCTGACCGGCAGCGTGGGGCTCGATGTGGCCGGCGCGGTGAAGGCGAACAGCGCGACCATCGCCGCACCCGCAGTGACACTCAGCGGCAGCCTCGTCACCGCGGGGGCAGCCGCCCTCGAAGCGGCAGGTGCCATGACGCTGTCAGGCACGGTGGATGCGGGCAGCCTGGCGCTTGGGGCCGGCGTGGGCGGCATCAACCAGTCCGGCGGCGCGATCATCGCGCCCAGCCTGTCGGTCAACGTCGTCGGTGGCGGGGCTGCGCTGAACCAGGCGACCAACGCCGTGGACAGCCTGGCCGCGGCGACCCTGACTGGCGGTGCCCTGTCGCTGACCACCAGCAAGGCGCTGGCGCTCCCCGGCGCGGTCCTGGCCGATTCGATCACCTTGACCGGCAACGCCACCGGGACCGCGATCGACCTGGCCGGCAGCCTCTCGACCAATGCTGCCGGCACGATCGCACTTGCGACGAAGGCCGGCGCGATCCGCCTCGCCGGCGACGTGGCCGCGGTGGGCGGCACCGTCGACCTCTTTGCACTGGGCAACGTCGATCAGGTGAGTGGTTCGATTTCCACCGGGACGCTGCGGAGCACGGGCGGGATCGGCGGCGATCTGTCGCTGGGCTCGAACAGCAACGCCATCGCCAAGATCGATGGGTTGGCGGTGGCCGGGGCGGCATTGATCAAGGATAGCGTGGCACTCGACATCTTCGGCAAGCTGTCCGGCAATTCGGTCACGGTTGCCAGCACCGCCACCGGCACCGCGATCACCGTTTCGGGCACCGCGTCGGCGACCACCAAGATGACGCTGGCGGCGAGCGCGCCTGACGGGGGCATCGCGCTGTCCGGCACGCTCAAAGCTGCCACGCTGGATCTTTCCGCCGGAACCGGCGGGATCAGCCAGCCCAGCGGGAGCATTTCCGCGACCACGCTGCAGAGCGCGAGCGGGTCGAAGGGCGATGTCGCGCTCGGCCAGGCGGCCAATGCCATTGGCCAGCTCGGTGCGTTTGACGCCAGCGGCAAGATGTTCACGCTCAAGGACAGCAGCGCCTTGACGGTGGCCGGTCCGCTGACGGCCAGCAGCGTGACCCTTGCCTCAAGTGCCGCTTCCGCCAAGGCGCTCGATGTGACCGGCAGCTTGACGACGGGCAATCTGTTCCTGACCGCGTCCAATGCTGGCGGCGGCATCGCGCTGTCGGGCGATCTCGTTTCCGCGGGCGTGGCCCAGTTCACGGCGGGCAGCGGCGGCATTGTCCAGTCGGCGGGCAGCTACAAGGCCAATGTTCTGGCCGCCTCCGCCACGGGCGGCAGCGTGGTGCTGACGCAGTTGGGCAACAGTGTGAACGACCTGATTGGTGGCGCCGTGACGGGCGGCGACTTCAGCCTGACCAGCAGCAGCTTTTTCTCGGCTGGCGGCGTGGTTGCCGACAACGTCACGCTGACCGCCCTGTCCGGCGGTATCACCACCAAGCTTTCCGGCATCGCGACCAACGCCGCGGGAACCATCCTGTTGGATACCGCGGGGGGGATCGCGTTTGAAGGTCCGGTCAACGCCAAGACGGGCGGGACGGTGGATCTGCGCGTGGCAGTCGGCAACATCACCCAGACCGGCGCCGGGATCATCACCGCCGGCACCCTGACAAGCACCGGCACCATCGACGGCACGGTGGCGCTGGCCACCGCCAACAACAACATCGGCACCATTGCCAGCCTGGCCGCCACCGGGTCGGTCGGACTGCGCGACACGGCGGCGTTGACCATCGCCACGCTGTTGTCCGGCGCCAGCATCGATGTCACCAACACCTCGGCCGACCCGTCGGCGTTCACCTTGGCGGGCGGTGCGAAGATTCTGGCGGGGGCGGGCGGCGCGATCACCCTGAACGTCACCGGCGGTGCGACGTTTGCCGGCACGCTCGATGCCACGACCTCCGGCAAGGCGGTGCTGAGCGCGGGCGGTGCGCTGACCCAAACCGGCGGCACGATCGCGGCCGGCGAACTCGGCCTGATCGCCGGGACCAACATGACGCTTGCCGGCACGCTCGATGCCACGACCACCGGCAAGGCGGTGCTGAGCGCGGGCGGTGCGCTGACCCAAACCGGCGGCACGATCGCAGCCGGCGAACTCGGCCTGATCGCCGGGACCGACTTGACGCTGGCCGGCACGCTCGATGCCACGACCACCGGCAAGGCGGTGCTGACCGCGGGCGGTGCGCTGACCCAAACCAGCGGCACAATCACGGCCGCGGATCTTAGCCTGACCGCCGGCACGGCGATGGCGCTGGCCGGAACGCTCGATGCCACCAGCATCGGCACCATGGTGCTGAAGGCCGGAGGCACGCTCAGCCAGACCGCCGGCGCGATCACCGCCGGAACGCTCGACCTGACCAGTATCGGCGGCGCCGTCACCCAGACCGGCGGCACTATCGCCGCCGCCACCCTGCGGAGCTCCGGCAGCATCGCCGGCCCGGTCACGCTGGACCAGGCGGGCAACGCCATCGCCACACTGGGGGCCATGACGGTCTCTGGCGGCGGCCTCACCCTGGTCGACAGCAAGGCCCTGACGATCGCCGGCGCGCTCACCGCCGGCGGGGATGTCACGATCACCAGCACGGGTGCCGGGGCCGGGGCCATCGCGGTCGGTGCCAAGATCGCGGCTGCCGGCAAGACCGTCGCGCTGGTCGCCAGCGCCGCGGACAGCGGCATCACACTGGGGGCCGACATCACCGCCGCAACGCTGAGCCTCGCGGCGGGCACTGCCGGCGTGGTTCAGACTGCCGGGACGCTGGCGCTGACCACCCTGGCCAGCCCCGGCATCGCCGGGGCGGCCAGCATCGATCTGGTCGGCAACAGTATTGGCAATATCGGCACGTTCTTTGCGGCGGGTGACATCGCGCTGCGGGACGGCTCGGCGCTGGTTGTCGCCGGACCGCTGCAATCGACCGGCGGCGGCATTGCGCTATCTGTCGAAGCCTTCGGCGCCCCCGCGCTGACCGTGTCCGGCACGATCACGAGCGCTGCCGGCAAGGCGACCACGCTGGCGGCAAACGGTGCGATCGTGGTCGACGGTCAGGTCAACGCCCCGGGCGGTCAGGTGGTTCTGGCCACGAACGACCGGTTGACGATCACGGGCCAGGTCAATGTGCCGGGCGGGTCGCTGTCCTTGGCCACGGTCAACGGGGTGACCGCCACCGGCAACCTCGCGGCATCCACCTTGGCGGTGAGCGCCAGCGCGCCATCCAATGTTTCGCTCACCGGCAGCAACAACATCGGCACGCTGAGCAGTGCGACGGTGAGCGGCACAACGCCGACGGTTGGCACGTTCGAACTGAAGAACGCCGGGCCGCTGACCATCACCGGGACGGTCAAGGCGCGCATTGCGGCGATCACCGCCGCAGGGTCGCTGAAGGTGGCCGATGGCGCGAGCATCGTCACGGATGGCAGGACGCGGGCGGAGCAAAAGCTGACCGTGGTGCTGAACGACGCCGACATTGCCAATTTCCCGACGGTGGATGCCGGCAGCTTCCTGAAGGTCACGTCGATCGGCGGGGCGCCCGGCAAGATCGACGTCGGCAGCGTCAGCATTGCGCCGCTCAATGTGGCACAGGCAACCTTCGACTTGATCCTGCCGAACGTCCCGGGCGGCACCATCACACTTGGCCAACTCAAGGCGCCGACCACCGACCTGATCCTGGTCAGTCGCTTTGGCGGCTCGGCCACCGGCACCATGGACGTCGCCGGGCTGCTGGTCTTGGGCGGCGGCGGCAAGGCCGACCTGTTCGGCAAGGTTGGCGGGCTCGAAGGTCAGGCCGCGGCGAACAAGGCCAGCATCTGGCCGCAGCCCAGCAGCGATTACCGCTTCAACGCATGTCCGATCACCTCGATCAACTGCGTGCTTCTGCCGGTGCAGACGATCCCGCCGATCAGCCCGGTGCGTGACGTGCCGATCATCCGGGATCGCCCAAGCCAGGACGATACCGATGTGCAGCTGCCCAACGTCTCCGACGAGGACTACTGACATGCTGCAGCACCCTCGCCAGCTGGCTGCGCTTCTGCTCATCGCCGGCAGCCTTGCCGCCTGCTCAACGCCGCCCGAAACCGCGTATGTCTCCGGCGGCCAGTCGAGCCGCGCCGAAGGAGGCGTGGCGCTTGGCAAGAACGCCACGGGCGAGGACTGCACGCAGCAGGGGCTGGGCGAAGGCGCGGATGTCTATTGCGGTACCTGGCTGCAGCCGAGCGCCCGCGTGCGCCGCCCGCCGCCTGGATCGCCGGTCTCGGTTGGCGAGCTCGCCAACGGAGGACCGTGGCGCCTCGGGCTGGATCAGCGCTTTGCCTGCCAGCCAGGCGTTGCAACCACGATCCTGGGAACTGAGTCGGCGGTTCTCCTGCAATGCACGCGGCGCGTCGGGGGCTGGGCGCATGTGGCGTTGGTTGCCACTGTGGGCGGACGCACCTGGCTGGCCGACGGCGTGCAACCCTCGCTGCCGGTCATGGAGCGCGCGATCGGCGTACTCTCCGGCCGCTTGTCTGCAACCGCCGCCCCGAGCGAAGCCGCGGGCGGCGCGGCACAGCGCCTGCTTGCGGAACGGGCCGCCGCGCGGGCGTTCTCGTCCGGCGATGTCGGCGAGTATGATCGACTGGTGCGGGTCGCTGACGACAGCAACCGGACCGAGGATTTCTCTGGCGCGGAAAAGAACCTGCGCGCGGCGCTGGCCCTGCAGCATAAGGCGTTGGGGGCCGATAATCCGAACACCGTGGTCAGTCTGATATCGCTCGCGCTGCAGGTCTCCAATCAGCGTCGCTATGCCGAGGCGGATTCGATCTTTGCGCGCGCGGAGCAGTTGGCCGGCGCGGCGGACGATCCGGTGCAGGCCGTGCGGCTGCTGCACTACCAGGCGCTGCATGCCGCCAACCAGGGCAAGGCCGAGCAGGCGGTCAGCCTTCTGGCGCGTGCCGGCCAGGGCTACGCCGACCTGCTGCCGGATGAGGTGCGCAATGCGCGCCCGCGTGCCACCACGCGGGTCGGCGCCAGCGGCGCGGGATCGGGAATGGCCGAGATGCTGCCGAACCGCGAGATGCTGTCCGCGCCGGCGACGCGCACTGCCTTGCTGGGCCTGATTGAAGTGCATCGCCGCGAAGCGACGCTGCTTCGCCGGATCGGAAGGCTGGACGCCAGCGCCGCTGCGATGCGCCGAGCCAATGACCTGGTGTCCGGGAACGGACTGCGCCAGCCGGTGATTGCGGCGCGCATGGCGCGTACCGGGGCGGGGATCCTGGCCGAGACCGCCGGGGCCGATGCCGGGGCCGATGAGTACGGCCGCGCTGCTGCGGTGTTTGCCGTGGCGCTGCCGGACAGCCGCCCCGTGGCCGAGACCCTGCTGTTGCGCGCCGGTCAGTTGGCGCGCGCCGGCCAGGTTAGCAATGCGGATGACACGTGTCTGCGCGCGGTCAAGCTGCTGCGCCAGCTGCGCATCGGCGCCGACCCCTCGCTGCTGGCGCCGTGTCTGGATGCCTTTGCGGCGGCCGCACGCGCGCGGCCTGGCGAGGCGCAGAAGTGGCTGGTCGAGATGTTTGAGGCCGCCCAGCTCGCCCAGGGCGGCGTGACCAGCCAGCAGATTGCTCAGGCGACGGCCCGCCTTTCTGAGAACGCGCGCGATCCGAAGGTTGCCGAGGCGATCCGGGCGCGAGAGGATATCCGCGCACGCTTGGCCGACCTGTATCGCGAGCGCGATCAGCTTGAGCCGGGAGCCGGCGGTGCGACGCCTGCTTCAACCGAACTGGATGCGCGCATCGGCAAGGCACAGGAGGAGGCTGCAGAGGCCGAGTCTGCGCTGCAGGCGGCGTCGCCGAACTACGGGCAGTTGGTGCAGCAGGTCGCGCCGGCGGCTGAGGTGCTGGCGGCTCTGGCGCCTGGCGAGGCCTTTGTCTCACTCACCCTTGGCGAGAAGGGCGGTTGGGCGTTTGCGCTGCGCGACGGCCAAGTCAGTGTGGCGCCGGTCCAGGGCGGCTTGCCAGAGATGGCGAAGCTGGTGCGTCGCCTGCGCGTAAGCATTGAGAATGTCACAGGACGGCCGCCCGCATTCGACATCGCCGCCGCGCAGGAAGTGTATGGCGCGACCCTGGCCGGGCTGGAGTCCACGATCGGCAATGCCCGCGCGTTGGTCATCGTGCCCGCTGGCCCGCTTCTGTCACTGCCGTTCGAATTGCTGCTGACCGGGCCGGCGACCCAAGACACGCTGGCCAGCGCCCCATGGTTGCTGCGCCGCTCGGTCATCGCGCATGTTCCGGCCGCGGCCAACTTTGTCTCGCTGCGCAAGATTGCGGGAAATTCGCGTGCCACGCGGCCGTGGTTCGGCTTCGGCGATTTCCGGCCGGTGACCGCTGCTCAGGCGGCGCGGACATTCGGGCGGGAATGCCAGGACAGCGCCAGCCTGTATGCGGGCCTGCCGCCGCTCCCGTTTGCGCGGGCGGAGCTGGATGCGTCCCGCCGTCTGTTGGGTGCCGCTGCGAACGACTCGTTGCTTGGGCCGGCCTTCACCGCGCCGAGTGTGAAACGCGCCAATCTGAAGGACGTGCGGATCCTGCACTTCGCCACCCATGCCCTCTTGCCGTCTGAACTGCGCTGCCAGTCGGAGCCGGCGATTGTGACCTCGGCGCCGAGCGGTGCTGCGGATGCGTCGGGCTCGTTGCTCACTGCCTCAGGGATACTGGAACTCGATCTCGATGCTGAAACCGTGATCCTGTCGGCCTGCAATTCGGGTGGGCCAGGTGGAACGACGGCCGGCGAAAGCCTGTCTGGTTTGGCGCGGTCGTTCTTCTATGCCGGTGCACGATCGCTGCTCGTCACGCATTGGGCGGTCAACGATCAGATCGCGGCCTATCTCGTGGCGGATTCGTTGCGCCGACTTGCGGCGGATCCGGCGCTTGGGATCGCTGGCTCCATGCGGGCCTCCCAGCTTGGTATGCTCGACGAGGCGGGCAAGGGGCTGGTGGCCGATGTCGCGCATCCATTCTACTGGGCACCGTTCGCGGTGATCGGCGAAGGCGGCATGCGATCCCCGGAACGGCGCGCGGCGATTTCGGTTCCAGTCCCGGCCGGTCTATAAGGCCAAGGCGGGTACGAACCCCGCGAGGTTGGCACGGAAGGGGCGCGGATGGAGGACGGCAGGCTCGGTAAGTATGTGATCTCTGGCATCCTGGGGAAGGGGGCCATGGGAACGGTCTACGACGCCCGAGACCCGGTGATCGACCGCCGGGTGGCGATCAAGACCCTCGCTTTGCCGGACTCATCGGACTCGGAAGCCCAGGAGGAGCTGGCGCGCTTCAAGCGAGAGGCGCAAGCGGCTGGCCGGCTGGCCCATCCCAACATCGTTGGCGTCTTCGACTACGGCGAGACCGACAAGA
>JBIPLY010000392.1:0-4066 GCA_044369385.1 Acetobacteraceae bacterium | reverse complement strand
GGTCGTTCTGCGCCGTGTAGATGATGTCCGCGATCCGCGCCCCCAGCCCCTGCCCCGGCCCCGACGACCCCGCCTGCGCGATCACCGGATACCCCTGCACCGGCCGTGCCACGTTCAACGGCCCCTCCACGGCAAAAACCTCCCCCCGATGCCCCAGATTCCGCATTCGGCCAGGATCGAAATATCGCCCGCTCGCCTTGTCGCGGATGAACGCATCGTCGTCCCACCCATCCCAAAGCCCGAACACCACATCGACGAACTCCTCCGCCCGCCGATACCGCAGCCCGTGCTCCATATGCGCATCGCGCCCGAAATTATGCGCCTCCTGCTCGCTCCAGGAGGTCACCACATTCCACCCCACCCGCCCGCCGCTGATATGGTCCAGCGAGGCAAACTTCCGCGCCACATGATACGGCTCGTTGTACGTCGTCGAAGCGCTCGCCACGAACCCCAGCCGCTCGGTGACCGCCGACAGCGCCCCGATCACCGTCAGCGGCTCGAACACATCGATCCGCGCATTGTAGGACAGCTCGTCATTGTCGCGCGCCGAATGCCGCACCGCGATCCCATCGGCCCAGAACATGAAATGCACGCATGCATGCTCCGCCGCCCGCGCGATCCGCTTCCACAGCGCAAAATCCAGCGCCGCGTCCGCCTGCGCCCCCGGCATCCGCCACCCCGCGGCATGCGCCCCGTTGGCCACGATGTTGAGCCCCAGCTTCATCGGCCCACGCATCGCGGCCACGGCCTAGCGGATCAGCCCGCCCAGCGGGCTCGACGGATCGGCCCCCATCCGCCGTGGCATCCGCCCGGCCAGATACGCCAGCCGCCCCGCCTCCACCGCCGCCTTCATCGCCCGCGCCATCACTACCGGCCGCTGCGCATGCGCAATCGCCGAGTTCAGCAGCACCGCCGTGCACCCCAGCTCCATCCCGATCGCCGCGTCAGACGCCGTCCCCACCCCGGCATCCACCAGCACCGGCACGCCCGCCTGCTCGATGATCAGCGACAGCATCGCCGGATTCTGGATGCCCAAGCCGGACCCGATCGGCGCCCCCAGCGGCATGATCGCCACGCAGCCCATGTCCTCCAGCCGCTTCGCCGCCAGCGGATCGTCGGCGCAGTACACCATCACCTCGAACCCGTCCTTGATCAACGCCGCCGCCGCCTCGAACGTCCCGGGCATGTCGGGGTACAGATGCGGCGGCGGCCCGAGAACCTCCAGCTTCACCAGGTTCCACCCGCCGGCCTCGCGCGCCAGCCGCAGCGTGCGCACCGCATCATTGGCCGTGTGGCACCCGGCCGTATTCGGCAGATAGGTGTATTTCTTCGGATCGACGAAATCCTGCAACATCGGCGCCTTGGGGTCGGACAGGTTCACCCGCCGCACCGCCACCGTCACCATCTCGGCCCCGGACGCCTCGATCGCCGCCGCGGTCTCCTCCAGGTCCTTGTAGCGCCCCGTCCCCACCACAAGGCGCGAGGCGAAGCTTCGCCCGGCCACGGTCCAAGTGTCGCTGCCCGCTGGGTCCATGCTCAGCCGCCTCCGATGAAATGCACGATTTCCAGGCTGTCCCCGGGCGCCAAAACCGTGTCGGCATAGGCCGAGCGCGGCACGATGGCCTCGTTGCGCTCCACCGCCACTTTCCGCCCGTCCAGCCCAAGGGCGGCCAGCAGCCCCGCCACGCTCATGGCCTCGGGCAGCGGGCGCGGCTCGCCGTTCACGGTGATGAAACTCATGCCGTCGAGTATGGGGATGGCCCGGCGGCGCGGCAAGCAAGCGGGACGCATTGAAGCCATACGGGCCTGCGTGGTAGGGGCTGCGCCCATGGCAGCCCTTCCCCTCGTCGTTGTGCTCAACGGCCCGAACATGAACATGCTCGGCCTGCGCCAACCGCATCTGTACGGCAGCGCCACGCTGGACGACGTGGAGGCGCTCTGCGCGGAGACCGCCGAGCAGCTGGGTCTTGCCATCGACTTCCGCCAGACCAACGGCGAGGGCGAGCTGATCGGCTGGGTCCAGCAGTGCCGAGGGCGGGCGGCCGGCATCGTGATCAACCCCGCCGGATACACCACCACCTCGATTGCGCTGATGGATGCGCTGTTGGCCACCGAATTGCCGGTGATCGAGGTTCACATCACCAACATCCACCGCCGCGAGGAGTTCCGCCATCACTCGTATGTCTCAAAGGCAGCGGTGGGCGTGATCTGCGGCCTGGGCGTGGGCGGCTACGCGCTCGCGCTGCAGGCAATGGCGGACATACTGGAGCAGCGCGCATGAGCACCCACGGCATCGACCCCAAGACCGTCCGCGCCCTCGCGGAAATCCTCTCCGACACCGGCCTGACCGAGATCGAGGTCGAGACCAAGGAGGGCCGCATCCGCCTCGCCCGCACCCCGGCCCCGGTCACCCAGCACGTCTTCGCCGCCGGTGCCGCAGCCCCCGCCGCCCCTGCGCCGGCCGCCATCGCCCCCGCCGCGCCGGCCGCCCAGCCCGCCGCGCCGGACGAGGCCAAGCACCCCGGCGTCGTGCTCTCCCCCATGGTCGGCGTCGCCTATCTGGCCCCGGAGCCCGGCGCCGCGGCCTTCATCGCCGTCGGGCAGACGGTGACGGTCGGCCAGACCCTGCTGCTGATCGAGGCCATGAAGACCTACAATCAAATTCGCGCCCAGAAGGCCGGCACGGTCATGCGCATCCTGGTCGAGCCCGGCCAGCCCGTCGAATACGGCCAGCCGCTGCTGATCGTCGAATAGCAAACACCGTGTTCAAGAAAATCCTCATCGCCAATCGCGGCGAGATCGCGCTGCGCATCCAGCGCGCCTGCCGCGAACTGGGCATCCCCACCGTTGCGGTGCACTCAACCGCCGATGCCGAGGCGATGCATGTCCGCCTGGCCGATGAAAGCGTCTGCATCGGCCCGCCGCCGCCGCGCGACAGCTACCTCAAGATCCCCGCCATCCTGTCGGCCGCCACCATCACCGGCGCCGACGCCATCCACCCCGGATACGGCTTCCTGTCGGAGAACGCGGCCTTCGCCGAGATGGTGGAAGCCCATGGCCTGACCTTCATCGGCCCCTCGGCGGCCCATATCCGCATGATGGGCGACAAGATTGCCGCCAAGACCGCCATGGCCAGCCTCGGCGTGCCCCTGGTTCCGGGCTCGGCCGGCGAGGTCAGCGACCTCGACGAAGCCGCCGCCGTCGCCGCGCAGATCGGCTACCCCGTGCTGATCAAGGCCGCGGCCGGCGGCGGCGGGCGCGGCATGAAGGTCGCCACCTCCGCCGAGGGGCTGGAGGAAGCCTGGCGCGTCGCCCGCGGCGAGGCCAAGGCCGCCTTCGGCAACGACGCCGTCTACATCGAGAAATACCTCGACCGTCCCCGCCACATCGAGATGCAGGTCATGGCGGATTCCCACGGCAACGTGGTCCATTTCGGCGAGCGCGACTGCTCGCTCCAGCGCCGCCACCAGAAGCTCCTGGAGGAAGCCGGCTCCCCCGCCATCACCCCCGAGCAACGCGAAGAACTCGGCGCCACCGTCACCGCCGGCCTGGCCAAGCTGGGATACCGCAACGCCGGCACGCTGGAATTCCTCTATCAGGACGGCCACTTCGCCTTCATCGAAATGAACACCCGCCTGCAGGTCGAGCACCCCGTCACCGAAATGGTCTGCGGCGTCGACCTGGTGCGCGAACAGATCCGCATCGCCGCCGGCCAACCCCTCGGCTACACCCAGAAAGACGTGACCTTCTCCGGCCACGCCATCGAATGCCGCATCACCGCCGAAGACCCGGAAACCTTCGCCGCCAGCCCGGGAAAGGTCACCACCTTCCACCCCCCCGGCGGCCTCGGCGTGCGCGTCGATTCCGCCCTGTACTCCGGCTACTCGGTGCCGCCCTTCTACGACAGTATGATCGCCAAGCTGATCGTCCACGCGCCCACCCGCGCCGAAGCCATCGCCCGCATGCGCCGCAGCCTGGCCGAATTCGTCATCGTCGGCGTCAAGACCACCCTGCCGCTGCATGTCCGCATCCTCGAGGACAAGACCTCCAGTCCGGCGACTACACG
>JBIPLY010000511.1:0-2905 GCA_044369385.1 Acetobacteraceae bacterium | reverse complement strand
GGGGCGAGCGGGCGCCGGGGCTGACGCTGGAGCTGGACCAGGCGCGGATCAAGGCGCTGGGCCTGTCGCCGGCGCAGATCGCCCAGACGCTGCAGGCGCAAATCTCCGGCACCACGGCCACCCAGCGGCGCGCCGGCACCAAGCTGATCGACGTGGTGCTGCGCGCAGCCCCCGAGGAGCGGCTGGACCTCGATCGCCTGGCCGACCTGGTGCTGATGACCCCGGCCGGGCCGCTGCCGCTGTCGCAGCTCGCCCGCATCGTGGCATCAGCGGAGGAGCCGATCCTGTGGCGCCGCGATCGCGCCGCCTTCCTGACCGTCCGCTCGGACATCCAGGACGGGTTGCAGGCGCCCGACATCACGGCGGCCGCCCTGCCGCGCATCGCCGCCATCGCCCTGCCGGCCGGGGTGACGATCCAGACCGGCGGGGCCGCGGCGGAATCGGCCAAGGCGAATGCCTCGCTGGCCAATGTCTTCCCGCTGATGATCGCCACCATGATCCTGCTGCTGATGGTGCAGTTGCAGAACCTCGGCCGCGTGGCGCTGGTGCTGGCCACCGCCCCGCTGGGGCTGATCGGGGCGGTCGCCGCCCTGCTGGCCTTCGACGCGGCGTTCGGGTTCGTCGCGCTGCTGGGGGTGATCGCGCTGGCCGGGATGATCATGCGCAACACCATCATCCTGGTGGACCAGGTGCGGCAGGACCTGGCGGACGGGCGCACGCCGCACGATGCGATCGTCGAATCGACGGTGCGGCGGGCGCGGCCGGTGGTGCTGACCGCACTGGCGGCGATCCTGGCCTTCATCCCGCTGTCGCTGAACGTGTTCTGGGGCCCGATGGCGATCGCCATGATCGGCGGGCTGGCGGCGGCCACCGGGCTGACGCTGGTGTTCCTGCCGGCGCTGTACGCGCTGTGCTACCGGGTGAAGGCCAAGCCGGCGCCGGAAGCAGGGCTGCCGGCCGGGGTTCAGCGGGCCGGGTAGGCGCGTGGATAGATGATCTGGTCCGGGGGGCCGGGAGGGTTCGGTGGGCCCTTGCGGCCGCAGGCGGAGAGGATCAGGGCCAAGGCAAGCAAAGGAAGAATCTTCTTTTTGTGAACAAAAAGAAGCAAAAAAACTTTATCCGTTTGCAAGCCTGGGCGGGCGTCGCCCCCTGGCATCGGGGAAATGTTTTTTTGCTTCTTTTTTTTCAAAAAAAGAAGATGCTTCACTTCAGCTTCTCCATCCAAGCCTGCGCCTGCGCCGCCACATTGGCCGGCGCCGTGCCGCCATAGACGCGGCGGGACGCCACCGAGGCATCCACGGTCAGGACGCCGAAGATGTCCTGGGTGATGCCCGCTTCCTCGGCCTGCATGTCGGCCAGCGAGAGATCGGCCAGATCAACGCCGCGCGCCTCCGCCTTGGCCACCAGCCGCCCGGTCACATGATGCGCGGTGCGGAACGGCAGCTTCAGCACCCGCACCAGCCAATCGGCCAGGTCCGTGGCGGTGGCGAAGCCGGAACCGGCGAATTCGCGCATCCGCTCCAGGTTGGCGGTCAGGTCGCGGACCTGCCCGGCGGTGGCGGCCAGGCACAGCGCCCAGGCCTCGGCGGCGTCGAAGACCTGCTCCTTGTCTTCCTGCATGTCCTTGGCATAGGCCAGCGGCAGGCCCTTCATGACAGTGAGCAGGCCGACCAGGGCGCCATTGATGCGCCCGGTCTTGGCGCGCACCAGCTCGGCGGCGTCCGGGTTGCGCTTCTGCGGCATGATCGAGCTGCCGGTGGTGAAGGCGTCGGACAGCCGGATGAAGCGATACGGCGCGCTGCACCAGATGATGATTTCTTCCGCCAGGCGCGACAGGTGCATGGCGGAGATCGCGGCGGCCGAGAGAAACTCCAGCGCGAAATCGCGGTCCGACACGCCGTCCAGCGAATTGGCCGTCGGCCGGTCGAAGCCCAGCGCCTGCGCGGTCATGGCGCGGTCGAGCGGGAAGGAGGTGCCGGCCAGGGCGGCGGAGCCCAGCGGGCATTCGTTCAGCCGGCGCCGGCAATCCGCCAGCCGCCCGCGGTCGCGCGCCAGCATCTCCACATAGGCCAGCAGGTGGTGGCCGAAGGTCACCGGCTGGGCGGTCTGCAGATGGGTGAAGCCGGGCATCGGGTCTGCGGCGTGCTGTGCTGCGCGGGCGGCCATCGCGGCCATCAGGTCGGCGAGCTGGGCATCGATGCCGTCGATGGCGTCGCGCACCCAGAGGCGGAAATCGGTCGCCACCTGGTCGTTGCGGCTGCGCCCGGTATGCAGGCGGCGGCCGGCATCGCCGATGCGCTCGGTCAGCCGCGCCTCGATGTTCATGTGGATGTCTTCGAGCGCCTCGTCGAAGGCAAACGTGCCGGCATCGATCTCCGCGGCGATGGCGGACAGGCCGGCCTGGATGTCGGACTCGTCCTTCGGCGTCAGGATGCCGATGCGGACCAGCATGGCGGCGTGGGCCAGCGAACCCCTGATGTCCTGGCGCCACATCTTGCGGTCGAAGCCGATCGAGGCATTTATCTCCTGCATGACCACCGAGGGGCCGGCGGCGAAGCGGCCACCCCATTGGGCGTTGGAGGCGGTGTTGCGCAGGTCGGGCGTATCGGTCACCGGGCTGGACTCGTCTTGGAAAGGGTGTTGCGCATGAACGTCATAACCCGTCGTGCCCTGATCGGCGCCGGCGGGGTCGCGGTGGCCGGGACCGTAGCCGCTGTGGCCCTGCTGGGCAAACCCGGCCCCGCCCAGGTGGTGCACACGCTGGTGCCCGCCGCGCCGCCCGCGGTGAAGGTCGGCACCATCGCCCAGCTGCGCCGCGCCGAGCCGCCAACCATCCCGGCGGCGGCGCGGTTCCTGGACGGCGAGGGCGCCGAACGGACCCTGGGCGACTATCTGGGCCGCGGCC
>JBIPLY010000129.1:0-9830 GCA_044369385.1 Acetobacteraceae bacterium | reverse complement strand
TGGGCCACCTGGTGCGTGCCCTGCGTGGCGGAGATGCCGGAGTTGCAGGGGCTGGCCCGCGCCGTGGCCGCCGACGGCATCCTGGTGCTGCCGCTGTCCGGCGATCGCGGCGGCGCGGAGGTGGTGCGCCGCTTCTATGCCGCCAACGGGATCGACGCCCTGCCGGTGCTGCTGGACCCGCGCGGCGAGGCGGCACGGGCCTGGGGCGCGCGCGGGCTGCCGACCACGCTGATCATCGACCGCCAGGGCCGCGAGCGCGGCCGGGTCGAGGGCGCGATCGATTGGGAAGGCCCGGCCACCCTGGCGGAGATCCGCCGGCTGGTGTGAGCAAGCGGGGGGTCTATAAGGACGCCATGCCGTATATGTGGATGTTCATCCTGATGATCGTGATGGCAACGCTGGTGTCCTGTGTCCTGGCGTAGCCTGATCCTGCTGCTGTTGCTGCTGCCGGCGGCCTGCGGCAGCTATCCGCGCCCGTTCGAGGGGCGGCCGGGCAGCACCGCCGCCCGCCTGGCCCAGCCGCCGCCGGCCCGCCTCGCCGTGCCGCCCCCGGCGGCGGCATGGCTGGGCAGCGAGGGGGCCGCCCGCTACGCCGCGGCCGTGGCGCAGGCCCTGCAGGAGGAGGCGTTGCCGGCGGTGGCCGAGACGGCGCGGCCCGGCGACTGGCACGTGGCGCTGCTGGCGGAGCTGCGCGACGGCACCGTCATCCCGGGCTTCAGCGTCCGCGACCCCGCCGGCGTGGAAAAGGGACGGACCACCGCCGCCCCGGTGCCGGCCCTGGCCTGGGCCGAGGCGCGGCCGGAGACGCTGGCCCGCGCGGCGCGGCAGGCCGCCCCGGGGCTGGCCGCGCTGCTGGCCGGAATCGAGGCGGCGCGGCGCGAGGCCGACCCGAACAGCCTGGTGAACCGCCCGCCGCGCATCCATCTGCGCCCGGTGGTCGGCGCGCCGGGCGACGGCAACCGCTCGCTGGCGGTGCACATGCGCGACCAGCTCGGCCGGCTCGGCTTCCTGGTGCAGGACCGCGCCGACGGCGCCGACTATGCCGTGGCCGGCGAGGTGGTGGTGGAGAACATGGCCAACGCCCAGCAGCGCGTCGAGATCCGCTGGAAGGTCGCCGACGCCCGCGGCGCGGAGGCCGGCCAGGTCGCCCAGCTCAACCAGGTCCCGCGCGGCACGCTGGCGGGGCTGTGGGCCGATGTGGCGATGGTGGTGGCCACGGAGGCGGCCGGCGGCGTGCGCGATGTGATCCGCAACCAGACCGGGGTGCGGCGGCCGGCGCCCGGCGGCTGAGTGTGGCGGTTGGACAGCCCGCGGGTGCGTTGCTAGAACGCCGCCGTCCCGCCGCCTATTGCCGTCCCGCCGATGCGCCCGAGTCCGTTGCCGCCCCCGGCACGCGGACCGCATGTGCCCCATCTGGATCCGCACCCATGAAGATTGTCGCCTGCAACAGCAACCGCCCCCTGGCCGAGGCGGTGGCGGCCGCGCTGAACCAGCCGCTGACCCGCGCCTCGGTGCGGCGCTTCGCCGACATGGAGGTGTTCGTCGAGATCCACGAGAACATCCGCGGCGAGGATGTGTTCATCGTGCAGAGCACCTCCTATCCCGCCAACGACAACCTGATGGAGCTGCTCATCACCATCGATGCGCTGCGCCGCGCCTCGGCCCGGCGCATCACCGCGGTGATCCCGTATTTCGGCTATGCGCGCCAGGACCGCAAAAGCGGCTCGCGCACCCCGATCTCGGCCAAGCTGGTCGCCAACCTGATCACCGAGGCGGGCGTGGACCGCGTGCTGACCATGGATCTGCATGCCGGGCAGATCCAGGGCTTCTTCGACATCCCCGTCGACAACATGCAGGCCGCCCCGCTCTTCGCCCGCGACATCCAGGAGCGCTATGCCGGGCGCAACGTGATGGTGGTCTCCCCCGATGTCGGCGGCGTGGTGCGCGCGCGCGCCATCGCCACGCGCCTGGGAACGGACCTTGCCATCATCGACAAGCGCCGCCAGGCCGCCGGCGTGTCCGAGGTGATGCACGTGATCGGCGAGGTCGACGGGCGCGACTGCATCATCGTCGACGACATCGTCGATTCCGGCGGCACGCTGGTCAACGCGGCGCAGGCGCTGATCAACAGCGGCGCCAAGTCGGCCAGCGTCTATGTCACCCATGGCGTGCTCTCCGGCGGCGCGGTGGCGCGGATTGCCGGCAGCCCGATCGAGATGATGATGATGACCGACAGCATCCTGGCCACCGAGGCGGTGCGCCTGGCGCGCAACGTGAACCAGCTGACGATCGCACCCTTGATCGCGGACGCCATGGCGCGCATCCACGAGGAACGCTCCGTCAGCTCGCTCTTTGATTAAGCAAGCATTGGTCGATTGAGGAGCTCCGCCATGACCCTGATCCGCACGCCGTTCTGGTTCCTGCGCCACGGCGAAACCGACTGGAACGCCCAGGGGCTGAGCCAGGGCAATGTCGATATTCCCCTCAATGCCACCGGCATCGCCCAGGCCCATGCCGCCGCCCCGCTGCTGAAGCACCGCGGCATTTCCCACATCGTCGCCTCGCCGCTGTCGCGCGCCCATGACACCGCGAAGATCGCCGCCGCCGAGCTCGGCCTGCCGGTGCACCTGGACGAAGGGCTGCGCGAGACCGCCTTCGGTGCGCAGGAAGGCCAGCCGATGGCGCAGTGGTTCAGCGACTGGGTGGAAGGAACCTACACCCCGCCGGATGCCGAAAGCTTTGCCGATCTGCGCGCGCGCGCCCTGGCCGCGATCAACCGCGCGCTGGGCCAGGCGCCGATGGTGCTGATCGTCGCCCACGGCGCGCTGTTCCGCGCCCTGCGCGCGGAGATGGGGCTGGAGCCGAACGTGCGCACGCGCAACGCCTGGCCGATGCTGTGCGAGCCCGGCACGCCCTGGACCCTGACCGACGCGGCCTAAGCCAGCGCCGGGCGCAGCTTCGGCTGCGGCCGGCCTTCGCCGCCGAACAGGATCTGGATGGTGCCGGCGATGATGCCGATCGCCACGCCCAGCTGCCAGGCCCGGTCATACGAGCCCAGCGTCTCCAGGATCAGTCCCCCGCCCCAGGCGCCCAGGAAGCTGCCGAGCTGGTGGCTCAGGAAGGCCAGGCTGGTCACGGTCGCCATGAAGCGCAGCCCGAACATCTGCGCCACCAGCCCGGCGGTCAGCGGCGAGACCCCCATCCACAGCATGCCCATGGTGGCCGCGAAGAAGAGCGTTCCGGTCGGGCTGGGCGGCAGGGCGAAGAACACCGCGATCGCCGCCGAGCGCAGCAGATAGAGCAGCCCCAGCATGACATGCTTGGGATAGATCCCGCCCAGCCAGCCCCACATGTAGGCGCCGATGATGTTGAAGCCGCCGATCAGCGCCAGCGATTGCGCCGACAGCATCGGGTCCATCCCGCACATGGAAAGATAGGTCGGCAGATGGGTGGTCAGGAACACCAGCTGCAGCCCGCAGACCAGGAAGGCGCCCGCCATCACCAGGAAGGCGCGCCGGCGCATCGCCGCGCGCAGCACCTCGCGCAGGCTGACCGCCTCGCCGCGCTGCACCGGCAGCGGCACCAGGTCGGCGCGGCCCATCAGGAAGGCCGCCGGCAGCATCGCCAGCGACAGGCCCAGCAAGGCCAGCATCGCCACCTGCCAGCCCTGGTCCATCAGCCCTTGCGCGATCGGGGCGGCGATCAGCGTGCCCAGCGAGCCGCCGGCGGAGACCAGGCCCAGCACCCGGCTGCGGCTCGCCTCCGGCACCGCGCGCGCGGCGGCGGCCAGGTTCAGGCTGGCGGCGGTGCAGGACAACGCCACCCCCAGCAGCGGCCCGGTGCCCAGGGTCAGCCAGGCCGGCCCGGTCGCCAGCACCGCGCACAGGATGCCGGCCGCATACAGCACCGACCCGGCCATCGCCACGCGGCGAAGGCCCAGCCGATCGGCCGCGGCACCCACGAAGGGCTGCGACAGGCCCCAGACCACGTTCTGCACCGCGATCGAGAAGGTGAAATCGGCCACCGTGATGCCGCTGGCGGTCATCGGCTGCATGAACAGCCCCAGGCTCTGGCGAATGCCCATCGCCAGCGACAGCAGCAGCGCGGCACCGAGCAGGATCGGCCAGGCACGCACAGAGGGGGCGGGGATGGGCGCGATCATGGACAGTTCTCCATTCGTGGCCACACTGGCCGCGCGCGCCGCCCCGCGTCAAACACCCGGCCATGCGCGCCACTCCGGGGAGGCATGTGCCGATTTGACCCGCGAGCCGGCGCGTGATTGGACGCGGCGCATGAGCGAATGTCGCGCGGTTTCCGACTGGCTGGCCGAAGGCGTCGCAGCACTCGCCGCCGCCGGGGTGGAGGCGCCGGCGCGTGAGGCCCGGCTGCTGCTGCTGCATGCGCTGGGGCGCCCGGCCGCGGCGCTGCTGGACCGGCGGGAGCGGGTGGCGGCACCGGGCCTGGCCCGCCTGGTGGCGCGGCGGGCGGCGCGCGAGCCGATGGCGCTGATCCTGGGGCGGCAGGGGTTCTGGACATTGGAGCTGGAGGTCTCGGCCGCCACGCTGATCCCGCGCGCGGATTCGGAGACGGTGGTGGAGGCCGCCCTGGCCGCGCACCCGGCGCCGTGCCGCGTGCTGGATCTGGGAACCGGAACCGGGTGCCTGCTGCTGGCGGTGCTGGCGGAGCGGCCGGCCGCCTGGGGCGTGGGGGTCGACCTGTCGCCGGCGGCCGCCGCGTTGGCGGCGCGCAATGCGGCGGCGAACGGGCTGGCCGCGCGGGCCGCGTTCCTGGCCGGCAATTGGGCGGCGGCACTCGCCGGGCGGTTCGACCTGGTGCTGTCCAACCCGCCCTACATCCCGTCCGCCGACCTGGCCGGGCTGATGCCGGAGGTGATCGCGCACGAGCCGGCCCGCGCCCTGGATGGCGGGGCGGACGGGCTGGCGGCCTATCGCCGGATCACCGCCGTGCTGCCGGGGCTGCTGGCGCCGGGCGGGATGGCGGTGCTGGAGCTGGGGATCGGCCAGGACGCCAGCGTGCCGGCCCTGGCGCGGGCGGCGGGGTTGCGCGTGGTGGCGCTGCGGCCCGACCTGGGCGGGGTGGCGCGGGCCTTGGTGCTGCAGGGCGGGTGATGCGCGCAAAAACCGTTTGGCAGGAGCGGTCCGCTTCGGTAACTTGACTGTTGCGCGGCGGGAATCGGTCCTCGGGCGGTTCCGCCACCCCCCCATCCCCCATCTCCCGCGGCCATGCCCGACGGATCGTGCATGGGCCAGGTGGCCGGGAATGGTCCTGCTGCGCGAGTGTCCATTGTGGAGCGAGGCCCGGCGTGAGCGCGCCCGGCGACCGCGAACAGGAAAGCGCCCGCAGGGGCGAAATTGCCATGCAAACCGATCGGCACGCCGAATGAACATGAAACGCGCGCGGGGACGCAATTTTCGCACCGGTGGTGGCGGAGGCGGCGGCGGTGGTGGTGGCGGGGGTGGCGGCGGGGGCGGCGGCGGCCAGATCCGCCATCAGGGCGGCAACATCCCGCTGAACCGCAACCACGTCTTCGACAGCAGCGGCCCGGACCTGCGGGTGCGCGGCACCTCGCAGCAGTTGTTCGAGAAATACCTCCAGCTCGGCCGCGACGCCTCCAGCGCCGGCGATCGGGTGATGGCCGAGAGCTACTTCCAGCACGCCGAACATTATTTCCGCATCGTCAACGCCATGAACCAGGCGGCCCAGGCCAGCCAGGGCGGGCCGCAGGCGGGCCAGCAGGCCGGCCAGAATGGCTGGCAAGGCCGCGGCGGGCGCGACGGCGACAGCATCCCCGATGAGGCCGAGGTGCAGCCCCCCTCGACCTATGGCGAACAGCCCGCCGTCCCGGGCGAGGTGCGTGAAATCCCGATCGCCACGGCGCCGCGCGAGGACTGAGGCAGTTCCAGCCGCCCGAGCGGGAGCGCGGGTGGCGCTTCTGTCAGCGGGGATCATGCTCTATACCCGCGCCGTGATTGAGTGGGTGGTGCATGTTCATTGAGCTGGGCCATTTCGCGTTGGCGTTGGCGCTCTGCCTGGCGATCATCCAGGCCGTCGTGCCCCTGGCCGGTGCGGCGCGCGGCCTGGCCGGGTGGATGGAGGTCGGGCGCAGCGCCGCGGTCGGGCATTTCGCGCTGGTTGCGGTGTCCTTCGCCGCCCTGACCCATGCCTACGTGACCAGCGATTTCAGCGTCGTCAACGTGGTCCAGAACAGCCATTCGACCAAGCCGATGCTCTACAAGATCAGCGGCGTCTGGGGGAATCACGAGGGCTCCATGCTGCTCTGGGTGCTGATCCTGGCGCTGTGCGGCGCGGCGGTGGCGCTGTTCGGCGCGAACCTGCCGCGCCCGCTGCGGGCCCGGGTGCTGGCGGTGCAGGGCATGGTCGGCGTCGGCTTCCTGGCCTTCATCTTGCTCACCTCCAACCCTTTCGAACGCGTGGTGCCGGCGCCCTTTGACGGCCAGGGGCTGAACCCGGTGCTGCAGGACCCCGGCCTGGCCTTCCACCCGCCGTTTCTCTACCTCGGCTATGTCGGCTCCTCGGTCGCCTTCGCCTTTGCCGTGGCGGCGCTGATCGAGGGCCGGGTGGATGCCGCCTGGGCGCGCTGGGTGCGGCCCTGGGCGCTGGTGTCCTGGTGCGCGCTGACGCTGGGCATCGCGCTGGGCTCGTGGTGGGCCTATTACACGCTGGGCTGGGGCGGCTGGTGGTTCTGGGACCCGGTGGAGAATGCCTCGCTGCTGCCCTGGTTGTCCGGCACCGCGCTGATCCACTCGGCGATCGTGGTGGAGCGGCGCGATACGCTGAAAAGCTGGACCGTGCTGCTGGCGATCCTGACCTTCGGCCTGGCGCTGGTCGGCACCTTCCTGGTGCGCTCCGGCGTGCTCAGCTCGGTGCATGCCTTCGCTGTCGATCCGGCGCGCGGGGTGTTCATCCTCGGCCTGCTGCTGCTGGCCATCGGCGGCTCGCTCACCCTCTATGCCGTCCGCGCCCCGGCACTCCAGGGCGGCGGGCTGTTCGCGCCGATCTCGCGGGAGGGCGGGCTGGTGCTGAACAACCTGCTGCTGGCCACCGCCGCGGCCACCGTGCTGCTGGGCACGCTCTACCCGCTGTTCATGGACGCGGTCGGCGGGGCGAAGATCTCGGTCGGCCCGCCCTTCTTCAACCGCACCTTCCTGCCGCTGATGACGCCGCTGCTGATCGCCATGGCGATCGGCCCGCACCTGGCCTGGAAGCGCGGCGACCTGCGCGCGGCGATGCAGCGGCTGTGGGTGGCCTTCGCGGCGGCGGCGGTGGTGGTGCTGGGCGGGCTGTGGATGGCCGGCTTCACCCCGGTGCTGGCGATCCTGGGGCTGGGCCTGGCCGCCTGGATCGCGGCCGGCGTGCTGGCCGAATGGGCCGAGCGGGTGCGCCTGTTCCGCCTGCCCGCCGGCGACTCCCTGCGCCGCGCCGCCGGCCTGCCGCGCGCGGCCTATGGCATGACGCTGGCGCATTTCGGCATGGCCGTGCTGGTGGCCGGCGTATCGGCGTCGGCCTTCGAACAGGAGACCATCGAGACCCTGCGCCCGGGCGAGCACATCACCGTGGCCGGCTACGAGCTGCGCCTGCGTGAGGTCCTGCGCGTCCCCGGCCCGAATTTCACCGCCGAGGAAGCCGTGATCGAAGTGCGCCGCGACGGCGTCGTCCTGGACACCATGCACCCGCAGCGCCGCCTGTTCACCGTGCAGCGCATGACCACCGCCGTGACCGCGATCCGCACCGGCCTGGCCGCCGACCTGTATCTGGCCCTGGGCGAAGGCGACGACGCGACCGGCTGGACGGTGCGCGCCTATCACAAGCCGATCGTCTCCTGGATCTGGCTCGGGGCGGTGGTGATGGCGCTCGGCGGCGTGGTCAGCCTGACGGACCGGCGCTGGCGGGTGGGGGCGGCGGCGCGCCGGCCGGCTGGGCTGCCGGTGGCGGCGGAATAGCGCCATGCGTCGCCTGGTCTATCTCCTGCCGCTGGCGCTGTTCACGGCGCTGGCCGGCTATTTCGCCCTCGCCCTGTTCTCCGGCCGCGACCCGCGCGAGCTGCCCTCGGCACTGCTCGACAAGCCGATGCCCGCCATCGACCTGCCCAGCCTCGGCGACGGCCCGCGCCTGACCACCGATGCCCTGCGCGGCCAGGTCACGGTGCTGAACATCTTCGCCTCCTGGTGCGCGCCCTGCCGCGTCGAACACCCGCTGCTGCTGCGCCTGGCCCGGCAGGAGCGGGTGCGCCTGGTCGGCATCGCCTACAAGGACCGCCCGGAGGATTCCCGCCGCTTCCTGGCCGAGCTCGGCGATCCCTATGCCGCCACCGGCATCGACCGCGACGGCCGCGCCGGCATCGAGTTCGGGCTGTATGGCGTGCCGGAAACCTACGTCATCGACCGCGCCGGCCACATCCGCAAACGCTTCGTCGGCCCGCTCACCCCCGCCCTGTTGGAGCGCGAATTGCTGCCGCTGCTGCGCGCCCTGGAGCGGTCATGAAGTTTCTCCTGGTTTTGCTTCTCGCCCCCGCCCTGGCCGTCACCCCGGCCGAGCGCCTGACCGACCCGGTGCTGGAGGGCCGCGCCCGCGCCCTGTCGCGCGAGCTGCGCTGCGTCGTCTGCCAGAACGAATCCATCGACGAATCCAACGCCACCCTGGCGCGCGACATCCGCGTCCTGCTGCGCGAACGCCTGACGGCCGGCGACAGCGATGCGCAGGCGACCGCCTTCCTCGTCGCCCGCTACGGCGATTTCGTGCGCCTCAGCCCGCCGCTGCGCGCCGACACCTGGCTGCTGTGGTTCGGCCCCTTCGCCCTGCTGGCCCTGGGCGGGGCGATCGCCTGGGCCACGCTGCGCCGCCGCGCCGCCGCCCCCCCTGCCCCGCTCAACCCCGAGGAACAGGCCCGCCTCGCCACCCTGCTGCGCGAGGACGCGTCGTGATCGCCTTCAGCCTCGCCGCCACCGCCCTGGCCCTGCTGGTGCTGCTGATCGTCGTGCGCCCGCTGCTGCGCGCCGCCCCGCCGCCGCCATCCCGCGAAAGCTTCGACCGCGCCGTCTATCGCGACCAGCTCGCCGAGTTGGTGCGCGAGGAGGCCCGCGGCTTGATCGCCCCCGCCGAAGCCGCCGCCGCCCGGCTGGAAATCCAGCGCCGGCTGCTCCGCGCCGAAGCCGAGACCCTCCCGCCCCGCAGCGGCCGCAACCCGGCCCTGGCCCTGGTGCTGGTGCTGCTTGCCGCCAGCGCCGCGGGCGGGATCTACATCGCCACCGGCGCCCCGGACCTGCCGGCCCAGCCCTTCGCCAGCCGCCCCGAGGACCCCGAACAGGCCGTGCTGCGCCGCGGCCTGGCCGAGCTCGACCGCCGCCTGGCCGCCGACCCGCGCGACGGCCAGGCCTGGCTGCTGCTCGGCCGCACCCGCAGCGCGCTGGGCCAGTGGGGGGCGGCCGACCAGGCCTTCCGCCGGGCGCTGGCCCTGTTGCCGGCCACGCCCGAGTTGCGCGCCATCGCGCTGGAGGCCGCCGTGCTCGCCGCCGACGGCATCGTGGGCGAGGCGGCGCTGCGCGGCTTCGCCGAGGTGCTGGCCGAGGAGCCGGACAACCCGATCGCCCGCTACTACCTCGCCCAGGCCGACGCCCAGGCCGGCCGCCACGCCGCCGCCATCGCCGCCTGGCTGGCGCTGGCCGCCGACATGCCGGCCGAGGCGCCGATCCGCGCCGAGATCGCGCGACGAATCGCAGCCGCCGCCCGCGCCGCCGGCACCCCCCCCCCCCCCCCGCCCCCCCCCCCCCCCCCCCCAAACCCCCCGGCCC
>JBIPLY010000391.1:0-4077 GCA_044369385.1 Acetobacteraceae bacterium | reverse complement strand
AGGATATCGAGCATCGGCAGGGTGAAGCCGGCGGTCTTGCCGGTGCCGGTCTGGGCGGTGCCGAGGATGTCGCGGCCCATCAGGACATAGGGGATCGCCTGCGCCTGGATCGGCGTGGGCTGGGTGTAGCCCTTTTCGACCACGGCGCGCACGATCTCGGGCGACAGGCCCAGGGCCTCGAAGCCGTTCTGCTCCGCGGGTTCCGGCTCGTCCGGGTAATCGTACTCCGCCTGGTCGGCGGCGGGCGCGGCCGCTTGGAGGGGGGCCTCCGCATCGGGCGGCGTGGGGTCGGCGGGCGTGGTGGTGTCGGTCAAATTGTCTGTGCTTCCATCGTGGCGCCATATGCTGGCCATACGGGCGTGCCACTGCAGGCGCGCGGGGCGCGCGCATCCGTGTGGCGTATCGGCAAACGGGCGCGCAAAGTCAAGGTTTGGCTGCCCTGCTTGTGGGTTTCGGGCGGAAGGAGGCGGCGATGCGGCTGATCGCATGGGGTCTCGTGTGGAGTTTGGCCGGGGGGCTGGCGCTGAGCGGGGCGGCGGCGGGCCAGGGCCATTGGCGCGGCGGGGGGTTCGTTGGTGCGGTGCCGCATGGGTATTACCACCCGCCGCCGCCGCCGCCCGTGGCCGACGAGGGCTGCTATGCCGGGGCCTATGTCTGTCCGCTCGATCGGCCGGCCGTGGTGGGCGAACCCTGCGCCTGTCCGACGGCGCAGGGCATGGCCTGGGGCCGGGCGCGCTGAGCATGGCCGGCGCGATCGCCGATTATGCCCTGATCGGCGATGGCCACAGCGCGGCGCTGGTCGGGCGCGACGGGGCGGTGGACTGGCTGTGCTGGCCGCGCTTCGACAGCCCGGCCTGCTTCGCGGCCCTGCTGGGCGACGAGTCGCACGGGTGCTGGCGCATCGCCCCGCTGGCGGCCGAGCCGCGGGTGCGCCGGGGGTATCGCGGCGATACGCTGGTGCTGGAGACGGTGTTTGCGACTTCGGCGGGCGAAGTGGCGCTGATCGACTTCATGCCGGTGGGCGGGCCAGTGGAGGGGCAGGGCGGGACGCTGGTGCGCATCGTCGAGGGACGGCGCGGGCGGGTGGCGATGCGCCTGTCGCTGACGCTGCGCTTCGGCTATGGCGCCGAGGTGCCATGGGTCACGCGGCTGCCCGACGATGCCGGCATCCGCGCCGTGGCGGGGCCGGACCAGGTGGTGCTGTACAGCCCGGTGCCGGTGCGCGGCCGCGGGCTGTCGAGCGAGGCGCGGTTCACGGTGGCGGCCGGCGAGCGGCTGGCCTTCACCCTGGCGCATGCGCCCAGCCACGCGGCGCCGCCGGGGGCGCGCCCGGCGGAGCTGGTGCTGGAGGAGACCGAGGGGTTCTGGGCGCGCTGGGCGGCGCATGGTCGGGTCGGCGGCGCCCATGCGGGCCTGGTGCGGCGGTCGCTGCTGACGCTGAAGGCGCTGATCCATGCGCCGACCGGGGGGATGGTGGCGGCGCCGACCACCTCGCTGCCGGAGCAGCCGGGCGGGACGCGCAACTGGGACTACCGCTATTGCTGGCTGCGCGATGCGGCGCTGGCGCTGCGGGCCTTCGTGCCGGCGGGCTACCTGGACGAGGCGCGGGCCTGGCGCGACTGGTTGCACCGGGCGGTGACCGGCAGCCCGGGGCAGCTTCGGATCATGTATGGCCTGGCCGGCGAGCGGCACCTGGCGGAATGGGAGGTGGACTGGCTGCCCGGCCATGGCGGGGCGCGGCCGGTGCGGGTGGGCAACGGGGCAGCCGGGCAGATGCAGCACGACGTGTTCGGCGTGGTGATGATGGCGCTGCTGGAGGCGCGCGAAGCCGGGCTGCCGGCCGATCCCGAGAGCTGGCGGTTGCAACAGGCGCTGGTGACCCACCTGGCCGGGGTGTGGCAGGCGCCGGACGAGGGCATCTGGGAGGTGCGCGGGCCGCGCCGGCATTTCACCTTCTCCAAGGTGATGGCCTGGGTGGCGGTCGATCGCAGCATCGTCGCGGCCGAGCGCTTCGGCCTGCCGGCGCCGCTGGCGGCCTGGCGGGGGCTGCGCCGGCGCATCCATGCGGCGGTCTGCGCCGAGGGGGTCGACCCCGTCCGCGGCTGCTTCACCCAGAGTTTTGGCGATATGGCGCTGGATGCCAGCCTGTTGCAGATCCCGCTGGTCGGGTTCCTGCCGGCCGACGATACGCGCGTGGCGGCCACCGTGGCGGCGATCGAGCGCGAACTGATGCCGGGCGGGCTGGTGCTGCGCTACGACACCGGGGCCGGCACCGACGGGCTGCCGCCGGGGGAGGGGGCGTTCCTGGCGTGCAGCTTCTGGCTGGTCGAGGTCTATGTGCTGCAGGGGCGCCGGGCGGAGGCGGAGGCGCTGTTCGCCCGGCTGGCCGGGCTGTGCAACGATGTCGGGCTGTTGGCCGAGGAGGCGGACCCGCATAGCGGCGCACTGCTGGGCAATTTCCCGCAGGCCTTCAGCCACGCCGCCCTGGTTGCGGCGGCGGCGCGGCTGGCCTGAGCGTTACAGCACGAACCAGGCCGCATCCACCGGCCCGGCGGCCAGGGTGGTGATGGTCAGGTCGGCCACCATGTCGCCGTTGGTGTCGCCCTGGATCAGCCGCTGGGCGCCGGTGTCCTGCCAGCGCAATTGCCCTGCCGCGCCGCTGAACGCCGCGGTGCCGATGAAGTTGAAGGCGTCGGTGGTCACGCCGCCGGCGATGGCGTCGATCGCCGACAGGTCGATCACCTCGCCGGCGGCGCGGCTGAAATCCTGCAGCAGGGTGGCGTTGCCGGCGGCCGGGCCGATGGCGGAGGGCTGGAAGCGGAAGCTGTCCACCCCGGCCTTGCCGATCACCGTGTCCAGCCCGCCGCCGAGCAGGAAGACGTCGGGGTTGTCGGTGCCGGTCAGGGTCTGGCTGGCCGCGGTGCTGGCGAAATCATCGGCCAGGATCAGCGCCTGCGCCGTCGTGCTGGACAGGGTGGCGCCATGCGACGGGGCGGAGAGGGTGACGGCGAAGCGTTCGTTCAGCTCCGTGACGGTATCGCCGGCGACGTTGACCTTGACCACCTGCGCGGTCTGGCCGGCGGCGAAGGTGACCACGCCGGCGGGCAGCACGCCGCCGGCGAAATCGGTGGCGCTGGCCGGGTTGGTGCCGCTGCCGGTGGCGCCGGCCACCGACCAGGCGACGGTCTGCCCGGCCACCGTGCTGCCGCCGCGGCTGATGGTGAAGCTGTAGGCGGTGGTGCCGCTGTGGCCCTCGGCGCGGGACTGGGTGGCCGGGCCGATGCCGACGCTGCTGTCGTCGTTCTGGATGATGCCCTGGGCGCTGGCGGTGGTGATCGCCGCGCCGCCCGAGGCGGCCGACAGGGTGACGGCGAAGCGGTCGTTCAGCTCGCCGAGCGCGTCGGGCACCACGTTCACGGTCACGAGCTGGCTGGTGACGCCGGCGGCGAAGGTGACGGTGCCGGAGGGCAGCACGCCGCCGGCGAAATCGGCGGCGTCGGCCGGTGCGGTGCCGGCGCCGGCGAGCCCGGCCACGGACCAGGCCACGGTCTGCCCGGCGCCGATCGCGGTGCGGGTGACGGCGAAGGTGAAGCCGGTGGTGCCGGTGCCGGTGCCTTCCGGCTTGTTGGCGCTGACCGCGGCGACGGCCACCGTGCTGGTGTCGTCGTTCTGGATGATGCCCTGGGCGCTGGCGGTGCCGAGGCTGGCGCCGGCGGAGGGGTTGGCGAGCGTGATGGCGAAGCGCTCGTTGGTTTCCGGGACGGTGTCGGCCAGGACGGGCACGGTGATGGTGCGGCTGGTCTGGCCGGCGGCGAAGCTGACCGTGCCGGCGGGCAGCACGCCGCCCGGGAAGTCCGCGGCATTGGCCGGATTGGTGCCGGAGCCGGCAGCACCCGCCACCGACCAGTCCGCGGTGCTGGCCGCGGCGGTGTTGCCGCTGCGGGTGACGGTGAAGGTATAGGCGGTGGTGCCGGCATTGCCCTCCGGCTTGTTGGCGCTGGCCGCGGCGATGGCGAACTGGGCGTCGTCGTTCTGGATGATGCCCTGGGCGCTGGCGGTGCCGAGGCTGGCGCCGGC
>JBIPLY010000390.1:0-4085 GCA_044369385.1 Acetobacteraceae bacterium | reverse complement strand
CCACCAGCGCCGGGCCGGTGCCCGGCTGCGCGCCGGCGAACAGCGGCTGGTCGCCGGTGGTGAGATCGACGATCGCCAGGCGCGCATGCAGCAGGGCCACGCCGCCGCGCACCAGCCGCCCCTGCCCGTCCGGGCCGCGATGGGCGATGGCGGCCAGCAGCCGGTCCAGAATGGCGGGATCGGGCGCCGCGCCGTCGCGGGTCATCGCCCCGGCCAGGCCGCACATCAGCTTGTGCCCTGGCGCGACCGCCGGGCCGGCGGCGGGGGGGCGCCGGTCAGCCGCCGGGCAGCATTCAGGAACAGGATGGGCATCGCATGGGCTTAGCCGGAATCCGGCGGCCGCGAAACCGCCCGGTGAAAGCCTAGCCCAGCCGTCCGGCGATCATCCCCGCCGCGGCATGGCGGTGGCTGGTGGTGGCCAGGTATTCGACGCCGCGCACGGTGACCGCGGCCAGGATGCCGCCATCGGACAGCGCCAGCGGCGGTTCGATGCAGCCATCGCGCAGCAGGGCGGCCAGGCCGGCTTCCACCGCCTCGGCATCGGCGCTGAGCCCGGCGCGGCGCATCGCCACCGCCACGTCGGCCTGCCGGCGCGGGCTGAGGGCGGCCATCTCGGTGAGTGCCGCCAGCAGGGCATCGGCGAAATCGGTGCTGACGCGCGGGCGCGACGCCTCCGGCGGGGGGAAGCTGCGGCGAGACAGGGCCTGGGACATCGCGTGGGTCTCCGCGCTGCGGACCGGCGCCGCATCCGGGTGGACCGGCCAACTCAACAAATATGGCCCGACGAGCATACAAACATAATCCGGTAGATTACCTAATTTTTGACGCCATACGAACAAGGCCGAAACTTTTGGTTCACCGTGCCGCCATCCCGGCCCGAATCGCCAGCCGCACCAGATCCGGCAGGTTGCGGCAGGCCAGCTTCTCCATGACCTTCGCCCGGTGCACCTCCACCGTGCGCGGCGAGATGCCCAAGCATGTCGCGATGCCCTTGTTGGCCTCGCCGCGCACGATGGCATCCAGCACCTGGCGCTCGCGCCGGGTCAGGCGCGCGAAGCGCAGGTGCAAGGCGGCCGCCACCGGATCGGCCGTGGCGGCCTCGCGCGCGGCGATCGCGGCGCACACCGCCGCGGCCAGGTCAGCGGGCGCGAAAGGCCGCGCCACGACATCGGCCGCCCCGGCCTTCATCGCCCGCACCGCCGCCGGCACATCCAGCGCCTGCACCACGACCACAACGGGAAGAACGCAGCCCCGATCCGCAAGTTGCGCCACCAGCCCGGCGGCGTCGTCCTTCCAGGCGACAGTCACGACGCAGCCGGCCGCTGGCGTGCCGGCCTGTTCGACGAAGCCCGCCAGATGGCAGAACTCGCGGACCTCCAGCCGCTGGTCGCGCAGCGCCGCCGCCACCTCCCGGCGCAGGTCGGGATCGGCCGCCACCACATGAACCACGCCGTGGGGCACGGCGACCGGCACGGGCCGTGCCAATTCGGCGTGCTGCCCATTCATGCCCGCGGCTTCGGGCACCGACGCGCCTTGCCTCATGGCGCGCCGCGCGATCTGACCGCGATCCAGTTCATGCACTGCTTGGCATCCGCCCGCTCTCCTGTTTGGCCCACCTTCGTATCGTATGCTCAACGTGAAACTTGCATCACTCCATAGCGCTTTCAAGGCCTGATCGCTCACGCTATCGTTACCAAACGTAAACGCCGGCGCATTCGGCCACTGGCCAAGCCGCCCGCTCCGAAGGATGATGCGCGCCCGCCTGCCGAGCACCCGGAGCCCCCGCCATGCGCCTGTCCTTTCGCGTCGGCGATACCGCCATCCACCGCGTGATCGAGCAGACCCTGCCGTTCGAGCCCGCGCAGGGCTTCCTGCCCGCCCTGTCCGACGCGGTCCTGGCCGAGAACCGTGGCTGGATGGAGCCGACCGACCTGGACCCCGCCACCGGCAAGCTGATCCTGTGCATCCAGTCGTACGTGGTGCGCACGCCGCATTTCACCGTGCTGATCGACAGCTGCGTCGGCAACGACAAGACCAACCCGCGCTTCCCGGCCTGGAACAAGCGCCAGGACCCCAGCTACCTCGCCGCCCTGGCCGCCGCCGGGGTGGCGCCGGAGCAGATCGACTACGTGCTGTGCACCCACATGCATGTCGACCATGTCGGCTGGAACACGCGCCTGGTGGACGGCCGCTGGGTGCCGACCTTTCCGAACGCGAAATACGTTTTTGCGCAGCGCGAGTACGACCATTGGGCGGCGCTGCATGCCAAATCCCCGGTCGCGGTCTATGCCGAAAGCGTGCTGCCGGTGATCGAGGCGGGGCGGGCCGAGATGGTCTCGGACACCCATGCGATCGGCGACCACCTGCGCCTGACCCCCACCCCCGGCCATACGCCGGGCCATGTCGCCGTGGAGCTCGGCCGCGGGCGCACCGCGGCGGTGTTCACCGGCGACCTGATCCACACGCGGCTGCAGGCCCGCTATCCCGCGCTGTCGATGCGCGCCGATGCCGACCCGGTGCAGTCCGCTGCCACGCGGCGCGCGTTCCTGGAGGCGCATTGCGAGGCCGGCACGCTGTGCTGCACCTCCCATTTCCCCACGCCGTCGACGATGCGCCTGTCGCGCTGGGGCGAGGGGTTTCGGTGCGACATGATCGAGCCGGATTGAACCGGCCGCCGATTCGCCGCGATACTGCGGCCGAAGCTTCGCGGGGAACGTCATGTCCGACCACAGCGAGCAGGATTTCGCCCGTACCGGCCTGCCCTATGCCGATCGCATCCGTGCCGTCGGGCCGGAGGAGCCGTTCCGCTGGCTTGCCGCCGGCTGGGCCGATTTCCGTGCCGCCCCGATGACCAGCATTGCGCTGGGCCTGATTGTTGTCGTCGCCGGCGCGCTGCTGACCCTGGGCCTCACCGTTGCCGGGTTGTTCTACCTGACTGCGCCGCTGGTGGTCGGCTTCATGCTGGTCGGCCCGGCGCTGACCGTCGGCTACTACGCGCTCAGCCGCGAGCGGGAGGCCGGGCGGGCGCCGACGCTGGGCGGGGCGCTGGGGGCCTGGCGGAGCAACCCCGGGGCGATCCTGGCGCTTGGCCTGGCGCTGGTGGCGTTCCTGGTGCTGTGGATGCGCTTCGCGGCGCTGATCTTCGCCATCTTCTTTCCCTATTCGATGCTGGACGTGCAGGCGTTGCTGAACGCCACGCTGTTCACCGCCGAGGGCCTGTCATTCCTGTTCGTCGGCACGCTGGTGGGCGGCGTGATGGCGGCGATCGCCTTTGCCGCCGGGGCGTTTTCCCTGCCGATGCTGCTCGATCGCCGCGTGGGCGTGCTGGAGGCGCTGGTGACCAGCGTGATCGCCGTGGTGCTGAATGCCCGCACCATGGCGCTGTGGGCGGCGCTGGTGGTGCTGTTCACCGGGGCGGGGCTGGTGCTGGGGTTTGTCGGCCTGGCCGTCACGCTGCCGCTGGTCGGCCATGCCAGCTGGCACGCCTATCGCGCCACCATCCGCATGCCCTGACGCCCGACTACGCCACCCGCCGGGCGCGCCAATACACCATCGCCACCGCCAGCAGCGGCAGCATCGCCACCAGCCCGAAACCAATCGTCACCCACAGCAAGCCGCGGGCCCCGATCATCTCGAGCCCGGCCGCGAACAGGAACGGCGCGCCGGCGCCCAGCAGGGTGCGCACCGCGGCCATGCGCCCCAGCCGTGAGGCAAAGCGGTCGGCGCCGAACAGCGCCAGCGGGATGGTGCCGCGCACAATGCTCGACAACCCCTGGCCGAAGCCGAACAGCACCGCGAACACCGCGCCGGCCACCATCGCCGGCAGCGGCAGCAACAGCATCAGCACCGCCAGCGGCAGCACGAGTGCGGAAATGAGGCCAACCCCCAACGGGTGCAGCCCGCGCCAGAACAGCGCATCGGTCAGCCGGATCAGCACCTGCGCCGGCCCCATCAGCATCGCCACCAGATAGGCCCCGGTGCCCAGCGCCATTGCCTGCAGCACCGCCACCAGATGGACGCTGAGCGCCGTCATGATCACCCCGCTGAGGGCGAAGCTGATCGCCACCGCCCAGAAGGCAAGCGTC
>JBIPLY010000389.1:0-4093 GCA_044369385.1 Acetobacteraceae bacterium | reverse complement strand
CCTGGAGACAGAAGGAAGGAAGGAAGAATCTTCTTTTTGTGAACAAAAAGAAGCAAAAAAACTTAATTCGTTGGCGGAGTGCTCTCCCGGGCAGGGCGGGAGCGCAGGCGCAAATGGATGAAAGTTTTTTTGCTTCTTTTTTTTCAAAAAAAGAAGGCGCTTGCTTTTCCACTATGCCCACCGCTTCGCCGTCACGGCATCGCGCAGCGCTTCCAGCCAGCGGTGGCCATAGGCGATGTCGGGTTCCAGATGCGTGCCCTCGGCCCACTCGTTCCAGGCATTGACGAACATCAGGCGTTCGCCGCCCATGTGGAACTGGCGGGCTTCCTCCAGCTTTTCCTCGGCATAGACACGGAAGGCTTCGGGGCTGATGCCGTCGAAGATGTTGCCGCGCAGGGGCTGGCGGGCGGTGTTGTCCCAGGAGGGGAACACGGCGGGATAGCGGGGATAAGGCGCCAGGTCGCGGCGCAGGAAGTTCAGCACGGTTTCCGGGTAGTCATAGCGCGCGCCGGCCCAGCCGTCCTTCAGCACCTCGATCGGGGTGTCGGAGGGGGCGGCGCGGCCCTGCGGCGGGAATTCGACGGCGGCGTCAAAGCCGAGATCGGCCGGGCGGGCGCCGCGATCGACCGCTTCCATGCTCTCGACATAGACCAGGTGCACGCCGGGGAAGCCGGCGTCGGCGAAGCCCTTGCGGGCCATGGCGGCGAAGGCGCGGCAGTCCGGCAGCAGCAGCGGGCGGTAGAGCAGGAACAGCGGCTTGCCGTCGACGCGGATGTAGCGCGGGTCGGCGGCCTGTTCCACGGCGTCGGCGACGATGGAAGAGAGGGTCGCGTCGTCGTATTTCTGTTCCAGCAGGATTTCGCGCGAGCCGCCGTCCCAGTGCTTGGTCCAGTTCTCGTTGGCCCAGCACAGGCACCAGTTGAACGGGATGTCGGGGTTGGCGCGGACCACTTCCATCGGCTTGTGGAGCACCCGGCGGGCGCCGAAATTGTAGTAATAGACCACGAAGCCGTCGATGCCGTAGCGGGCGGCCATCTCGCCCTGGCGGCGCAGGGTGTCCGGCGTGCGCAGGTCGTAGAAGCCGAGATCGGCCGGCAGATGCGGCTGGTACTGGCCGGTGTAGCTGGCGCGCGCCTTGGTGACGTTGGTCCATTCGGTGAAGCCGGGGCCCCACCAGAGGTCGTTCTCCGGGGTGGGGTGGAACTGCGGCAGGTAGAAGGCCAGGGTGCGGACGCGGTTCATGCGCACCAGCAGATCGCCCCAGCGCTCGGCCAGGGTCTGCTGGTTGCGGGTGATGGTGCGCAGCTTGCGGGTGACCGACTGGCGGTTCGACGAGACGCTGAGATGGTGCAGCACGACGGCGCCGCTGACGAAGCGGATGCGGTATCCGGCATCGATCAGGCGCAGGCAGAGATCGGCATCTTCGCAATAGGCGGGGCGGAAGGCGGTGTCGAACAGCGTGTCGCCGACAAGATGACGCCGAACCATGAGCGCGGCGCCGGAGCAGTACGGCACGTCGCGGTCATAGCAGTAGCCGCCCTCGTTGGGGTCGGCGAACAGGCCGACCATGCCGGCCTCGCCGTTCGGCTTGAGGATGCAGCCGGCTTCCTGGACGCGGCCGTCGGGGTAGATCAGCTTCGGGCCGGCGGCCCCGATGGTCTTGTCCGCATCCAGGGCGGCCACCATCAGGTCGATGGCGCCGGGCATCACCTGGGTGTCGTTGTTCAGCAGCAGGACGTATTCGCCGCGGCAGCGGTCGAAGGCGGCGTTGCAGTTGCCGATGAAGCCGGCGTTGGTGTCCTGGCGCAGATAGACCAGGTTCGGGACCTCGGCCAGGCGCTGCACGTCGGGGTCGGTGGAGCAGTCGTCGGCGATGATGACCTCGACACTGGCCTCGGGCATCGATTGCTGGAGCGCCAGCAGGCATTCCACGGTGACGTCGAGCTCGTTGTAGACCGGGATCAGGATCGAGACGCGCGGCGCGGGGGCGGCGGGGAACTCAAGGATGGCGATGTCGTCGGAGGGCGTGGCGGAGCGCAGCCGCGGCGCGGGGCCGACGCTGACGGCGTCCTTGCGCTGCTGGCGCATCTGGGCGACGCGGGCGCGCATCTGGGCGTCCATGGCCACGGCATCGGCGGGTTCGATGGGATAGGGCAGGCCGATATCCGCCTGCGGCGCGGCGCGGGTCTGCGGGGCGGCGGCGATGGCGACCGGCGGGGCCTCGCGGCCTTCGGCGCGGCCCTGGGTCATGAAGTGGCGCAGCGGCAGCATGCCGGCCTGGGCGACATCGGGGTTGCGCAGCAGGTATTGGCGGCCGTCGAAATCCGGGCTGGCGGGGCGGCCCTCGGCATCGCCGGACTGCACGAAGTGGCGCAGCGCGGAGTACGGATCACTGACACCCCCGGGGGCGACATCCGGGTTCTGCTCGGCGTACCAGAACAGGTCGAGCCAGGGGTTGGGAGCGTGGCGGGCCCAGAGGCCCTCGGTGAGGAAGTGGCGCAGCAGGGCGTTGGCGGGCGCGGTGTCGCCGAGCGAGGCGCGGTAGGTGGCGGGGTCGAAATAGGGGCTGGGGACGGCCAGGTCGTATTCCAGCAGGTCGACCAGGAGCTCGATCTGCGGCGGGCTGCCAAGCAGGCCGGAATCCTGGGTCAGGATGTATTTGAGGTCGACCAGCGGGTGCGGCGCGCGCTCTTCCAGCACGCCGGTTTCGATGAAGTGCAGCAGCGGGTCGATGCCGGCCTCGGCCACGTCGGGATTGGCATCGAGGTAGAAGGCGGCGTCGAAGTAGAACGACAGCATGGGCCGGTCGGGGACCGCGGTGGAGAGATAGCGCGCCACCGTGCCGATGTTGGCACGCCCTGCCCCGAAGGCCCGCCGGAACAGGTCCTCGCTGACGAAAGGCGTGCACAGCGCACGGTGGGTGCGCATCAGTTCGCTCATCGGCGGCTCCCGCCCTCGGGACTGATCATGGTCGGGCGATCCTGTCGGGCGGGCAGGATCGCCGGCTGGCGGCGGTCATCAGCGGCGGCTATTCGCGCAGCACGAGCATCCAGGCTTCGAGCGCCGGGCGGATATCCTCGTTCGGCACGCGGCCCTCGGCGGCACCGGAGCGCAGGTAGTGCTCCATGCCGGAAGAGACGTCGCCCTTCAGCACGGCCTGTCCGACGTCCTTGTAGGTGCTGGTGTAATAGGCCTCGTCGACCGACGGCGGGGCGCCGAAGCGGCCCTCGAAGAAGCCGGTCTCGACGAAATGCTGGTGCAGGTCGGGGATCTGGCCGGAGCGGTTGGCGGCGGCGAGGTCCGGGTAGTTCTCCTTGTAGAACTCCTCGGAGAACGGCGCGTTGGCCACCATCGTCTGCAGCAGCGTCTTGAGCAGCTTGGCGTCGATGGCGATCTTCGACTTGCTGTTCAGCCGGTCGCGGTTGACCCGCAGCGCCTGAAGCAGGAGGTCGATGTGGGGGATATAGGCTGCTTGCGGCAACGAAAGACCTCCTTGCTGGGCGAACCGGTCCATGGCCGTGCCGGGCCGGAGGAATAGCCGCGCGCGAGCCTGTTCGCAACCGTAGCGGCGCGAAGGTTGCGATTTCCCTTACTCCGCGCGCTCAGGCCTCCGGCGCTTCCGGCAGGCCGATGGACAGGCGTTCGGCGGCGGTCATGCCGTTGTTGGAGCGGCCCCAGCTCACGCCCTCGCGGATCACCCGGGCGGGGGTGCCGGCAACCACGACGCGGGGCGGCACGGTGCCCTTGACCAGGGAGCGGGTGCCGACGATGGCGCCCATGCCGATGCGCTCGGTGCCCAGCAGCATGGCGTCCTGGCCGAGCCAGACATGGCGTTCGATCACCGTCTGCACCGGCGGACGGTTGATGCGCGTGCCGGTGCGCAGGTCGTGGATGGCGTGCATGTCGTGGTTGCGGATCCAGACGCCGTTGCTGATCAGCGCGTCGTCGCCGATGATCACGCCAATGCCTTCGCCCTCGATCTCCATCGACAGCCCGACCGCCGAAGCGCCGCGGCCCCAGAACACGAACTGGCCGTTCGAGCGCAGGTAGATGTCTGGCATCGCGACATATTCGTCGCCGATGTCGTTGAACA
>JBIPLY010000388.1:0-4103 GCA_044369385.1 Acetobacteraceae bacterium | reverse complement strand
AGACTGCCCCACCATCGTGCGGATGGCAGGTCGGCGACGCGCTGTCCGATCTGGACCACGACCGCCAATTGCAAGGCGAGCGTGGCGGCGAAGAACGGGAGCGACCGCCAGATGTTCTCCTCCTGGTCGATCTCCTTGCGATAGGCGTCGGCAAGCGTCTTCTCGATATGATCGAGCGCCGGGTGGCTCACGGCCAGGCCACCGCCGGCGGCAGGCTCATCAGGATCGCCTCCACATTGCCGCCGGTCTTCAGGCCGAACAGGGTGCCGCGGTCGTGGATCAGGTTGAATTCCACATAGCGGCCGCGGCGGACCAGTTGATGCTGGCGCTCCGCGGCGGTCCAGGGTTCGGCCATGCGGCGGCGGATGATCGCCGGATAGGAATCGAGGAAGGCCAGGCCGACATCGCGGGTGAAGGCGAAATCGGCCTCGACATCGCCGGTGGCGTGCTGGTCGTAGAAGATGCCGCCGGCGCCGCGCGCCTCGCCCCGGTGCGGCAGGAAGAAGTAGCGGTCGCACCACTCCTTGAATTTTTCATAGTACGCCGGGTCGTGGCGATCGCAGGCGACGCGGAAGGCGGCGTGGAAATCGGCGGCGTCGGCCACCGCCTCGGGCGCCTCCAGGCGCATCGGCGTCAGGTCGCCGCCGCCGCCGAACCAGCCGCGGGTGGTCACGATCATGCGGGTGTTGAAATGGGCGGCCGGCACGCGCGGGCTGGCCATGTGGGCGACCAGGCTGACGCCGCTGGCCCAGAAGCGCGGGTCTTCGGCCGCGCCGGGGATCTGGGCGCGGAAATCCGGGCTGAATTCGCCCATCACGGTCGAGACGTTCACCCCGACCTTCTCGAACACCCGCCCGCGCATGACGCTCATGACGCCGCCGCCGCCCTCGCCGTTCTCGCCTGGTCTTGACCAGGCGGAGCGCACGAAGCGGCCGGGGGCGCCCGGGCCGTACTGGTCCAGGCCGGCGGCTTCGCCCTCGATTGCCTCGAAGGCGGCGCAGAGCCGGTCGCGCAGGCTCTCGAACCAGGCGCGGGTGGCGGGTTGCAGGGCGGCGTGGGGCGGGGGGGTGTCGGTCATGCGGGGCTCCTCGGCGCCACGATAGCCCGGTCAGGGCGTGTTGCGGAGGGCACGCACCGCCCCTAAGCTGTGCCTCGGCGCGATTTGTTGCCCGAATGCGACCCGGCGGCCCTTGCCCATGGGCGCTTGGGGGATTAATCCGCACCGATATCCCCGGCCGCGGGGATTCAGGCACGAAACGCCCGCGAGGGCAGATCGATCGAGGTCACGCATGGCTGATAGCGCCGCCGCCCCCCATACTGCCCCGCACCCGGGCGGGGCCGAGGTCACGAAGCGCGACTTCATCAAGCTGATCGCCGGCGCCGGCGCCGCTGTCGGCGTGGGCGCGATCGCATGGCCGCTGATCAACAGCATGAACCCGGCCGCCGACGTGCTGGCGCTGTCGTCGATCACGGTCGACCTGTCGCCGGTGGTCGCCGGGCAGGCGATCACGGTGATGTGGCGCGGCAAGCCGGTGTTCGTGCGCCACCGCACCGCGGACGAGATCAAGAAGGCGCGCGACGACGAGGCCGCCCGCCTGCCCGATCCCGCTCCGGATGCAACCCGGGTCAAACCGGGCAAGGAGCAATGGCTGATCGTGGTCGGTGTCTGCACCCATCTGGGCTGCATCCCGCTGGGCAACCGCAGCACCGAAGTGCGCGGCGAATTCGGCGGCTGGTTCTGCCCCTGCCACGGCAGCCACTACGACACCTCCGGGCGCATCCGCCAGGGACCGGCCCCGACCAACCTGCCGATCCCCCCTTACGCTTTCGACGGCGACACCAAGATCAAGATCGGCTGATCGCCGTCGCGCGATCGCAGCCTTCGGAGCACATGCCCATGGCCGGCCTGCACAAGAGCGAGTTCCAGAACCCCGTCATCAACTGGGTGGATTCGCGGCTACCCATCTTCACCATGCTGCAGAAGGAGTACGGGGTCTTCCCGACCCCGCGCAACTTCAACTACCTGTGGAATTTCGGCGCGTTGGCGATGATCAACCTGGTCATCATGATCGCCACCGGCATCTTCCTGGCGATGAACTACACGCCGCACGAGACGATGGCCTTCGACAGCGTCGAGCGCATCATGCGCGACGTGAACTACGGCTGGCTGCTGCGCTACGTGCACGCCAACGGCGCCTCGATGTTCTTCATCGTGGTCTACATCCACATGCTGCGCGGGCTCTACTACGGGTCGTACAAGACGCCGCGCGAGCTGCTGTGGATCCTGGGCGTGGTGATCCTGTTGCTGATGATGGCCACCGCCTTCATGGGCTACGTGCTGCCCTGGGGCCAGATGTCGTTCTGGGGTGCGACCGTCATCACCAACCTGTTCTCGGCCGTCCCGCTGGTGGGCGACTCGATTGTCACCTGGCTGTGGGGCGGCTTCTCGGTGGGCAACGCCACGCTGAACCGGTTCTTCAGCCTGCATTACCTGATGCCGTTCGTGCTGGTGGGCGTGATCTTCCTGCACATCGCCGCCCTGCACATCACCGGGTCGAACAACCCGCTGGGCATCGACGTGAAGGGGCCGCAAGACACGCTGCCGTTCCATCCGTACTACACGGTCAAGGACAGCGTCGGCATCTGCGTCTACCTGATGGTCTTCGCCGTGTTCGTGTTCTTCGCGCCGAACTACCTGGGGCATGCGGACAACTACATCCCGGCCAACCCGCTGGTGACGCCGGCGCATATCGTGCCGGAATGGTACTTCCTGCCGTTCTACGCCATCCTGCGCTCGGTGCCGGACAAGCTCGGCGGCGTGCTGCTGATGTTCGGCGCGATCGCGGTGCTGGCCGCCCTGCCGTGGCTGGACACCTCCAAGGTGCGCAGCGCGCGCTTCCGCCCGGTCTATCGCATCCTGTTCTGGGTGCTGGTGGTGGCCTGCGTGGTGCTGGGGATCGCGGGCGGCAAGCCGGCCGAGGGCATCTGGGTGGTGCTGTCGCGCATCGCCACGGCCTATTACTTCCTGCATTTCCTGGTGATCCTGCCGGTGCTGGGCAAGTTCGAGCGGCCCTTGCCGCTGCCGGAAAGCATCAGCCGGGCCGTCTTGCCGCCAGGCGCCGCTGCGATGGAGAAGGCGTGATGAAGATCCTGCGCACCCTCGCGGCGATGGCCCTGATGGCATTCGCCGTGCCCACCGCCGCGCACGCCGCCGGGGGGGATATCAAGTTCCCGCCGCAGATCTGGAGCTTCAGCGGGCCGTTCGGCACCTATGACCGTGCGGCCGCCCAGCGCGGCTTCCAGGTCTATTCCGAGGTCTGCGCCGCCTGCCACGGCCTGAAATACGTCGCCTATCGCGACCTGGGCGGGATCGGGCTGAACGCCAAGGAGATCGAGGCGATCGCCGCGGCGGTGTTGATCCCGGACACCGATGACGCCGGCGCGCCGAAAGAACGGGCCGGGCTGCCGTCGGACCGGTTCAAGGCGCCCTACGCCAACGAGAAGGCCGCGCGCGCGGCATTCAACGGCGCCTATCCGCCGGATCTGTCGGTGATGATCAAGGCGCGGCCGGGCGGCGCGGACCAGCTCTATGCCCTGCTGGTCGGCTACATCGATCCGCCGGCGGGGGTCACCGTGGGCGAAGGCATGCACTACAACAAGTATTTCGCCGGCCACCAGATCGCCATGGCGGCGCCGCTCAGCGACGGGCGGGTGACCTATGCCGACGGCACGCGCGCCACCATCGAGCAGATGGCGCGCGACGTCACCGTGTTCCTGGCCTATGCCGCCGAGCCGGAGGCCGAGACGCGCAAGCGCATGGGCGTCAAGGTGGTGCTGTTCCTGATCTTCATGACCGGCGTCACCTATGCCGCCAAGCGCAAGGTGTGGGCCGACGCCCACTGATCCCGCCGGCTTCGTTCACATGCGCGCCGCCGCGTCCCCACCGGGCGCGGCGGCGTTTTCTTGAGGACTCCCCCCATGGGCAGCATCACGCCGGTCATCGGCATCATCGGCGGCTCCGGCATCTATGACATCGCCGGGCTGGAGCGCACGCGCTGGCATCGCGTCGGCACGCCGTGGGGCAATCCGTCCGACGAATTGCT
>JBIPLY010000075.1:0-12874 GCA_044369385.1 Acetobacteraceae bacterium | reverse complement strand
AATCTCAGCCACGGCGCCATCGTGCTGATCGGCGCCTATCTGACCTGGTTCGCCTGGCACACCACCGGGCTTGATCCGCTGCTGTGCATCCCGCCGGTGATGGCGGTGATGTTCGCGGCCGGCTACGCCTATCAGCGCGGGCTGATCCAGCTCGCGGTCGACCGCTCTTCGCTGCTGGCCTCGATGCTGGTCACCTTCGGCGTGGCGCTGATGCTGCGCAACGCCCTGGCGCTGGCGTTTTCCCCGGATTTCAAGAGCATCTCCCCGGGCTGGGCCTTCAGCTATGTCCGCCTCGGCGCGCTGACCGTCGACATGGTGCGCATCTCCGCGCTGTTGGCCAGCCTCGCCCTGCTCGGCGCGCTCGCCTATGTCCTGAACCGCACCCGCATCGGGCGGGTCATCCGCGCCACCGCGCAACAGGAGCTCGCCGCCCGCCTCTGCGGCGTCAACGCCCGCCACGTCTATGCCGTGACCTTCGGCGTCTCGGCGGCCTTCGCCGGGGCCTCGGGCGCCATTCTCGGCATCGTCCTGCCCTTCTCCCCGCCCGACGAAGCCAACTGGACCATGAACGCCTTCGTCGTCGTCGTCCTCGGCGGCGTCGGCTCGCCCTCCGGCGCGCTGCTGGGCGGGCTGCTGCTGGGGCTGATCTCCACGGCGACCTCCCAGCTGATCGGCCCGGCGTTTCCCAATGTGATGATGTTTCTCATTCTCGTGCTGATGCTGATGGTCCGGCCTTCCGGCCTGCTGGGCAACGCCTTCGCGGGGACCCGCTGATGCTGGCCGAGGCGCTGCGCCGCCACCGCTGGTGGGTGCTGCTGACCGTCGTCGGGATCGCCGCCGCGGCCACCCTGCCCTTCGTGGCCATGCCGTTCCACGTCCGCGTCGGCCAGTTGATCCTGCTCTCGACCGGGCTCGGCCTGGCCTGGACCCTGCTCGGCGGCTTCGCGGGCTACTGGAGCTTCGGCCACACCGCCTTCATCGGCCTGGGCGCCTTTGCCGCCGGGCTGTTCGAGACCGGGGTGTTGGGCGCGGACTTCATGCGCGCGCAGCCGCTGGCCGGGTTGGGGCTGGGGCTGCTGGTGGGCATGGCGGTCTGCGCGCTGGCCGCCGCCGTTGTCGCCTGGCCGATCCTGCGCCTGCGCGGCATCTACTTCGCCGTCGCCATGCTGGGCGTGGCACAGGTGCTGGCCGAGCTGACCAACTCGATCGACGCGTTGAAGGGCTCGATGGGCCTGGTCTTCCCCCGCATCCCCGCCTTCGGGCTGCGCACGGAGGCGGTGTTCTACTATTTGCTCCTGATCGCCACCGGGCTGATCCTGGCCATCGCGTTTGCGGTGAAAAACACTCGCATCGGCCAGGGCCTCGCCGCGATGCGCGAAGACGAGGACACCGCCCGCATGCTCGGCGTGCCCACCGAGCGCTACAAGATCACCATGTTCGTGCTCTCGGCCACGCTCACCGGCGCGCTCGGCGTGATTTATGCCCATTCGCTGGGCTACATCACCACATCCTCCGTCTACCGCACCGACTTCTCGCTCAACATGATCGTCTACAACCTGCTGGGCGGCATGGGCACGCTGGTCGGGCCGCTGATCGGGGCGGCGGTCATGGTGGTGCTGACGCAGGTGGTGCTGGGCGGCTTCCTCAACCTGCACATGTTCCTGACCGGGGCGATGCTGGTGGCGCTGGTGCTGGCCGCTCCCAAGGGGATCATGGGCACCTGGCACGCGTGGCGCCGGCGGCGGGCGGCCGCCGCATGAACGCCCCGATCCTGGAGCTGAAGGGGGTGACGAAGCGCTTCCGCGGCCTGGTCGCCACCGACAACGTCAGCCTGCAGGTGGAGGAAGGCAGCATCACCAGCCTGATCGGCCCGAACGGTGCCGGCAAGTCGACCATCTTCAACCTGGCCACCGGCTACCTGGCGCCGGACGCCGGCGAGATCCTGTTCCACGGCGAGCGCATCGACGGGCTCTCCACCGTGGCGATCGCGCGCCGCGGCGTCGCCCGCGCCTTCCAGATCGCCAAGCCCTTCCCCGAGATCAGCGTGCACGACAATGTCCGCATCGGCGCGCTGTTCGGCCGCGACGGCCCGCGCGATGTCGATGCGGTGACCGCCCGGGCGCTGGCCATGGCCGGGCTGACCGACTGGGCCGAGCGGCTGGCCGGCGACCTGACGGTGGGTTTTCTGCGCCGGCTGGAGATCGCCCGCGCCATCGCCGCCCGCCCGGCCCTGCTGCTGGCCGACGAGCCCTGCGCCGGCCTCAACCCGGCGGAAACCGAGGAGGTCTGCGACATCCTGCGCCGCGTGCGCACCCGCGGCACCACCATGCTGCTGGTGGAGCACGACATGGCCGCGGTGATGCGCATCTCCGACCGCGTCGTGGTGCTGGACGCCGGCGCGCGGATCGCCGAGGGCACGCCAGAGGAAGTCTCGGCCGATCCCCGCGTGATCGCGGCCTATCTCGGCACGCCGGAATGAGCATGCACCCCGCCTACCCCGATCGCTGCGGCTTCAACGCCCTGTTGCCGCCGCGCACGCCGCGCCCGCCGGCCACCGGTGAGATCCGGGCGAAATACGCCGTGATCGGCGCCGGCTATACCGGGCTGGGGGCCGCGCGGCGGCTGGCGGAGCTGGATCCCGCCGCGCGCATCGTGGTGCTGGAGGCAACCGAGGTCGGCGAGGGCGCATCGGCGCGCAATTCCGGCTTCGCCAGCCCGCGCGACATCCCCGGCTCCACCGACCCGGCCGAGCTGGCGGCCACGGCGCGGCAGAACCGGCTGACCGAGGAAGGCTGGGACTGGCTGATGGCGCTGTGCGACCGGCACGGCATCGCGTGCGGGCTGGTGAAGTCCGGGCGGATCAAGGGGGCGGCGACCGATCTCGGCGAGGTCAATGTCCGCGCCCTGCACGAAGCCGTCCAGGCCCAGGGCGTGCCGCACACCCTGCTGGACCGCGCGGCGCTGCGGGCGCGGATCGGCACCGAGTATTATCAGGCCGGGCTGTGGACCGAGGAAGGCTATCTGCTCGACCCCGCCGCCCTGGTGCGCGGATTGGCGGATTCGCTGCCGGAGAATGTCTCCCTGCACGAACGCAGCCCGGTGCTGCGCCTGCGCCGGCAAGGCGGCTGGCTGGTGGACACCGCCGACGCCCGGGTGCACGCTGATGCCGTCGTGCTGGCCACCAACGCCGCCACGCGCAACTTCGGCCATCTGCGCGACCGGCTGGTGACGATCTACACCTATGCCGCCCTCAGCGCCCCGCTGCCGCCGGGCAGCCTGGGCGACATGCCGGTCTGGGGCCTGCTGCCATCGCACCGCCTGGGCACCACCGTGCGCCGGGTGGGGGCGGACCGGCTGCTGGTGCGCTCGATGTACGCCCATGAACGCCCCCTGCCCGCCGAACAGGTCCAGGCCACGCTGCTGTCCTGCTTCCACCGGCGCTACCCCGCCCTGGCCGGGGTCGGGCTCGATCACGCCTGGGGCGGCACCACGGCGCTGACCATGAACGGCGCGCCCTGGTGGGGCCAACTCGGCGAGGGCCTCTATGCCTCGGCCGGCTGCAACGGCTCCGGCATCGTCAAGGGCACCGTTCTCGGCAAGCGCCTGGCCGAACGCATCGCCGGCCATGGCGCGCACGCCGATGTCCTGGCGGCGTACGGCACCGCCAACTGGGTCGCCCCGGAGCCCTTCCGCTCCATCGGCTTCAGCGTCATCGCGGCCCGGGAACGGCGGCGGGCGGGGGCGGAGGCGTAAGACGGCAGCATAGAAGCGAAGGATTGGAAGCAAGAAAGCAGCCACAGAGGCACAGAAACACAGAGAAGCAAGCCAAGCGAGAAGGCCAGCCACAGGACGGCGGCGTGCCGGGAACATCATATTGCAATAATTTGTGACCACCCGCTCCACAGCCCGATCATTTGCACCCCAAGTTCTCCCTTGCCTTGCTTCTCTGTGTCTCTGTGCCTCTGTGGCCGCTTTCTTTCTGCCTTGCTGCCTTGCTGCCTTGCTGCCTTGCTGCCTTGCTGCCTCCCCAACCCCCACTCACGCAAATTTTCCCGAATCGGAAAAATTCCTTTCCAGCGAACCGGAAAATATGCTTACTACCCAACCATGCCCCACACCCCGGACCACCCCCCGGCCAGCCTGCACGCCGCCCTTTGGGCGGTCGCGGACTCACGCCCGGGCAACGGGCTGGTGGCCCTGATCCTCGCCCTGCTCCTGCGCCTGCTGGCGCACCCCGAAGCGGCCTGGCTCCTCCCCCAAGACGAAGAATACGAAAAAGAAGACGACTACCCGTTCGACGCCTACACCCTGTGCGGCGCCGATCCGTACGCGCTGTATCCGCGCGCCATCGGCCGCGCCCCGCACGCCATCTATGTCGAGGCCGGCCTCGTCGCCGATTGGATTCTCGCCGGCATCCGCAACCGCGGCATGCGCCCGCGCCGCATGACCAAGGCCCAGCGCCGCCACACCCGCGCCGCCCGCGCCCCACCCTCCTCAAGGAAAAAAAGAGCCCTCTCCCCTTGGGCAACGGGTTTGCCGAGGGGTCGCCACGCGCCGAACACGCACCAGACGCGGCCCGTTCCACGCTGAAACCACCCTCCAACCGAAGGGCGCCGACTCACGCCCGCATTCGTTCCGATATAATATCAACACGCCGCGCCGACCACGACCGCAACCAAGGACATCGTCCCAAAACCCCGCCCGCCGCACCGGCCCGCCGCACCGGCCCGCCGCACCGGCCCGCCCCCCCTCGCCTCGACAGACACGGCCGCCTGTGGCAGGTCCCGCGGATGCGTGTGGTGCAGGTGATTGCCGGGGCGGAGATGGGCGGGGCGGAGACCTTCGCCCAGGACGCCATCCTGAGCCTGCACGACCGCGGCGTGGCGCAGACCGTCATCACCCGCCCCTGGCCGGCGGCGCTGGCGCGCTATGCCGCGGCCGGGATCCCGGTGCACACCATGGGCTTCTCCACCGCCGACCGGCTGATGCGACGCGGCCGCATGATCCGCGAGGCAGCCCAGGGCGCCGACCTGGTGCATGCCTGGATGTCGCGCGCCAACGCCTTCATCCCCGCGGCCATGCCCTGCCCGGTGCTGGGCTGGTTCGGCGACTACTACGACCTGAAATACTTCCGCCGCAGCGACAGTTTTGTGGGTGTCACCCCGGACATCCATGCCTACCTGCTGAAGCAGCGCCTGCCGGCCGAGCGGTGCCACATGGTCAACACCTTCGGCACCATGCCGGAGGCGCCGCCGGTGGACCGCGAAGCCCTGGGTGCCCCCCCCGGCCGGCTCGCGCTGCTGGTGCTGGCGCGGATGCACCGGGTCAAGGGCATCGACACCATGCTGCACGCCATGGTGAATCTGCCCGGCGTGGTGCTGTGGCTGGCCGGCGAAGGCCCGGCGCGCGCGGAATACGAGGCGTTGGCGGCACAACTCGGCCTGTCCGACCGCGTCCGCTTCCTCGGCTGGCGGAACGACCGCCGGGCGCTGATCGAGGCCTGCGATGTCGTGGTGCTGCCCAGCCGCTATGAGCCGTTCGGCACCGTGATCGTCGAGGCCTGGGCCATGCGCCGCCCGCTGGTGGCCACCCTGGCCGACGGGGCGCGGCAATACGTCACGGATGGGGTGACCGGGCTGACCTGCGCCATCGAGGACGCTGCCGCCCTGGCCGGCTGCATCCGGCGGCTGCAGGACGATCCCGGGCTGCGCACCCGCCTGGTCGACGCCGGAGCGGCCGCCTATCGCGCCGATTTCACCCGCGAGGTGGTCACCGGCCGGCTGCTGGCGTGCTATGCCCGGGCGATCGAACTCGGCCGATGGACGCGTTGATGGGCATGCTGCGGATCACCCGGCTGGACCGCTACATCTTCCGGCAATTGTTCGCAGCGCTGCTGATCGTCACGCTGGGGCTGGTGGCGCTGATCTGGCTGACGCAGTCGCTGCGCTTTGTCGAGCTGGTGGTCAATCGCGGCCTGTCCTTCACCGTGTTCCTGAAGCTGACCGGGCTGCTGATCCCCGGCTTCATCGCCGTGATCCTGCCGATCACCTGCTTCGTGGTGGTGCAGTTCGTCTATCAGCGCCTGTCCGCGGACCGCGAGCTGACGGTGATGCGCGCCGCCGGGCTGTCGCCGATCGCGCTGGCACGCCCCGCGCTGGCGGTGGCCGCGGTAACGATGGCGATGCATTTCGCGCTCAACCTGTGGCTGGTGCCGGCCAGCGCCACGTCGTTCCGCGAGTACCAGTGGGAGATCCGCAACCACATCGCCGCCTTCCTGTTGCAGGAGGGCGTGTTCACCACGATCAGCGACGAGCTGGTGGTCTATATCCGCGCCAAGGCGCCCGATGGCAGCCTGCGCGGCATCATGGTCGACGACGCCCGCGACCGCACGCAGCGCGCCACCATCCTGGCCGAAAGCGGCCGGCTGATGGACGGGCCGACCGGGCCGCGGGTGCTGCTGGAGAACGGCACGCGCCAGGCCATCGATCCGCGCACCGGGCAACTCAACGTGCTGAGCTTCAAGGAGAACTGGGTCGATCTCGCCGCGCCGGCGCGGGCCACCGGGGCGCGGCTGCGCGATGCCGGCGAGATGGGCATCGCCGACCTGCTGAACCCGCCGGAGGGGGTGGTGCAGCCGCGCGACATCCCGAAATGGCGGGTGGAGGCGCATAAGCGCCTGGTGGCGCCGCTGACCACGCTGAGCTTCACCCTGGTGGCGCTGGTCGGCGTGCTGGGCGGGGTGTTCCGGCGCCATGGCGGGCTGCTGCGGCCGTTCATGGCGATCCTGGCCGTGGTCGCGCTGGTGGCGGCGGGGCTGGCGCTGGACAGCCTGGCGGTGCGGACGAACGAGCTGATCCCGCTGCTGTGGCTGCGCGCGGCGCTGCCGGCGGTGGTCTGCGCCGTTGTGCTGTTCGCGCCCGCACTGCTGCCGGGGCGGACGCGGATGGTGGCGGATGCCGGCTGACGCCGCACGACGATTGGATCGCGCGGCCGGCTGGATGGTGCTGGGCATCGCGCCGGGCATGCTGCACGCCTATGCCCTGGCCGAGGCGCTGATCGCGCTGATCGGGCTGGGGTTCCTGGCGCGATCCGCGCTGCTGGGCGACTGGGCCTGGCTGCGGCGCGGCTGGGTGATGATCGGGCTGGCCTGGTGGGGGTGGGCGATCCTGTGCTCGCTGCCGGGGATCGGCGAAGGCGGATCGCGCTCGCTGGTGCAGGCGCTGGTGGTCGGGCGCTATCTGATCCTGGTCGCGGCGCTGGAGCACCAGGTGCTGGGCAATCCCAGCGTGCGGCGCTGGTTGTGGGCGGTGCTGGCGGGCTGCGCCGCCTGGATCGGGGTTTCCACGGTTGTGCAGTTCAGCTTCGGGCGCAATCTGGGCGGCTATGCCCGTTGGGGCGACGGGGAGCTGACCGGACCGTTCCAGAAGCCGCGCGCCGGCGCGCCGCTGTCGCGGCTGATCCCGGTGATTGCGGTGCCGCTGATCGGTGCCGTGCTGGCGGCCGGGCGGGACTGGTGGCGGCCGGTGGCGGCGGCGGCGATCGCCGGACTGGGGCTGGGGCTGGTGGTGCTGATCGGACAGCGCATGCCGGTGCTGCTGACGGTGCTGGGGCTGCTGGTCGCCGCCCTGTTCCTGCCGCGGCTGCGCCTGCCGGTGGCCGCGGCGCTGCTGCTGGGTGCGGGCCTGATCGCGGCCAGCGCGGTGGTTGCGCCGCCCACCTTCCACCGGCTGGTGACCAAGTTCACCACCCAGATGGCCAGCCTGCCGCAGAGCAACTACGGCCAGATCGCCTCGCGCGCGGTGGCCATCGTGCAGGACCATCCCTGGACCGGCCGCGGCTTTGACGGGTTCCGCAGCGGCTGTGCCGACCAACGCTACTGGCGCGGCTGGAACCACGCCGCCGACCCCACGGATACCGGCGGCGCGATGCTGGGCTGCAACCTGCATCCGCACAACGCCTATCTCCAGGCCGCGACCGATGCCGGGCTGCCCGGGCTGGTGCTGTTCACCGCGCTGGTCGCGGCCTGGGCCGTGGCGCTGATGCGGGGGCTGTGGGCCGATCCCGCACCGTTGCGCGTGGGCTTGCTGGCGGCCTTCGCCATGGCGTTCTGGCCGCTGGCGAGCAGTTCCAGCGCCTTTGCCATCGAAATCGGCGGGCTGGCGTTTCTCCTGCTCGGCTTCGGCCTGGCCGAGGCCCGCTATCGCCGCGCCGACCAGCGGAACCAGGCGTAGAGCGGCGCCAGGACCAGCATCAGCGCTGCCCCCCACAGCATCGGCGCATTGGCATCGCCGGTGACATCGCGCAGGCTTCCGGCGATCCACGGCGCCGAGCTCATCCCGCAATACGACCCGGCGGCATACCAGCCGAACACCAGCGGCCGGGCGGCGGGCGGCGTGGCATCCCCCACCTGCGCCGTCAGCGCCCCCGGCGGCAGCGCCAGCCCGATCCCCAACAGGATCAGCACCCAGGCCGCCCCCCCGGTCGGCGCGATGGCCAGGAAGCACGCCGCCGTCAGCACCATGCCCAGCACCACTGCGCCAGTGCGCCCGATCAACCGATCCGCCGCCCAGCCGCAGAACGGCACCACCACGGCGAACGACCAGGTGACCAGGCTGCTGCGCGCCGCCGCCCCGGCCGCATCCCAGCCCGCCGTCGCCAGGAAGCCGGGCAGGAAGGTCGCCATCACCACGATCGCGCCGTTATAGGTGCCCCAGGACAGCGCCGAGCCGACGATGAAGCCGAACCCGACCCGGGCGGGCGGCGCCCCGGTCGACGGCGGCGGGGGTGCCGCGCGCCCGACGGCAAACGTCAGCGCCAGCCCCGCCAGGATCGGCAGCGCCGACAGCCCCAGCACCGCGCGCCAGCCATATGCCGCCTCGACCGGGCCGAGCAGCACCAGCGCCAGCGCGGTGCCGAGCGGCCAGGAGACGATCACGGTCGAGGTCGCCGTGGACAGCAGCGGCCCGGCGAAGCGGTCGGCGGTCATCTTGATCACCAGCATCAGGATGGTGACCCCGCCCATCCCCGCCAGCAGCCGCCCGGCCAGCAGCACGGCGAAACTCTCCGCCAGCGCCGACAGCGCGATCCCGGCGGCCAGCAGCATGAAGGCGCCGCGCAGCACCGGCCGGTCGCCGATCCGCCCGGCCAGCAGCCCGGCCGGCACGGTCAGGAAGATCCCTGGCAGCATGAAGGCGCCCATCGCCAGGCCGATCTGGGCGAAGCTCAGGTCCAGCTCGCGGATCAGCGAAGGTGCGGCGACGGCGGCGGCCTGCAGCTGGAACGCCGCGATGCCGCGAATGGCCAGGAGCGCGAAAAGCGGGGTGAGCGGCGGGCGCTGGGTCATCCGCCACGATGGGCGCGGCAGGCGGGCGGCGGCAAGTCCGCCCTGGGCGCTGCGACCCGGACCACTCTACCGCCCCGCTTCAGCCGCGATGCCGCCAGCCCATCTCCCAGAACGCCTCCTCCAGCCGCGTCGCCGCGGTGAAGGTGGCCAGCAGGCTGGCATAGCGCGCCTCCCCGCCCCGCGTGGCCGATTGCCGGTCGAGCTTGGCGATCGCGCCGGCCGCCACCGCCTTGTATTCGTCGCTGGAATAGGCGGCGATCCAGTCGGCATAGGGATTGCCGTCCAGCTTCGTGGCGGGATCGGCCAGCAGCAGCTGCGCCACCTCGGCATAGCCGACGACGCAAGGGATCAGGGCGGCGTCCAGGTCCAGCCGGTCGCCGGCCATGCCGCGCTCCAGCACGAAGCGGGTATAGGCCATGGTCTCCAGGTCTTCCGGCTCGGCCGCCATCTGCGCCTCCGTCAGGCCCCAGCCGGCGCAGTACTTCACATGCAGCGGCATCTCGACATCGACGATATTGGACACCGAGGCGGCCGCCGCGCGGAGGTCGGCAAGATCGGTGCTTTTGTAGCCGGCCAGGGCATAGGCGCGGGCGAACTGGATCAGGAACAGGTAGTCCTGTTGCAGGTAATGCCGGAATGCCGGCTGCGGCAGGGTGCCGGCGCCGAGCGCGCGCACGAAGGGATGGCGCACATAGCGCTCCCATTCCGCGCCCGCATCGCGCCGCAGCCGGCCGAACAGGCCCCGTTCAAGGTCAAGATTGGGGTCGAGGGGAAGATCGGTCATCGCTTGGCTCCTCGCGCTTCCAACAGGCTCCACAGAATCCCCACGGCGCTGATCGCCGCCCCCACCAGCACCACGGGGTCGAACACCTCCGCATACAGCACCACGCCGATGGTGGCGATGAAGGGTATCCGGAGAAAATCGATCGGCACCACCAGCGTCGCGTCGCCATAGCGCATCGCGTTGGTGAAGCAGACATGCGCCGACAGCCCGGTGACCATCAGCGCCAGCAGCGGCAGCCAGTCCGCCCAGCCGATCCGCGCGACGAACATCACGTCGCCGCCCAACGCCAGGCCGGTCACCAGATAGGCCGGCAACTGCATCACGTTCATCCACATCAGGATGGTCAGCGTCGAATTGCGCCCGGTGAGGAATTTCGTCGTGGTGATCTGCACCGAGAAGAACATCGCCGCCGCCAGCACCACCAGCGCCGCCGGATCGAACGCCCCCGCCCCCGGGCGCAGGATCACCAGCACCCCCGCGAACCCCAGCACCAGGGCGGCCACCCGCCCGCGCGTGATCCGCTCGCCCAGGAACAGCGCGGCGACCAGCATGGTCCAGGCCGGGGTGGTGAACTCCAGCGCGAACACGGTGGCCAGCGGCAACAGCGTGACGCCATAGGCCCAGCACGCCTGGCCGCCGAAATGGAACGCATTGCGCAGCAGGTGCAGTCGCAGCGGAAACGGCCCGGCGATGCGCTGGCCCGCCAGCACGGCATAGACCGCCAGCACGACGATGCCGCCCATGTTGCGGATCGCCAGCACCTCCCACACCGTCAGCACGCGCGCCATCTCGCGCACCGCCACGGCCAGGGCGGAAAAGGACATCAGCGAGCCGGCCATCCACAGCACGGCGCGGCGCAGGTCGTGCATGGCGTTCCCCCGGGACTCGGCCCCCGGCGTAACAGGCCCGGCGCACCGCGTCACGGCCGCCTGGCGCAACCTTGTGTTGAGCGAGGGGCCGGCCTGTCCCCGGCGACGGATGCGCGGCGCGGCAAACGGCCTATATAAGGCCAATCAAGGGGTTCCCATGGCCCAGCCGACCGAGACGCCCACCCGCCCTGCCATCACCGCGCCGCCGATCGCCGGCGCGCTGCAGGTGCTGCCCCCGCCGCCCCGCCCCGCCCGCCGCATCCTGCCCTGGCTGCTGGCCGTGCTGCTGCTGGCCGGCGCCGCCACCGCCGCCTGGTGGGAATTCGCCCGCCCGCCGGTGCTGGCCACCGTGCTGCCCACGCGCGGCCTGGCGCTGGAGGCCGTCTACGCCACCGGGGTGGTCGAGGCGGTGGACTTCGCCCGCGTCGGCACCACCATCGCCGCGCGCATCGTCAGCCTCGCCGTCGACGAGGGCGATCGCGTCGCCGCCGGCCAGACCCTGGCCCAGCTCGACGACCGCCAGGCCCGCCAGCGCCTGGCCGACGCACAGACCCGCCTCGACCTCGCCGAGCAGGAGCTGCTCCGCGACCGGGCGCTGTTCGCCCAATCCGTCCGCTCCCAGCAGCAGGTCCAGCGCAGCCAACAGGCCCGCGACGCCGCCGAGGCCGCGGTGCTGCTCGCCACCCGCCAGCTCGACGAATACCGCATCATCAGCCCGCTCGATGGCGTGGTGATGAAACGCCCGGTCGAACCCGGCGAGACCCTGGCCGCCAACGCCACCCTGTTCGAGATCGCCGCCCCTACCCCGCTCAAGATCGCCGCGGATGTCGACGAGCGCGACATCGCCCGCATCCGGCTGGGCACCAAGGTGGCCATCCGCGCCGATGCCTTCCCCGGCCGCGCCATCGCCGCCACCGTCACCAACATCCGCGGCCGCGGCGAATCCGCCACCCGCACCTTCCGCGTCGAAGCCATCCTGCCGGCCGACTCGAACCTGCTCATCGGCATGACCGTCGACGTGAACCTGGTGATCGCCGAACGCGACAACGCCCTCCTCCTCCCGCCCACCGCCATCCGCCACGCCCCGCCCCAAGGCGGCCAACCCGGCCCCGCCCACGTCTTCCGCCTGGTCGACGGCCGCGCCCTGAAAACCCCGGTCGAACTCGGCGCCGCCGGCCCCACCGCCATCGAAATCCGCGCCGGCGTCACCGACACCACCCCCATCATCGCCAACCCACCCGCCAACCTCGCCGATGGCGCCGCCGTGGCGACGGGGGGGCGGTGATGGAAGGAAGGCAAGCAAGGCCAGGGGCTTTGCCCCTGGCCTTGCTTGCTTGCTTCCCATCATGACCCTCCCCTTCGCCATCGCGATGGCTCATCTGCGTGGCCGCAGGCGGCAGACGGTGGTGTCGGTGTTGGGGGTGGCGCTTGGCGTGGGGGTTTTCATTGCGGTGACCGGGTTGATGGCCGGGTTCCAGACGTTTTTCCGCAACCAGATGATCGAGAGCAATCCGCATGTGGTGATCACGGACGAGGTGCGGCGCCCGGCGGCGCAGCCTTTGGTGATGTTGCATCCGGAGGCCGCGGTGACGGTGGGGCGGATCGTGCCGCGCGATCCGGTGCGCGGGATTGCCAATGCGGGGGAGGTGATGGCGGCGTTGGCGGCGATGCCGGGGGTGGCGGTGGCGCCCACGCTGCGTGGCCAGATGCTGTTGCGGCGGGCGGGGCGGGATTATGCGGTGAGTGCGATCGGCATCGACCCGGCGCGGGAGATGCAGGTGACGACGCTGCAGAAGGACATCAAGCAGGGCAGCCTGGAGGCGCTGGGGGCGCGGCCGGACGGGGTGGTGATCGGCCGCGCCCTGGCCGACAAGATGG
>JBIPLY010000387.1:0-4117 GCA_044369385.1 Acetobacteraceae bacterium | reverse complement strand
TGTCCAGGCCGGCGCCGGGGTGGTGGCCGATTCCGTGCCGGTGGCGGAATACGAGGAGTGCCAGCAGAAGGCGCGCGCGCTGTTCCGCGCCGCCGAGGAAGCGGTTCGCTTCGCCGCCGGCAAGGGCCCCAATTCCGGCCCCGCCTGACCCGGCGCACCTGACCGCGCGCCGATGAACCCCGGTTTTCCTTTTCGGTTCGGCCGCACGACGATGATCGTTGCTGCGCGGAGGGCCGCGCGTGCCTGACGCACCCCCGCACCCCGCGCCGCTTGCCCCGCGCCGCGGCACGCTGCGCGCGTCCTATGCGTTTGCGCTGCTGATCGGGGTGGCGATCTGCCTGACCTGGGGCAGCGTCTACATCCACCTGCTGCGCGAATACCGCCAGACCAGCTTCGATGCGATGCAGAAGGCGCGCAACACCGCCTATGGCTTCGCCGAGAACCTGGAGCGGACGCTGGAGGCGGTGGACCAGAGCCTGCTGTTCCTGCGCGAGCGGCAGGCGCGCGATCCCGCCAGCTTCGACCTGGTGACGCTGAGCCGCGGGCCGGTGCTGGGGCGGCGCCAGGTTCAGGTGGCGCTGGTCGACGCAGGGGGCGCGGTGCTGGCCAGCAGCCTGGGTGCCGCCGGGCGGGTGGAGCTGGCCGAGAGCGAGTTGGCCTGGCTGCGGGCCGAGGGCGAGGACCGGCTGTGGCTCGGCCCGCCGGTGCGCGGGCGGGCCAGCGGGCGCTGGTCGGTGAACGTGATGCGCCGGGTGGGGGGGGCGCACGGCGGCGCGATGGTGGCGACCCTGGCCGCGGAGGAGCTGGTGCGCTTCGCCGAGGCGCTGGATGTCGGCCAGGCGGTGATGCTGGTGGTCGGCGGCGATGCGGTGGTGCGCGCGCGGGTGCCGCCGCTGCCCGGGGCGATCGGACAGGCCTATGGCGGCAGCGAGGTGGTGGCGATCACCGTGGGCGGCGGCAAGCAGGGCGATTTCCGCGGCGTGGGCGGCATCGACGATACCGACCGCATCGGCAGCTGGCGGCGGCTGCGCAACTATCCGCTGGCGGTGATCATCGGCATCGAGGCGACCGACGTGTTTGCCAGCTTCCGCCGCCACCGGCTGCAATTCGTCGGCGCCGGCGTGCTGATGACGGTGATCGTGATCTCCGTCGGCGCGCTGGTGCAGCGCCAGCATTACCGGCTGCTGGCCTCCGAGCAGACGCTGACCGCGACGCTGCAGAACATCGCCCAGGGCATCGTGATGGTGGATGCCGAGGGGTCGGTGCCGGTGATGAACCCGCGCGCCGCCGCCCTGCTGGAGCTGCCGGCGGAGCTGGTGCGGATGAACCCGTCGTTTCGCGACATCGTGCAGTGGCAGGTGGACCAGGGCGAGTTCGGCGCGCCGGGGCGGGTGGACCCGGCGGTGCTGCGCTATCTGGAGACCGGGGACCTCGCGGTGCAGAACGCGGTGTTCGAGCGCACCCGGCCGAACGGCGTGGTGCTGGAGGTCCGCACGCTGCGCCTGGCCGATGGGGGGGCGGTGCGCACCTATACCGACATCACCGAACGGCGGCGCAACGAGCGGGCGCTGGCCGCCGCGCGCGATGCGGCCGAGGCGGCGGGGCGCGCGCGCAGCGAGTTCCTGGCGGTGATGAGCCACGAGATCCGCACCCCGATGAACGGCATCATCGGGGTGGCCGGGCTGCTGCAGGACATGCCGCTGGGCGCCACCGAGAAGCACTATGTGCGCATCATCCTGGACAGCGGCCAGCACCTGTTGCAGCTGATCAACGACATCCTGGACTTCTCGCGCCTGGATGCCGGGCGGCTGGAGCTGGAGGAGCAGGCCTTCGAGGTGCGCGAGGTGCTGCGCGACTCGGTTGAGCTGATGTCGGCCGAGGCGACGGGCAAGGGGCTGGCGCTGGCGCTGGAGGTGGATGCGGCGGTGCCGGCGCGGATGGTGGGCGATGCGCACCGGCTGCGCCAGGTGCTGCTGAACCTGCTGGGCAACGGCATCAAGTTCACCCAACAGGGGTCGGTGAAGCTGTCCGCCCGGGTGGTGCGCAGCGAGGGCAGCACGATGCGGCTGGGCTTCGCCGTCGCCGATACCGGCATCGGCATCGCGCCGGAGGCATTGGGGAAACTGTTCACCGAGTTCACCCAGGTCGACAGCTCGATCTCCCGCCGCTTCGGCGGCAGCGGGCTGGGGCTGGCGATCTGCCGGCGGCTGATCGAGCGGATGGGCGGCACGATCAGCGTGGAGAGCACGCCGGGGGTGGGCAGCACGTTTCAGTTCGACGTGCTGATGACGGTGCCCCGCGCCGAGGCGCCGCGCAGCGAGGCGGCGGCGGTCCCGGACGTGGCGCCGCCGGTGGTGGCGCGGCGGGTGCTGGTGGCCGAGGACAACGCCACCAACCGGCTGGTGGCCAGCCGGATGCTGGAGCGGATGGGGCACAGCGTCATGGCGGTGGAGGACGGGCGGGCGGCGGTCGAGGCGGTGCGGCGCGGTGCCTTCGATGTGGTGCTGATGGATGTGATGATGCCGGAGATGGACGGGCTGGCGGCGACGCGGGCGATCCGCGCCCTGACGGGTGCGCAGGGGCGGATCGCGGTGATCGGGCTGACCGCCAATGCGATGGCCACCGACCAGGAGCGCTGCCTGGAGGCCGGGATGACGATGTTCGAGACCAAGCCGATCAGCGCGGCCCGGCTGGGGGCGGCCATCGAGCAGGCGGTGGCCGCGGCCGTGCCGCCGGGCCCGGCCCCGACGGCGGACGCGCCTGGCCCCGCCCCCGTGCCGGCGGGCGCTTCGTCGTGGGCCGCGGCGGGCTTCGATGCCGGGCGGCTGGAGGGGTTGCGCGGGGAGATCGGCGAGGGGGCCCTGGGCGCCGTGCTGCGGCAGTTCAGCACCGATTCGCTGCGCCAGCTTGAGGACATGCGCGACCTGGCCCGCGCCGGGCGCAGCGACCTGCTGGGGCACCAGGCGCGGCTGGTGGCGCGGGCGGCGCGCACGGTGGGGCTGGTGCAGCTCGGCCTGGCGGCTGCCGCGGTGCAGGAGGATGTGGCGGCCGGGCGGCATGACGGGCTGGCGGCGCGGGTCGAGGCGCTGGAGCCGCTGCTGCTGGCCGGGCTGGATGCGTTGCGGCGCTGGCAGATGGCCGGGGGGCAGGCGGGGGGTGGCCAGGCGGGGGGTGGCCAGGCGGGGGGTGGCCAGGCGGGGGCTTGAACGCCGCGGCGGAAGGTCCGATACCCCGCGCGACACAGGGAGAGATGCGATGCGCCAGCTGATCGCCGGGAACTGGAAGATGAACGGCTCGCTTGTGATGGCGGCCGCGCTGATGAACGCGCTGCGTGGCACCGGGCCGCTGGGCTGCGATCTGCTGGTGTGCCCGCCGGCGACGCTGGTCAGCATCACCGCGCACGGGCTGCTGGGCAGCGGGATCGCCGTGGGCGGGCAGGATTGCCATGCCAAGGCGTCCGGCGCCCATACCGGGGACATCTCGGCGGCGATGCTGCGCGATGCCGGGGCGAGCCATGTGATCCTGGGCCATTCCGAGCGCCGGGCCGACCACGGCGAGACCGACGCGGCGGTGCGCGCCAAGGTGGTGGCCGCCGTGGCCGCAGGGCTGGTGCCGATCGTCTGCGTGGGCGAGACCGAGGCGCAGCGCGTGGCCGGGGCGCAGGATGCGGTGGTCGCCGCCCAGCTGGCCGGCAGCCTGCCGGATGGGTTTGCCGGCGTGATTGCCTATGAGCCGGTCTGGGCGATCGGCACCGGGCGCACGCCGACCGAGGCCGATGTGGCGGCGATGCACGGCCATATCCGCGCGGTGCTGGTCGGCCAGCTCGGCGCGGCCGGGGCGGGGCTGCGCATCCTGTATGGCGGGTCGGTCAAGCCGGGCAATGCCGCGGCGCTGATGGCGCTGCCGGAGGTGGGCGGGGCGCTGGTGGGCGGGGCGAGCCTGGTGGCCGAGGATTTCCTGGGGGTCGCGCGTGGCGCGCGCGTCTAGGGGGTCGCGCGTAGCGGGCGGGTTTGGCCGGCGGCTTCCCATCCTTCGCCGCAGGCTGTAGAAGGCGCCGCCATGACCACAGTCCTGTTGATCCTGCACCTGTTCGTGACCCTGGCCCTGATCGGCGTGG
>JBIPLY010000636.1:0-12888 GCA_044369385.1 Acetobacteraceae bacterium | reverse complement strand
GGGAAGTTGTTCACGTATGATGACGTCTGCTTCCAGAGAACCCTTTCTGTAGGTGTAGAGGACGTCCGCGCGGACGCATCCCTGAAACGCGTCCCGATAGATCACTGAGTTGGATGACTGCAGTTCACCGACGCTTTCCTGGATCCGTCCCAACTCGCACCAGTCGCCGCTCCGGGAGTCCACGTAGAACAGCCCCAGTGGATGCGATTTAACGGTTACGCCCTTCGGGCCAGTGATGCGGACCGCACCCCGTCGGTCGAGGCGCTTGGCGAAGACGACCTTTTGTGGACCATGAAGGGCCGCAGCACCCTCAGGATGTGGCTCGATCAACTCTTGGGTTGGCTTCCAGCTTCCGTCAGGCTCCTCGTAATTTAGGCCTGTGGCGACCTCGACATAGGTCTCCCAGCGACCTGTCGGCGGAGCATTCGTCTGCTCACCTTTCACAAAGATGGGAACCCGACGGTGATGAAGTCCAACTGGTGGAGAGAAGTCGTAGTCAGTTGACACGGCCACGGCCGGTTTGCCGGGTGTGGTCGACTGCGGTTCCGCAGCTTGGCCCTTGCAGGAGAGCAAAAGGGGCGAACGAGCTGCTATAAGCCAAAGGCCCAGGAGGCAAAAAGAGAGTGTGCGCATGGAAGTTTAGAATTGCTGAGTACAGATATTCTATTCCCGCCTATCTTAACGGTGTGTGGACTTGCAGTGCTGCAGGGCCAGCGGCGGTGTTCGGGGAGGTTGTCCAGTTGGATTCGCCGGGATCAGGGAGGCCGTTGCCGTTTGAATCCTCCAAGGCATCCGGGAGTCCGTCCCCGTCCGTGTCGATCGGTCGGCCACTGGCATCCGTTGCGGCGTAATGATACCCGATATCGACCGTCGGACTTAATTCCAGTCCCTCTTTGGAACCTGGCAAGGGCTTGGTCGTAAAGTGAAACAAGCCTGCCGCTTCCCGAGAACGGCTGCCTGCGTCGAACAGGCTGCTCAGGCTCGTAGAACTGCCGTTGGTGGGGTAGTAGAATGGACCAAGCGGACCACTGACGAAGTCGAGTGTGAGATTGGTTTTGTTGTTCGTGCCGAGTGGCGAAATGCCAGCGGAAAAGCCGTTGTGGGCGAAGAGGTATTGACCATTTCCGTTGGTGGTCGTGCGGGAGGAAGCAAACAGGTTGTCCTTGAGGGCCCAAGTCGTGGGACCCCAGTTCTGAAGCGTCAGGGTGCTGCCAAGGAGAAGGTTGTTGTAGGCATCCAGCGAAAGAGAGGCGTTCCCAGAGGAATCGTTGAATGTCGCAATGCAATTCTGGAAAAGGTTGTTAGTGAGCGTGATGGATCGGTTGTCGGCAACGGGCCCGTTGTTGTTGAGGTAAACACCCCGCAGTTCGCTGTGGGAGATGCTCAGGGGCTGAACGGGTGAACTTGCGCTGGCTTGGAGGAGCGTTCGAGCAGAGGAATTGTTGGTGTTTATGGCGAGGTGGGAGATGTAGGCGCCGCGGATGTCTATCGAAGGAATGGCCGGGCCTGTGGCGTTGATGGCATCGATCTTGACGAAGTCGAACGCTGAACCGCTGGCCGTGCCGGTGGGATCCATGCCCTCCTGAACGCAGTTGTAGCGGACGAGACGAGCTGGACTGGCGGGAGTGCCGCGGAGGGAAAGACGGGCGCTGGCCTGGAGTATGAATCCGGAATTGCCTTGGGCTGCTACGGTGGCTCCAGGCCCGATGGTGAGAGAGGTGTTGGAAAGCATCAAACCAGACACCAGGTAGTCGATGGCCGGATAGTGGTAACCGAGGTCAGGCAGGTCGTAATCAGGCCGGGCTTGGGCATGGAGCGTGGTCGGCACGTAGACGGAGCCCGACAGGAGTGTTGGGGAGTCGGTGGTCAGGGTCCGAAGCACGGCAGCCAGGCTGGAATCGATGTTCGTCGTGCCTGCGTTTCGGTGAGGACTGTCAAGGGGGAGGTAAGCTTCCCCAGCTCCTTGGCCCACGAACGTTCCCGCCGGGATGGTGTTCAGCACCAAGCTGTTGATGGCCGTATGCGTCTGAATGTTGGTGATGCCGACGGCCAAGCAGTTGGTCAGCGTGACCAATCCATCTGCGTTGCAGAGGTGAGTGGCGTTGCGCAGGGTTAGATGCTCGCCCACAAAAGGGGTGGAATAGCCCCAGAATATTGTACCGCCACTGCGAGGCCCAATTTGGATAGACGAGTTCTGCAGTCGTATCGGTGTATTGGTGGTGTTGGCTACCGGGTACCAGCAGTTCTGAAACTGACAATGCCGTATGAGGCTGAGGGGGTTCTGACCGAGAAAGTAGATTCCCCAATAGCTGTGCTTGAAGCGGACATTCTCAATCAGGTTAGTGCGCTGCGTATTATTGAATATGAGGGGAGAATGCGCGTATTTGGAATCCAGATCCGGAGTTCCGGAGCGGATGCTTTCTCCAACCGAATTGTCGTCTTCGGCCGTGAAGATGGCCGGTCGGTACGATGTGGTTTTGCAAAGCAAAGCGGCCGAATAGATGGTGATGGAGTAAAGGGCGTTGTTCGTGGATTTGGGAAACTTGATGACAGTGCCTCCCTCCAGGACGTTCGTTCCAGTCAAGGAGATTTGACCCGTGACGAGATAGGTTTCGTCGGCTCGGAAGACCATGTCGGCGGAGCCCGAGGAAACCGAGGTCCAATCGAGGACCAACCCCTTTGGCAGGGGTGCGTTAGCTTGGGCAAGGTGAAGGCCGAATGCCTGGACTCGCCCGCCCCGAGCAAATTGACGAGTGGGGAGGCGGGTCGCGAGGTTCTGGCTCGCGTTGGTTCGTGACGTGGGATCGACCGTGCGGTGAGCTAGCTGGGGCGACAGAGCCTTCAGGCGTTGATGGGGTGGGGTGGATTTGGCCCACTTTCGACTCAGCCCGCTCAGATCCGTCCGACGTGCTTCGGTGCCGGGCAGGTTGGCCAAGTCGTCCAGCAACTGGACGTAGTCCACGGATTCGATGAGTGCCTGTCGGCCATCCTCTGTGCGGATCCATTGTTTGCCGACGGAAGGGAACGACTCGGGATGAACTCTCGCGGCTTCTCGCTCGGACCAAGCAAAAGCACGACCCGGACCCATGCGGTTGTCGCCGAAATCGAGTTCCTCATCGATCCAATCGGGAACAGCCACTTGATCACGCAGGTTCGGGTCCGTGACCTGGTCGAGGAAGTTAAATCGCTTGGTGGGTGCGGGAGCTTCGAAGAACTCTGTAACCACCTCGATTCGAGCAACTTCCGGTGGGAATCCGTATTCTGCGGGAGATGGTGGTATTTCGTGAAGCACAAGGTCCGATTCCAGTCCGCTCTTGCGGTACGTAAAGACCAACGAAGCCTTCACCCCATCGAGCACATCCCGATAGATGACCTGATTGGGAGGCAACAACTCGCCGGGTGAATTTTGGGCCATGGCGATGACGGCATGCTGCCCCGAGATCGGATCAAAGTAGCGAAGGGCCAGAAGGGAAGCGCGAAAGCGGGCTTGTCGGTTCACTTCGAAGTCGACAGCGCCCGCCGGGTCATTGGCATCAGGGGAGAAGAGCACACGGTGCTGGCCGCGTGCCGCAACGGCGCCGACACCGTCGAGAGTGATCGCTTCGGTTGATTCAGCCCAATCGCGGATGTCGGTGTCCCAGTAGTTCAGGCCGTCCTCAAGTTGAATCCATGAATTGGTCCGTGTTGACTCATTGCCATTCTCATCGAACCCCGCGGTGAGTCTTTGAACGACGCTGTGGTTTGGACCGCGTTCGACGACGCGAAGACTTTTAGGTTTAACATCAATGCCTGCCCCCTGGGCCAGAGAACAGGTGCCAAACGCGACTACTTGCAGTGCGATGATACCACGAGAAAGTCGGGCGGCGATCGAATGCTTCATAAGATGTCTCGGAAGAGGGGCACAGCTGCGAGAGGTGAGTCGTTTTGCCCTGATCCACGTTGAGAATCCATTGTTTTTTTTCACACGCAAGGAAAGAGTCGAAGACTCTAGGGATAAGCAGGATATCTTCGTTGGAGAACATATCATTGTGATGTATGTGCAATCGATTGATAGAGAGTTATTTGGGTCAGATCGGGGGGAGGGGCGGCAGGTGCTCGACCTCCTCAGACCGGCCTCCCAGCGTAATGCCCGGGTCATTCGCTTTGGTGACACCCGCCAGCATGGACCAGTCGAAGGTGCGACGCCCTGACGCCTGGACGTCTCCCGCGGCTGTCAGCCTGTCAGCCCCCGAACACACCCTCCGCCCTGTGGGCCATCGGAGCTCAGGCGCTTCAGTTGCTTGAAGCGCAGGTTTCGGATCTCCTGCAGGTGTGAAGAACACTTGCGCGCCATAGAGGACTTCCAAACCGGTCGCGTCGTGGGCGGGAGAAGCGGCGCAGCCCAGCCGCGGCGGTTGGTCACTGAGTATGTTAGCCCGATGGCCGGGTGAAGCCATCCATCCTTCCAAGAGCGCCTCTGCGAGGCTGACAGAGGTGTGCCTTGGGATGGAAGGTCCGTCGGGGGAAGCGCAGAAGGTCCTCGCGGAACACTTTCTCGGCACGCGTGAATTCGACAGCCTCGAGACACGCCGAGCCGAGTGCGAGCCGGACCGGAATGGGCCAGAAGGACGGTTGCATGTTGGGCAAGGCGTCCCCAGCGGCGACGGCCTTTTCCAGCCGCTCGATTTGACCGCTCCGGTCTCCGCCGGCGCCTGCGACTCTGCCGTCGAGCCACAGGGCAGCGACAGCGAGAGTATCGGCCGCGGGGAAAGCGGGGCTGCTTAGTCGCTTGGGTTCCTCGGTGGCGAGGATGGCATCGAGCGCGGACTTTTCGCGGGTTGCGGCGGCGGCGAGCGCGGGCGATGCCGGGGCCGCGGGTGAAGTGCCAGACAGCGCGGTCGACGAGGAAGTCGTTGGTGGAGGCCGGGGCCGGGATTTCGAGGAGTTCCTTCCAACGGCCGAATCGAGCGAGCGTGAGACAGGGGAGGTGCCGCAGGAGTGGGGCTTCGACGGCCTTGCTCGGGCCGCAATAGTTGTCGAGCGCGAAGTTGGCGGCCTGCTGGGCTGTTTTCAACGCAGCCCGACTGCGGCCTTCGAGGAGTTGAGCCCACCACAGGAAATGGAGGTTGTGGGGGTAGTATGCGCCCGGAAAGAAACCCGCCGCGCGGAGCTGCCGGATGTATGCCCGATCGGCCCTGACGGCGGCTTCGTTGGCGGCGATCTGTTCCGCCAGGGACCAAAGTCCCGTGTTCAAGGAGACCTTCGAATCGATGCTACGCAGCGAACCAAAGGTGCGGATTCGGCCGCGGCGGTCACGGCGGGAATCGGAGAGACCTCCGCGGAGAAGATTCTCGCCGACTCGGTTTGTCGTGGTCCAAAGGTCGCTGGCTTCGTCCTCGATGCGACGTGATTCGAGGAGCGTCCGCGGTTCGATGGGCGCCTGCTCGACGCTGCTGTAGCGCAAGACGAGGGCTTGGGCGGCGAAGTCGAGTTGCCGGTTGCGGAAGCGATCGATCAGGGCGCCGAGTCGGGGGACAAACTCGATGATCTGGTGGCTGGCCTGCACGACTTGCTCGGCCTTGAGGCTGGCATGCCGGAAACGGATCGTGCTGAACGCCTCGTCGGAGACCACGAGGCCATTGCTGCAGATCCGGCGGAAGATCCAGACGCGGAGCACGTACGCGCATAGGGCGTCATGGGAATTGGTCAGGACCAGCTCCGCGTTCCATTCGTCGAGCGACTGCATCTGCTCGGCGCGGCGGAGGCGGATGAGGTGCTTCTGGAACCCGAACCGGGATTCCAGGCGGACATGCTGTTGTTCGATATTGACCGGAACCCAGCCCCGTTCGCCGAGCGCTTGCAGGATCTCGGATGTCGGCACGAAGGCGTATCGGGCACTGAGGCCGGCCATAGGGCCGGGGGAGAAGACGCTCGGCGCTTGGGCGCGCAGATCGTCCACGGTGAGGGCTTGCGCCTTGAAGTTGGCCGTCGTCGGCCGGGTGGGATGTGTCTGCATGATGACTCCTGGATTGCCGCAATTCGGGGTTGGGTCCCGACTCCGTTGGGTTATGGGTGGTCGAAGCCGGGGACGGGCTCGGCAAGGGTGCCCCGACGTCGACATGCCTTCGATTTCCGGTGGACCGGAGGGGAAGGATTCGGGGTCGGCGACCCCGAGGTGAACCGAATGTTGAGGTGCGATGCGGGGAGCTAACGAAGCGCCCAGCTTCCGCTCAGCATTCTACCATGAACATTGTCGATTCTGCCGCTCGCGACCTGGGGAGAACGGCCCATACCCAACCGATGGGGTGGGCCACAACACCGCGCCTTGAGCCACTACAATCAGCTCGGCACTCAGCAATACTGGCGAAAATACTCGTTCCCAGTAGCTCATGGATCGTGTATGGATAAATAGAACTCTCGTAGTGCGCTGAGGCGTCTGGTGTTCAGAACCTTTTGAAGGAGCTGGTGCTTGGTATGTGCGTGACCGGCTCCTCCCGAGGCGCAGTGGTGAACGAAGATTCAGATCAGCCCGAGGGAGTTCGCGATCGGTCATTCCCAACCCCATGGCCACCCCAACTCCTCCGGTTGCGCCGAAGCCCAGCTTTCTTCGGGCATTCCTACCGTTTTGGATCACTCTGGTTTTGGGTTCGGCAGTCTTGTTGCGGGATTACCACGTCCGCCAAGCTGCACTCGCCCGAATCGTGGTCCGCGTGACTGTCCAGGGGATGCCGCCGGATGAGGGATTCGATACCGAGGTGAATGGGCGCCCGCACGACCTTGCTGGGCCGCCGTCGTTGGGTTTCGGAAAGATCCTGATCTCCGCCCCAGGCACCGAGTCTCAGGCCTTTGATCGACTCATCTGGTATGGGCTGACTGACCTCGGGACGGTGGATTTGCTACGAAGTCGCGGATCTCTCACAGCGCACGTGGTGCCGCCCCCGGACAGTTACGAGCTTACGGGGAAACGAGGCGGATGGACCAACGTGACCGGGGAGTTTTCAGACGTCCCCGTTGGGCGGTATGAGCTGGTGAGCCGATTTGGAGCACTTTCCGAGAAAGCGACGGTCGAGGTGAGCCGGAATCAAACCGAGCGAATGGATTTCCGCGCCCGAATCGGTGCCCTGGAGCTTTCCGCCGAGCCGGCAGAGGGCGAGTTCGAACTTGTCGGGATCGATTCCGGGGAGCGTCAGGAAGGGAAGTTTCCGAGCACTTTTGCGCGGCTGCCTTCTGGGGAATACCGGTTGATCGCGAAGCGACCCGGCTATGTGCGGGAACTAAAATTGGATGTCCGGCCAAACGAGACGAACCGATTCGTGGCGAAGTTTGTGTACGGCGCTGCGTCGATCACCACCGCGCCCGCGGGCGCGAATCTTTCCTGGTCTGGCGTCGAAATGGGCAAAGCGCCGATAACGCTCACCAAGGTGGTACCGGGCATGTACCGCTTGGAGGCGAGCCTGGAAGGCTATGACACGTCGTCCATCGATGTGAAAGTGGATGGAGAGCTAACGGCGGCCGTGGGCCTGGATCTCGTCAACACCCGATATCGAAAGTCAATGATGGGTGCCCGGCAAAGCTTGGAAAAGGAGCAATTTGGCTCCGCCCTGGCGTATCTCGAAGATGCATTGGCTGCCCAACCGAGGGATGTGGCGGCATCTGAAATTCTCCCTGGCACGCGGGCGAAAGCCTTACGGATTCGCGCGGACGAACTGGCGGGGCGAGGCGAATTCGACGCGGCCCTCAAGGCAATCGACGCCGCCTTGGTGGATGTTCCAGGCGATGCCGCGATGCTTGCGCTTCAGGAAAAAGTTCGTTGGGCAAAAACTCAAACTCCATTGCAACTGGCTGAAGCCCGATTCAGGCAATTGGTGGCGGAGGCCATGTCTGCGGCCGGTCAGCAGGATTTCGAGAAAGCGCTGGCTCTGTTCGATGCGGCCAAAGAGGCTTCTCCCGAAAAGCCCGAAGTAGCGGAGCCTGAGTCTGCCTTCCGAAAGGAGCAGCAAAAGTGGGTAGCCGAATTAGCAAAAAGGAGGCGCGAGGAGGGAATCGCGACTCGTTCACGGAAGTTCAAGGAGGCGTGGGATCGTGTTTTAAACGATGAGAAGGACGAGCGTTCCTTCGCGGAGCACAGTTGGAAAACAGGCAAGTCACTATCGGACGTGCGTGTTGCCCTGATACGGGTGGGGGCCGGAGATGCGATCTTCAAGGTTGCGGGACTCAACGCCGTCTCACAAGAAATTCTCCTTGTCAAGTCCGGTGAGATAGCCAAGGGATTTAATGGAGGTTACTACGTCCAGGTAGGTGTGTTCCAATACGAGGAAGGCAACACCCAGATTCGGACGAAATTGATCGAGTATGCGGGCGGAAGACCGGAGACCAACGCGGACACACTCCGAAAGCATGTCGAGCGGTTCCGGGCGGCACTTGCAGTGCAACTCGGCAACGACTTGTATTGAGCGCACTTCGCTATGCAACCTGAGAACTACACTGAACCGCCGAACCTGGCCACACTGGTGACCACCGCACCCAGCGACCAACAGTTCTGGCAGGAAGTTGGAAAGACTTTCGGGTGGGTCAGGTACGTTTGGGTGGGACCAAAGCCAGACGTCAAGGTCGACCTGAATGACGTCTTTCCGGGACAAACGTGCTCCTCACAAGCGATCTACGAAGGGATCATAGGAGCAGTCGGTGGATTGAAGATCCCGGGTGTCGTCATCGGACCGCAGATCATCCATGAGAGCGGGCCGTTTTCACCCTACCGTGCCTACTTGCGGATTCGACGAGAACTCAGCGAATTTCTGGTCTGCGCGGCACCGGTCGGGAATTCCTTCTTCATTACCGTTCGGAAAGTCGACCGCTTTCGGCACGTGAAGTGGTGGCACTATATCATCGCTGCCTGGGCACTCTCGTTCGTTGCGGGTTTTCCATCGTTAGCATTTGGACTAAATCCTTGGGTCTCCCTTGCGCTGGTGGTCTCCCTGGTGTGGTCCCTCATGAGGTACGCGTCCCACATGACGATGTCCCGGCTCGGTGAGACGCTGCCGGAGATCCCGATTTTCGGAGGGCTGTACCTGCGGTGGTTTCGTCCGGACACCTACTTTCGGCAAGACCTCCATTCAGCGTTTCTGACTTTGGTTGACGCAGCCATCCGGGAAGTAATCAAGGGGATCGATCCAACCCAACCGGTTCGACCGGCGACCGAATTCCACGGGGGTCCGATCCTTAAGGATCTGCACCAACCCGGATGATCCCGGTCGGTCAGCAGATCGCGCGGGCGCTCACGGAGCAGTTCTACCGTTGGGAGTTGCGGGGGCGGGGTTGGCTGATGTGGCCCGGCCCCGTCCAACTGGAACCGCCGTTCCGGCCGTTCGAGGGGCATTTCCTATCGCAGGCATCGGTCATCGATGATGGGCAGATTGAAAGTTTCGGCAGTCGATTTGCGAAAGGGCTGACCGGGTTTCTAGGCATTGCGGCGCCGCCTGTATTGCCCGTCGAGACGGAGGAGATTGAAGAGCCCGACGCCGAGGGCTCGGCTGATCGTGAAGATCTCGTGGAGTTGCAAATTGCGCTCCCGCCGGACTACCAACCGCACGCGAGCGTCTTCGAGCAGTTCCTGTTCAGCATCGGTTACGCGAGTGAGCCGGTGGCTTTCGAGGTGGTGGGGTCGGCCAAGGAACTGGTAGTGCAGGTCACCACCGGCCAATCGGATGCGGTGGCGGTGCGGCAGCAGCTGAAGGCGTTCTTCCCGGAGGCGATCATCACGCTTGGCAACCGGCATTTGTGGCGAACATTTCCAAGGGATGCTGGGGATCTCCGGGTACTCGATTTTGGTTTGGAACGTGAGTTCATGGTCCCGCTCCAGAACCTGAAAGCCTTGGCGGCCGATCCCTTGGTGGCCATCTGCGGAGCGCTCGATCAACTCCGCGAAGGGGAGGCGGGCGCGTTTCAGGTGCTCCTCGAGCCGGTCCGGAATCCCTGGGCGCCGTCGATGGTGCGGGCGGTTTCTTTGGGCGATGGAAGGCCCTTCTTCGCGAACGATCCGGAGCTGGTCCCTCATACCCGCCTCAAGGTCAGTCGGCCGCTCTTCGCAGTGGTGCTCCGGGTGGCGGCACATGCGCCCTCCACCGAACGAGTTTCGGAGTTGGTGCGCAGTCTGGCGGGCGCGTTGCGGCCTCTCGGCAATATCCAGGGCAACCAGTTGGTCCCCCTGACCGACGAGAACTACGATCCGGAGGATCACCTCCTGGATGTTCTGTTCCGCGGGACGCACCGGAGTGGGATGCTACTGAACAGCGACGAGGTGGTGGCGCTGGCCCATCTGCCGACGGCGGCGGTGCGGGCGAAGAGTTTGCGGAGGGCGTTGCAGCGGACCCGGCCGGTGCCAGACCGACTGACCGCCAAGGGTTCCGGGGTATGGATCGGCGACAACCTCCATGAAGGCGTCGTAAGCGGGGTCCACCTGACGACCGAGGCGAGGCTGAACCATTGCCACATCCTGGGTGGCACCGGCAGCGGGAAGTCGACGTTGCTGGGGTTGATGGCTTACCAGGATATCATCCAGGGACGCGGTGTCGCGGTGATCGATCCCCATGGCGACCTCATCGACGCTCTGCTTCCGCATGTGCCGGCGGAACGGCTTGATGACGTCATCCTCTTCGACCCGTCGGACGAGGATTACGCCATCGCATTCAATCCGTTGGCGGCGGGTTCTTCTCGGGAAAAAGAGCTCCTCGCGGCGGACTTCATCGCGGTGATGCGCCAGCACACGTCGAGTTGGGGGGACCAGATGTCTTCGCTTCTTGGGAACGCAGTGCTCGCCTTCCTGCAAAACACACGGACTGGAACTCTGCCCGAGCTGAGGCGGTTCCTGGTGAATCCGGAGTTCAGGTCTCTGGTGCTGAAGACGGTAACCAGCCCGGAGGTTGCCTATTTCTGGGAACAAGAGGCGGCGCTGGCGAGCAAGAGTGCGATAGGATCGATCCTTGTCCGTCTGGACGAACTGCTGAGGTCGGAGTCGCTGCTCCATATTTTGGGTCAGCGGGCCAACAAACTGGATTTCGGCGACATCATGGATTCGGGGAAGATCTTCCTCGCGCGACTCTCGAAGGGGTTGGTCGGGCAAGCCAATGCGTACCTGCTGGGCGGATTGCTGGTGTCGAAGTTCTACCAGACCACCATCGCCCGGCAGTCCAGACAGCGGGAGAACCGCAAGCCGTACATGCTCCTGATGGACGAGGCGGGGGAACTCCTGACTTCGACGATTAGCGAGATCCTGGTCGGGGCGCGGAAATATGGCCTTGGGTTAACGTTAGCCCACCAGTCCCTTCGACAACTGACCGGCAACGACGAAGTGTATGGCGCCGTCACGGGAAGTTGCGGGACGAAGATTTGTTTTCAGGTGGGCGGGGACGATGCCCGCAAGATGGCCGACGAGTTTGGCGGGTTCGTGGCAGCCGATTTGATGAACCTCCCGACGTTGCATGCTCTCGCTCGGGTCGGTCCGCGGGATGCGTCCTTCAATCTCAAGACCGAGTTCATGCCACCGCCCAAGCGCCCGGCTGCGGAGGCGTACACCGATCTCCGGGAGCGCACCCGCAATCGATACGGCACCCCGAAAGCGGAGATCCGGAAAGAGTTGGAGGTGCTGCGGGAATTCCTTCCGAAGCGGAAAGCGGTCGATCCCTTCAGCGAACTGGCCGCGAAGCAAAAAAAGGAGCGAGGAGATCGGAATCCGAGAATTGCTGACGCGGAAGGAAGGCCCCTTGCAGAGGAGCCTCCGACCACCGAGGCGAGTGGCGATCCGATTGCGACATCCAAGCCACCCCGTTCCGACATCGTCGGTGGCGTCCCGCCAAATCCCCCCGTGGCCCCGGAGGGAACACCCGTGCCACACGGTGACGCTGGCACGGATTCAGCGCCTGCAGATCCAGCCAATGCCGAGGCCATCAAGACTTCCATCATCAAGGCCGTAGGGGGGTGGGGGTACTCCTACGAAACCGAGAAGCCGATCCTTGGGAATAGCCGTCGGGTGGACATCGTCCTGACACGTGGGGATCTGGTCGTGGCCTGCGAAATTTCGGTCACGACCACCGCTCAGCAGGAGGTCGCCAACGTGCTCAAATGCCTCACGGCGGGGTTTCAGCGTATCTTTCATGTCTCCACTGCAAAGGTTCGTCAGCGACGTATCGCAGCCGAGGTGGCGGCTCAATGCAGTACGGCCGAATTGGAGCGGGTCGAATTCCTCACCCCAGCCGGGGCGATTGGCCGGTTGGGTGAACTCGCGGCGGCCATTTCTCCCCAGAAGGCCTTGCCGCCAGGAGGTAAAACTTTACCCGGGGCGTTCGAGGCTGTGTCCGACGAGTCGCGAAAGTCCGCCCAGGATTCTGCTTGGGCGGTGCTGCGGTCCCGGATGGCTCACGACCGGAAGAACCGTGGGGCTCCTGAATGAACCTCGATGACCTGGGATCCATCCCTTGATGGTCCTGGTCGCGATCCGCCCGAAGTTTCCGGAAAACTCGTGTTTCCCGAGTTGGAGATCTCAGTCTTCGGAGCCCAAACGCAACGCCATTGAATGCCCCTCTGCGATGGGAAGTTCTGTTCACCACGGGGGATCAGTCCACCCAGTTTGGCGCTCCCCATTAGGGGGGAAGGAGGCCCGAAAAGCTCAGGAAACGGGCCGAAAAGGCGGTGAAATCACGAAGTTTACTTCCCAAAAAACTTCCCACTTTGTGAATCGAACTCGACTTCCCATTTTTTATCTCTTTGGGATTGAGTTACTTGCAGAAGATGGAGCGGGTGAAGGGAATCGAACCCTCGTCTCAGGCTTGGGAAGCCCGCATTCTACCATTGGACCACACCCGCTTCCAGCGAACGACCAAGGGTTTAGCAGACGTCCCCAGACGTTGCAACCTC
>JBIPLY010000386.1:0-4124 GCA_044369385.1 Acetobacteraceae bacterium | reverse complement strand
CCCCGCCGAAGGCGAAAACGGATGGGGGTCTGGGGCCTCAGGCCCCAGCGGGTCCAGGGCGGAGCCCTGGCCTTCCTTCCTTCCCATCCCCCCACCCAAGGTCAGTATCCTTCGCCCAGGCGCAGCAGCGGGAAGGCGCTATGGACGTGGGGGGGGGTGGTGGGTTGGGCGGGGTGGAGGTAGGTTCGGTTGAGTTGGGCGAAGCTGGTGACGCCGCACAGGCCGAGGTCGACGGTGATTTCGTCTTCCAGGATTTCCAGCAGCCGCACGATGGCCGGCGCCCCGCCGGCGGCCAGCGCGTAGAGGTAGAGCCGGCCCAGCACCACCAGGTCCGCCCCCATGGCGATGCCTTTCAGGATGTCGGTGCCGCGGCTGAACCCGCCATCGACATAGACCTGGCATCGCCCGGCCACGGCATCGACCACTTCGGGCAGCACTTCGAACGACCCGCGCCCGTGGTCCAGCTGCCGCCCGCCATGGTTGGAGACATGCACCACCTCCACGCCCATCCCCGCGGCGCGCTCGGCGTCCTCGGGCGTCGCGATGCCCTTGAGGATCAGCGGGATGTTGTGCCGCGCCTTGAACACCTCGACATTCTTCCAGCTCAGCCCGGCCTGGAACTCCATGCCGGAGTTGCGCACCTGCCAGGGCTTGCGGAAGCGCTTGGCGATATCGCGCTCGCGGCGGGAGAGGTGGGCGGTGTCGACGGTCAGGCAGAAGGCGGTGTAGCCGGCATCGATCGCCCGCTTGGCGTGCTCGCCGATCCAGTCGTCGTCGCCGCGCACATAGAGCTGGAACACTTTCGGGCCGGTGCCGGCCTGGGCGATGGCTTCCAGCCCCGGCTGGGTGACGGAGGAGACGAACATCGGCACGCCGTATTCCGCCGCGGCGCGGGCCACCGTGGCGCCGCCGCCGGGCTCGAAGGATTCCAGCGAGCCCACTGGCGCGAAGGCGATCGGCAGGCGGATCGCCTGGCCGAAGAAGCGGTGCGTGGTGTCGACGCTGGACACATCCATTAGCACCCGCGGCCGCAGCGCCATGCTGTCCAGCGCCTGGCGGTTGCGCGCCACCGTGGTCTCGGTTGCCGAACCGCCGATCAGATAGTCCCAGATGATGCGGTTGAGCTTCAGGTTCGCCGACTTGACGAATTCGTGCAGATTCTGGAACTCGTGGTCGATGGTGCTGCGCGCCATGGGGTCCTCTTCGTTTGTCCCGCAATTTGTGACAGGCTGATCCGGCAGCGGCAAGGCGGCGGCGGCATGGGAGCGGGCGCGATGACGGGACTGCGGATCGTGGGCGACACGCGCGATTGCCTGGGCGAGGGCCCGGTCTGGTGCCCGCGCGAAGCGGCGCTGTACTGGGTCGACATCCGCGCCCCCGCGGTGCGCCGGCTGAAGGACGGCGCGTTGACGCGCTGGCCGATGCCGGAGCCGGTGGGATCGCTGGCCCTGCGCGAGGGCGGCGGCATCCTGGTGGCGCTGAAATCCGCGCTGTCGTTCTTCGATCCCGAAACCGGCGCGATCACCAAGGCGGCCGAGGCGCCGGGCCACCACGCCGGCCTGCGCTTCAACGACGGCAAGTGCGACCGCCAGGGCCGCTTCTGGGTCGGCACCATGCGCGCCGGCGACACCCCGGCCGATGGTTTTCTCTATCGGCTGGACGATCGCGGCTGCACGAAGATGCTGGACGGCATCGCCATCCCCAATTCGCTGTGCTGGTCGCCGGACGGGCGCACGATGTATTTCTCCGACAGCCCGAAACGCCTGATCTGGGCCTTCCCCTATGATCCCGCCACCGGCGCGCTCGGCGAACGCCGCGTCTTCGCCCGCCTGCCCGCGCCGATGGTCGCCGATGGCGGCACGGTCGATGCGGAAGGCTATCTCTGGAGCGCCAATTACGGCGGCTGGCGCGTCACCCGCTTCGCCCCGGACGGGTCGGTGGACCGGGTGATCCCGCTGCCCGCCGGCCAGATCACCAGCTGCGCCTTCGGCGGCCCGGACCTGCGCACGCTCTACATCGTCTCCGCCTGGCAGAACCTGTCCGACGCCGCCCGCGCCCGGCAGCCGGCCGCCGGCGCCCTGTTCGCGCTCGATGTCGGCGTCCGCGGCCTGCCGGAGCCGCGCTACGCCTGGTGAGGCCGGGTAGGGCGGGGTAGCATTTTTTCCTTGCATCTCTAACCAACATCGGTTAGAAATGCGCCATGACCCATCCCGCCCCCGCCCCCCACGCGCCCCGCCTGGCCGGCCAGCCCACGCTGGCCGACCAGATCGCCGCCCTGCGCGTCACCCTCACCGCGGTGCCGGAGGGCGGCCCGCTGCCTGCGGCGGTGTACGCCCTGATCGCCGCCATTTTCACCCGCCTGTTCGACCGGCTGGAAGCCCTGGTCCGCGCCTGGCAGGCCGGCCTGCTCCCCCCGCCGCCCCCGCGCGCCCGCGCCCCCCGCCCGGACTCCGCCCCCCCGACAGCCGCGCGCCCCGCCCGTGCCCCGCACCGGCGGCGCCGCCGCGCGTCGATCCCCCAACTCCCCGCTGCCCCTTCGCCCGCCGCCGCCCGTGCCCGCACCCTGCCGGCGCGCGCCCGCGCGCGCTCCCGCCGCGTCCCGGCCCGGCCCAGGCCGCGCGCTGCCCGCGCCAGCGCCCGCGCGCCGCCAGCCCCGCCGCTGCGCCGTCCCTCGCCAAATCCCCTCTGGCTCGGGGGCGCCGACTCACGCCCATATTCAATATGATATCAGAACAAAACCGCCCTTGCCCCCCGCCCGCCCGCGCGCGATGCTCCCGGCTCCGAAGCCCGGGACCCCGCCATGACCGCCAGCACCCTCCTCTTCCTCCCCGGCGCCGGCGGCTCCGCCCGCTTCTGGCAACCCGCCGCCGAGCTGCTGCCGGAGGAATGGCCGAAGGTCATGCTGTCCTGGCCCGGCCTGGGCGACGAGCCGCCTGACCCCACCGTCCGCGGCCTGGACGACCTCGTCGACATGGTCAGCGCCTGCATCGCCATGTCGGCAACCCGCGTCGACCTGATCGCCCAGTCCATGGGCGGCCTGGTCGCCATCCGCGCCGCACTCCGCCACACCTACCGCATCCGCCGCCTCGTCCTCACCGGCACCTCCGGCGGCCTGGATGTCGCCGCCCTCGGCGGCACGGACTGGCGCCCCGCCTACCGTGCGAACTTCCCCGCCGCCGCCCCCTGGATCACCGCGCTGCGCCCCGACCACACCCCGGACCTCCCCCGCATCACCACCCGCACGCTGCTGCTCTGGGGCGACCGGGACGCCATCAGCCCGCCCGCCGTCGGCGAACACCTCGCCGCCCACCTGCCCAATGCCCGCCTGGAAATCATCCCCGGCGGCGACCACGATTTCCCGAACGCCATGCCGGTTGAAACCGCCACCGCCATCGCCCGCCACCTGGCCTAGCCAGCCCGCTCCGCCAGGAACCGCGCCCGCCATGCCGCGTTGCGCGCCCCGGCCTGGCGGGCGAACATCACCTGCTGCATGTCAAAGCGTGGCGCGTCCTCGAACACCCCCTCCACCACCGCCGCCGCCACCGCCTCCGGTGCCCGCACCAGCGCCTCATAGGTGACATGCCGCGGCACCAGCCCGTTGCGGCCGAAGAAGTGGTCGAAGCGCCGGTTGTCCTGCGCGAAACGCTCCATCGCCGCATCGATCCCGGCGAAGCTGTAGGCCGGCTCCCCCGCCACCGCCGCCCCGCTGCGCCATTGCCCGGTCTGCTCGGCGATCACCCAGGAGATCGCCTGCCCCAGCCGGTCCAGCCGCTCCATATGCAAGAACAGCGTCCGCGCGGCGAGAAGCCCCAGCAACCCGGACCGCCCCAGCAGCTCCAGGTGCAGCACGCCGCATTTCAGCACCACGCAGCCCTGCACCGCCGGCCCGGCGATCTCGCGTTCCACGAAGGCGGAGAAACTGCGCAGCCGCCCGCGATCCGCCGCGCGCGCCATCTCGTCGCCGTTCAGCGCCTCCCCGGCCACCCCGATCCGTCCGCTGGTCCGCAGCAGGTCGGCCAGCAGCCAGGAGCCGCAGCGATTGGTGAAGCACAACAGGATCAGCCGCTCGATCCCCGCCACCGCCGCCGGCGCCACCTCCAGCCGCGGAAAGATCGCCCGCGCCG
>JBIPLY010000074.1:0-12916 GCA_044369385.1 Acetobacteraceae bacterium | reverse complement strand
GGCGGCCACAAACCCCACCAGCGCCTCGCGATGCCGCGCCAGCGTGGCCAGCGAGAAATGCTCGCCCAGCCCGCTCGCCCGCACCCCCAGCACCAGGACGATGGCCGCCAGCACCAGCCACACCCGGCGATCGCGCAAAAACCTCATCGTGATATTCCCTAAGGCAAAAGGCGCTGGATAAACCCGACAATCGCCCGCGTCCGCGGACCGAACAGCGCCTTGGTGTAATGGCTGCCGGCCGCGCGCTTCGAGATCTCGGCCATCGTCGGATACGGCGGCAGCGACGACGCCACCGCCCCGATCTTCATTTTCTGCTGGATCGCCAGCCCCCACAGCCCGATCATCTCCCCGGCCCGCGGCGCCACGATGCTCGCCCCCAGAATGCGCCCGCCGCGTCCCAGCACGATCTTGGCCAACCCCTCGGTCGTCCGCTCCGCCTGGGCGCGGTCATTGCCAGACAGCGGCTGGCGCAGCACCGAAACATCATGCCCCGCCTTGCGCGCCTCCTCCTCGGTCAGCCCGACATGCGCCAGCTCGGGATCGGCATAGGTGACCCAGGGCAGCGCGGCATAATCCACCTTCGCCGGCAGCCCGAACAGCGCCCGGCGAATGACGATGCCCGCGTGATACCCGGCGATATGGGTGAATTGCGGCCCGCCAGCCACATCGCCAATCGCGAAGACCCGCCGGTTGCTGCTGCGCAACCCGGCATCAACGGTGATGCCGCGCGGCGTCGTGGCAATCCCGGCCGCCTCCAGCCCCAGCCCCGCGATCTGCGGCTTGCGCCCGGCCGCCACCAGCAGATGCGAACCCCACACCTCGCCGCCGCCATGCCCGTCGCCCAGCGTCACCGCGATCCCGCCATCCGCAACCCGGATCCCGGCCACCTGCGCCCCTTCGCGCAGATCAACCCCGTCGGCCAGCAGCGCCGCGCGCACCACCGCGGCCGCCTCCGGCTCATCGCGCGGCAGGATCACCCCGCGCTCCAACAGCGTCACCGCGCTGCCCAGCCGGCGAAACGCCTGCGCCATCTCCACCCCGATCGGCCCGCCCCCCAGCACCACCAGGTGATCCGGCCGCTCCGTCAGCCCGAACACCGTCTCGTTGGTCAGATACGGCACCTCGGCAAGCCCCGGCACCGGCGGCAGTGCCGCGGTCGAGCCGGTCGCCACCACATAGCGCCGCGCCTGGATGCGCTGCCCCGCCGCCTCAACCTCGTCCGGCCCGGTGAAGCGCGCCGCCCCCTGGATCACCGTGACGCCCAGCCCCTCGAACCGCTCCACCGAATCATGCGGCGCGATCGCCGCGATCACCCCATGCACATGCGCATGCACCCGCGCGAAATCCACCGAAGGCGCCCCGGCATCCACGCCGAACAGTGGTGCCGCCCGCACCGCCGCCGCGGCATGCGCTGCCGCCAGCAACGCCTTGGACGGCACGCACCCGGTGTTCAGGCAATCCCCGCCCATCAGGTGCTTCTCCACCAGCACCACCGAGGCCCCCATCTGCACCGCCCCCGCGGCCAGCGACAACCCGCCCGACCCGGCACCGATCACACAGAGATCGGCATGCAGCACATCGCCCCGGCGCGTGGGCCGGCGGGCGGAAGCATTCGGCGCGGCATCAGCCATGGCGACAAGGTCTCCGGATCGGTGCAAGCCTGTTCGCGGCGCGGCGGCGGTTGGTTACATGGCGTGCGTCGCGATTGAGGAAAGCGGTTCCTATTTTGAAAAAAAGAACCAAAAAACTTTCCCCCATTTGCACCCGCCTCCCCCGGGCGGCACGGATGCCAGTGGACAAAGTTTTTTTGCTTCTTTTTGTTCACAAAAAGAAGATTCTTCCTTGCCCAAAAAAACCTCCGCCTCACCCCAGCGAAGCGCAGGCCGCCCCCAGCCAGGCGCGTGCCGCATCGTCCAGATGCGGCCCAACCACTGCCACGACCTCGGCATGATAGGCATCGATCCACGCCAGCTCGGCCTTGGTCAGCAGCGCGGTGTCGATCAACCGCCGGTCGAAAGGCGCCCAGGTCAGGGTCTCGAAGCGCAGGAACGGCCTGGTCGCGGCCGGGAAATCGGCATCGACCGCCATGATCAGGTTTTCCAGCCGGATGCCGTAGCTGCCGGGCAGATAGTAGCCAGGCTCATTGGACAGGATCATGCCGGCCTCGATCGGGATCGGCCGGGCGGCGCGCGAGATGCTGACCGGCCCCTCATGCACCGACAGATAGCTGCCGACGCCGTGGCCGGTGCCGTGGTCATAGTCCAGCCCCACCTGCCACAGCGCCGCGCGGGCGAAGCCGTCGATATGCGGCCCGGCCACACCGCGCGGGAAGGCGAGCGTCGCCAGCGCGATATGCCCCTTCAGCACCCGCGTCCAGCGCGCGCGAATCTCATCGGGCGGCGTGCCCGGCCCGGTCCAGACGGTGCGGGTGATGTCGGTGGTGCCGTCGCTGTACTGGGCGCCGCTGTCGATCAGGTACAGCTCGTCGGGCTGGATCGCCCGGTCGGTTTCCGGCGAGACGCGATAATGGATGATCGCCCCGTTCGGCCCGGCGCCGGAGATCGCCGGAAAGCTCTCGCCGCGAAACATCGCCACCTCGCCGCGCAGCGCGAGCAGCTTCGCTGCGGCCGACATCTCCGTCTCGCGCCCGGCCACACGCTCCATCCAGCGCAGGAAGCGGCAGACCGCCACGGCATCGCGGGCATGGGCATTGCGCGCGCCCTGGCGCTCGATCGCGTTCTTGCGCGCCTTCGGCAGCATGCAGGGGTCCATGCCGGCGACCACCTCGGCGCCGGCGGCACGCAGCCGCTGGGCGAACCAGGCCGGCGAGCCCGCGGCATCCACCCGCACCCGCTTGCCCGCCAGCCGCGAAAGCGCGCCCGGCAGTGCGGCGCGGTCCTGCACCGAGACGGCATTGCCGATCCAGGCCCGCGTCTGTTCGGGCACCTTCTCCGGCGCCATGAACAGCTCGCAGCCGCCATCGGCATGGATCAACAGGAAGCCGAGCGCGAACGGCGTGAACGCCACGTCCGCGCCGCGGATGTTCAGCAGCCAGGCGATCGAGGCGGGATCGGTGACCACGGCCGCATCCTGCCGCTCGGCGACCAGCACGGCGGCAACCTGCGCGCGCTTGGCGGCGGAATCGAGCCCGGCAAAAGCCACGGGGTGCGGCAGCGCCGGGCCCATCGGCGGCGCCGGCTGGTCGGCCCAAACGGCGTCCAGCGGATTCGCCGCGACCGGCTCCAGCACCAGGCCCTTCTCGGCCAGGCGGGTGATCGCCTCCTCGCTGAACAACAGCGGGTCATAGCCGATGCGCGCGCCGGCGGGGGCATGCGCGGCCAGCCACTCGGCCGGCGGCTCCTCGGTGATGTGGCGCCGCTCCCACAGCGCGGGGTCGGTCTGCTCGGCGAGCTGCAGCACATAGCGCCCGTCGGTGAACACGGCGGCGCGCCCGGCCAGCACCGCGGCCAGGCCGGCACTGCCGGAGAACCCGCTCAGCCAGCGCAGCCGGTCGGCGCGGTCGGGGACATATTCGCCCAGATGCTCGTCGGCGCGCGGCACCAGGAAGCCGTCCAACCCCAGGCGGGCGAGTTCGGCGCGCAGCGCGGCCAAGCGTTCGGCGGGGTGTTCGGCGGGGCTGGACATCGGATCAGGCCTCATTTCAGATATGCGTTCAATGCATATACTATTTGTTAACCATGCGCTGAATGCATTGCTGCACCTGCGAAGAAGATAGTTCTCCTAACTGCGGCCGGGCGCTATATCACCGCCATACCGTGATCGCGCGGCCGATGGCGAGAGTGCCTGAAGCCCGCCACGATCACCACCCCCGAAGGACTTTCGCCATGGCCACCCATATCAGCAAGGAACAGCTGGGCCTGATGCTTCCCGGCACCATGAACCATTACTTCCAGGACGAGCCGCTCCACCTGGAGGCGCTGCGCCCCGGGCTGTTCTCCCGCCTGGCCGCGATCGTGGCCGGCATCTTCGCCCGCCGCGCCGTGATCCAGGAGATCGCCGGCATGACCGACGCGCAGCTCGCCGACATCGGCATCACCCGCGCCGAGGCCCCGATGGTCTTCAACACCGGCTTTGCCGCCCAGCGCGAGCACGAGCGCACCGTGATGGTCCTGCAGACCGGCCGCCTCGCCGGCTTCTAGGACCACACCAAGAGCTGCGGCGACTGCAACGGCGCCGCAGAAGCGGCGACTGCAACGGCGCCGCAGAAGCGGCGACTGCAACGGCGCCGCACTGGCTGGCCTGCGCGGGTTCCCCCCCAACCTGCGCGGGCCAGTCAGTCATTCTGACGCATCACCCGGGCTTGCGCAGCACCAGCGTCGCCCAGGCCCGGTTGACGGCGTCACCCATCCCGCCGCGTTCCAGCAGCACGCGCTCCAGCACCAGCCCCTGCATCCGGTGCGCCTGCAACACCCAGCGCGCCTGCGTCGACAGCAGCCCGGCCAGGATCGCGGTGCCCCCCGGCGCCAGGTGCCGCGCCAGGTCGCGGGCCATGCGCGTCAACGGCCGCGCCAGGATATTGGCGAAGATCAGGTCATAGGGCGCCCCGCGCGCCAGCACCGGCGCCGTCCAGCCATCCGCGCGCAGCGCCCGCAGCCGCCCGCCCAGCGCGTTGCGCCGCGCATTCTCCCGCGTCACCCGCACCGACCACGGATCGATGTCCGTGGCCAGCACGCGCCGCCGCAGCAGCTTGGCCGCCGCCATCGCCAGGATGCCAGACCCGGTGCCGAGATCGAGGATCCGGTGCGGCCGCCGATGCGCCACCCCCTCCAGCGCCCGCAGGCAGCCCCGCGTCGAGCCATGCTCGCCGGAGCCGAAGGCGATGCCGGCATCCAGCACCACCGCCAGCCGCCCCGGCATCGCCGGTCCGGTCAGATGCGTTCCGCGCACCGCAAAGCGCCGCCCGACCAACTGCTCCGGAAACGCTTCCCGCGTGCGCGCCAGCCAGCCTTCGGTGGCCGTGGCGGCCCGCGCCGGCTCGGCCGCGAACCCGGTGACCACCGCGGCCAACGCCAGCGCCCCCGCCAGCTCGCCCTCCCCGGCGCCCTGGTCCTTCACCCCTTCGAGCGTCCAAAGCCCGGTCTCCTCGTCGAGGAAGAAGCCGACCGTGCCGCAAGCCACGGCCAGTGCGGCCTCATAGGCCTCCAGCGCATCCTCCGGCACGGTGACGGACACCGTCTCCAGCTTCGTGGCATGGCGGGGCTTCATGGCGCGCGCTCCACGAACCGGTCCAGCACCCGCTTGTCCCCGGCCTGGTCAAAGGCGATGTCCAGCTTGTCGTCCTCGGCGCGGGTCACGGTTCCCATGCCGAATTTCTGGTGGAACACCCGCGTCCCCACGGCGATCTTGTCCGCCCGCTCCGGCCGCGCCGGCTGCTCCCACGCCTCGTTCACCCGCGGCCGGCGGGCGGTGACCGGAAAGGCCGAGGAGAACACCGGCGGCGCTGCGATCCGCCGTTCCCGCTCCATCGCCGCCGAGCCGGTGCGCTTCACATGCTCCTCCGGCAACTCATCGAGGAACCGGCTGGGGATCGAGACCTGCCAGTTGGCATAGAGCCGCCGGTTGGCGGCATGGCTGAGGATGGCGCGGCGCCGGGCCCGGGTGATGCCGACATAGGCCAGCCGCCGTTCCTCCTCCAACCCCTTGGCGCCGCTTTCGTCCATGGTGCGCTGGCTGGGGAACAGCCCTTCCTCCCAGCCCGGCAGGAACACGGTGTCGAACTCCAGCCCCTTGGCCGCGTGCAGCGTCATCAGGCTGGCACGATCGGCATCGGTGGACTGCTCGTTCTCCATCACCAGGCTGACATGGTCGAGGAAGCCCGCCAGCGTCTCGAACTCCGCCAGCGCGCGGACGAACTCCTTGAGGTTTTCCAGCCGCCCTGGCGCGTCCGGCGACTTGTCGGCCTGCCACATCGCCGTGTAGCCGCTCTCGTCCAGCATCACTTGCAGCGTGTTCACATGCCCGTCGCGGCCGATGCTGGCGCGCCAATGGGCGAAATGCCCCAGCAGCTCGCGCAGCGCCGCCCCCAGCTTGCCCTTCAGCGCGCCGGCCTCCAGCAGCGCTTCGGTCGCCGCATAAAGCCCGATGCCGCGGGCGCCGGCGGCTTCGTGGATCTGGCGCAGCGCCGTCGTGCCCACGCCCCGGCGCGGCACGTTGATGATGCGCTCAAAGGCGAGATCGTCGGCCGGCTGGTGCAGCACGCGGGCATAGGCGATGGCGTCGCGGATCTCCTGCCGCTCGTAGAAGCGCAAGCCCCCGATGACGCGATACGGCACGCCCAGCGTGATCAGCCGCTCCTCCACGGCGCGGGTCTGCGCCCCGGTGCGCACCAGCACCGCCATCTCCGCCAGCGATTCGCCGGACCGGCGCAGCGCCTCGATCCGGTCGCCGACCATGCGCGCCTCCTCGTCGGAGTCCCACAGCCCGACCACCTCGATCGGCTCGGCATCGGGGCTGTCGCGCCCGGCACGCAGCGTCTTGCCCAGGCGGGCCTGGTTGTGCGCGATCAGGGTGGAGGCGGCGGCCAGGATCGGCGCCGTCGAGCGGTAGTTGCTCTCCAGCCGCACCACCTTCGCCCCGGGAAAATCCCGCTCGAACCGGAGAATATTCTCGATCTCCGCCCCGCGCCACGAATAGATCGACTGGTCCTCGTCGCCGACGCAGCAGATGTTGTGATTGCCCTGCGCCAACAGCCGCAGCCAGAGATACTGCACCGTGTTGGTGTCCTGGTATTCGTCGACCAGGATGTAGCGGAAGCGGCGGTGATACTCGGCCAGCACCTCCGGGTGCTCGCGCAGGATCTCGGTCATGTGCATCAGCAGGTCGCCGAAATCCGCCGCGTTCACCGCGCGCAGCCGGGCCTGGTAGTCGCCGTACAGCCGCCGTGCCGCGCCGCCGGCGAAATCCGTGTCCTCGGCGGCAGTGATCCGCGCCGGCGGCAGACCCTTGTCCTTCCAGCGCTGGATGATCCCCATCAGCGTCGGCGGCGCCCAGCGCTTGGTGTCGACCCGGGCCGCCTCCATCACCTGTTTCAACAGGCGCAACTGGTCGTCGCCGTCCAGGATGTTGAAGCTGCTGTTCAGCCCGACGAGCTCCGCATGGCGGCGCAGCATCCGCGCGCACAGGGCATGAAAGGTGCCCAGCCACAGCCCGTCGGCCGGCTGCCCGACAATGGCGGAAACCCGCTCGCGCATCTCCTTTGCCGCACGGTTGGTGAAGGTCACCGCCAGCACCTGGCTGGGAAAGGCGCGGCCGGACAGCAGGATATGGGCAAACCGCGTGGTCAGCACCCGCGTCTTGCCGGTGCCCGCGCCGGCCAGCACCAGCACGGGGCCATCCAGCGCCTCCACGGCTTCGCGCTGCTCGGAATTCAGGCGGGCGAGATACTCGGTCATTCCGGCCATATAGAACGATTGGCGAACACCGCCAATTCCCCACCGCGTGTTTGCACCGCAGCAAAACCGTCGTAATTCGGGCCGATGCGCATCGTCGCCGCCTTCCTGGGCTTCCTGGCCGGCTCGGCCCGCCATGGCGGGGCGCTGCTGGCGGTCGGCGTCTTCGCCGGGCTGCTGGTGCCGCCGCTGGCCGACGCCATGCACTGGTTCATCGCGCCGAACGTGGTGGCACTGATGACGCTGGTGCTGCTGCGGGTGGATATCAGCGGCGCGGTGCTGCATCTGCGCCGGCCCGGGCGGCTGCTGGCGATCGTGGGGTTTCACGCGCTGGTCGCGCCGGTGCTAGTCTGGGCGGCGGTGGCGCCGCTGGCGCTCGATCCCGGCATCGTCGGCGCGCTGGTGATCTTCGCCACCGGCTGTGCCGCCACCTCCGGGGCGGCCTTTGCCCGGCTGGTCGGGCTTGATCCCGAGCTGACCCTGCTGGCGACGCTGGCGACGACCGTGCTGGTGCCGTTCACCGCGCCGCCGATGGTGCATCTGCTGATCGGCATCGACCTGGCGCTGTCCCTGCCCGGCTTCATGGCCCGGCTCGGCCTGGTGGTGGGGGTGCCGCTGCTGCTGTCGCTGCTGATCCGCCGCCTGGCCGGCCCGGCGCGGCTGGCCCCGCTGGGCCCGGCGATCGACGGGGCGGTGGTGTGGATCGTGGTGCTCTATGGCTTCGGGGTGATGAAGGGGCTGGCCGCACGGCTGCTGGACGATCCGGCCTGGGTGGCACAGGCGGCGGCGGCGGCGTTCCTGGGCAATTTCGGGCTCAACCTGGTCACCACCCTGGCCTTCGCCGCGATGGGCTGGCGGGTGGCCGCCTCCGCCGGGCTGCTGGGCGGCAACCGCAACATGGCGCTGTACCTCGCCATCCTGCCGGCGGCCGCCGATCCCCGCATCGGGCTGTTCTTCGCGCTGTGCCAGTTCCCGCTGTTCCTCAGCCCGTTCCTGCTGCGCCCGATCTATCGGCGCTTCCAACGGCACCTTGATGCATCGGAGGGCAAGGCGTAGCATCCCGCCATGCCCAACCCCCGCCCCGTCCCTTCGCCGCGTGTCGACTATGCCGCCCGCGAATACTGGGCCGGCACGATCAAGATGGGGCTGTCCAAGTTCTTCATCCTGCGCGTGCTGCACGACGGCCCGCTGCACGGCTACGACATCGCCCGCGCCGTCGCCCGCGTCACCGGCGGCTGCTGCTCGCCCACCGAGGGCACCATCTACCCGGTGCTGCGCGAATTCGAGTCCGGCGGCTTCCTGACCGTCGAGGAACAGGTGGTCCAGGGCCGCGCGCGCCGCGTCTATGCCCTGACGGCGGCCGGGCGCGCCGCGTTCCGGGTGGCGCTGGACGCCTGGATGGAAGCGACGGCAGCGTTGCAGGACACCGGCCGCGCCTTTGCCAGCGCCACGGATTGCTGCCCTACCCCTTGACCCCCAAGGTATGATCGCTTATACCTAGACCGTCAAGGTATCAAGGAGCACCCCCATGGACTCCCTCCCCACTCGCCCGCTTCCGATCGCCATCATCGGCGCCGGCCCGGTCGGCCTGGCCGCCGCCGCCCATCTGCTGGCCCGCGGGCTGGAGCCGCTGGTGCTGGAAGCCGGCCCGCAGGTGGCGCACGCGGTGCGCGCCTGGGGCCATGTGCGGATGTTCTCGCCCTGGCGCTACAACATCGACCCCGCCGCCCGCGCGCTGCTGGCGGAGTGCGGCTGGCAGGCGCCAGACCCGGAGGCCTATCCCACCGGGGCCGAGCTGGTGCGCGACTACCTCGCCCCCCTGGCCGCCACCCCGGCGCTGGCCGCGCGCACCCGCACCGGCGCGCGCGTGATCGGCCTGGCACGGCGCGACCACGGCCGCCTGCATGACGGGGCGGCGCGCGAAACCGCCCCGTTCGTGCTGCATGTCGAGCAGGATGGCGCCATCACCGCGCTGGAGGCCGCGGCCGTGCTCGACTGCTCCGGCACCTGGTCCGCACCCAACCCGGCCGGCGCCCACGGCATGCCGGCCCCGGGCGAGGCCGCGGCGCAAGACCGCATCGCCTATGGCATCCCCGACGTGCTCGGGGGCGCCCGCGCCGAATACGCCGGGCGCACCACGCTCGTGGTCGGCGCCGGGCATTCGGCGATGAACGCGGTGCTGGACCTGGTCGAACTGGCGAAGCAGGCGCCAGGCACGCGCATCCTGTGGGCCTTCCGCCGCCCGCTCGGCGCGGTGAATTTCGGCGGCGGCGCGCGCGACGGCCTGGCCGAACGCGGCGAGCTCGGCAGCCGGGCCCAGGCGCTGGTCGAATCCGGCGCGGTGACCGCCTTGGCCCCGTTCCTGATCGACCGCATCGCGCCCGAAGGCGATGCCCTGGCCATCACCGGGCGGCAGCACACCCGGGAGGCCACGGTCCAGGCCGACCGCATCATCGTCGCCGCCGGCTTCCGCCCCGACCTGTCCTTCCTGCGCGAAGTGCGCCTGGAGCTTGACCCGGCGGTGGAGGCCACGCCAGCCCTGGCGCCCTTGATCGACCCCAACCTGCATAGCTGCGGCACCGTGCGCCCGCATGGCGAGGCCGAGCTGCGCCACAAGGAGCCGGGCTTCTGGATCGCCGGCATGAAAAGCTACGGCCGCGCCCCGACCTTCCTGATGGCCACCGGCCACGAGCAGGTCCGCAGCATCGCCGCCGCCCTGGCCGGCGACTGGGAAGCGGCGCGCGAAGTGCGGCTGGAGCTGCCGGAAACCGGCGTCTGCGTCACCGACACGGCCGAGCCGGCCTGCTGCGCTCCGGCCCCGGCGGCATCCTCGGCATGCTGCGCACCCACCCCGGCGGCGGTCGCGGCCGCCCCGGCCGGCAGCTGCTGCGCCCCGGCGCCGAAGCCGAAGGGGGGCTGCTGCTAGGCCGCGATCGGCCGCCGCCACGGCTTCATGAATTCGTCATCCAACCTCAACGCAATTGACGCAGACCGCGTGTATCCGGCCCGGAGCAATCCAGGCACCATGGAGATCCGCACATGCGTCGTCGCTCTCTGCTTCTCGGCACCGGTGCGGCACTTGCCGCGCCCGCCATCGCGCCCTCCGCCCGCGCCCAGACCGGCGCCGGCGGGCGCACCGAGGTTCAGTTCTGGTACGGCCTGGGTGGTGCGCTCGGCGAGCGCGTGGCCGAGCAGGTCGAGCGCTTCAATGCCAGCCAGGACCGCTACCGCGTGGTGGCGACGTTCCGCGGCTCCTATGTCGAAGTGATGACCGGCGCCATCGCCGCCTGGCGCGCCGGCACCCCGCCGCACATCGCCCAGGTGTTCGAAGTCGGCACCGCGACCATGATGGGCGCCGGGCCGGCGATCCGCCCGACCTGGGAGCTGATGGGCGAGGCCGGCCTGTCGATCGACCCGACGCGCTACCTGGCCGGCGTGCGCGGCTACTACTCCGACACGCAGGGCCGCCTGGTTTCGATGCCGCACAACTCCTCCTCGGCGGTGATGTGGCTGAACCTGGACGCCTTCGAGCGCGCCGGGCTGTCGACCACCGACCTGCCCCGCACCTGGGCCGGCGTGCGCGCCGCGGCCGAGCGCCTGCGCGGGCGCAGCGGCACCGAGATGGTCATGACCACCGCGTGGCCGACGTGGACGATGTTCGAGCAGCAATCCTCGATCCACAACGTGGCGCTGGCCAGCCCGGCCAACGGCTTCGAGGGGTTGGATGCGAAGATGAACCTCGGCGCGCCGCTGTTCGCCAAACAGACCGACATGCTGCTGCAGATGCAGCGCGACGGGCTGTTCACCTATGGCGGGCGCGACGGCGGCGGCGGGGCGGCGTTCCCGGCCGGGCAGGCGGCGATCGGCTTCAACTCCTCGGCCGGGCGCGCGGCGGTGGAGCGCGAGGCGAAGTTCCGCTGGGCCTCCGTGGTGCTGCCGTTCCACGACGACGTGGTGGCCAGCCCGCACAATGGCGTGATCGGCGGCGCCAGCCTGTGGACGCTGACGGCGCCCAACCGCACCGCGGCCGAATACCGCGCGGTGGCCGCGTTCTACAGCTTCATTTCCGATGTCGAGCAGGACAAGTGGTGGCACCAGGTCACCGGCTATGTGCCGCTGACCCTGGCCGCCTATGAGAAGGCCAAGGCGGAGGGCTTCTACCAGAAGAACCCCGGCGCCGATGCGGCGATCATCCAGCTCTCGCGCGCGGCCCCGACCCCGAACAGCCAGGGCTTCCGCCTCGGCGGCTTCGTCGAGGTCCGCAACATCATCCAGGAAGAGCTGGAGCGCGGCTTCCAGGGCCAGCAGAACACCGAGACGCTGCTGGCCAATGCCAATCGCCGCGCCGACGTAGTGCTGCGCAACTTCGAGCGCACCAACCGCCGCTGAGCGGCTTCACTCGGGGACCGCCGGGAACGGCGGTCCCTGTCGCCACTCCGGGGGCCCATGCAGCGCAAGGTCATCTTCGACAACAAGCTGCTGCCCTATGCGTTGCTGGCGCCGCAGCTTGCCATCACGGTCGTGTTCTTCTTCTGGCCGGCGGCGGAGGCGATCCGCTATTCCTTCATCCGCCAGGACGCCTTCGGCATCTCCGCCACCTATGTCTGGTTCGAGAACTACCAGCTCCTGCTGGCCGACGAGACCTATCTCTCGGTGGTCCGCAACACGCTGGTGTTCGCCACCGCGGTCACCGTGCTGTCGATGGGGCTGGCGCTGCTGCTGGCGGTGCTGGCGGACCGGCATATCCGCGGCCGTGACGCCTATCGCACGCTGCTGATCTGGCCCTATGCGGTGGCGCCGGCCATTGCCGCGGTGCTCTATATCTTCCTGTTCCACCCGAATATCGGCCTGCTCGGCCGGGCGATGAATTCCGCGGGGTTGGGCTGGGACTACCGGCTGAACGGCGACCAGGCGATGCTGGTGGTGGTCCTGGCCGCCGCCTGGAAGCAGGTGTCGTACAATTTCCTGTTCTTCCTGGCCGGGCTGCAATCGATCCCGCGCAGCGTGCTGGAGGCCGCCGCCATCGACGGCGCCTCGCCGGTGCTGCGCTTCCGCACGGTCATCTTCCCGCTACTGTCGCCCACCACCTTCTTCCTGCTGGTGATCAACATCACCTCGGCCGTGTTCGACACCTTCGGCATCATCGACGCGCTGACCGGCGGCGGGCCGGGCAACGCCACCCAGACGCTGATCTACCGCGCCTATGTCGACGGGCGGGTGAACCTCGACCTCGGCACCTCGGCGGCCCAATCAGTGGTGCTGATGATCGCGGTGATGGCGCTGACGCTGGTGCAGTTCCGCTTCATCGAACGCCGGGTGCATTACTGATGTCCGGCAGCACCCAACCCGCCCTGCCCGCCCTTCCGGACGCCGCCGGCCCCGCCGCCTGGCGCCCGGCCGGCATCGACATCGCCACCCACGCGATCCTGCTGCTGGGCGTGGCGCTGTTCGCGCTGCCGATCTGGATCGTGCTGATGGGCTCGACGCATGACGCGGCGACGATCGGC
>JBIPLY010000073.1:0-12934 GCA_044369385.1 Acetobacteraceae bacterium | reverse complement strand
CATCTTCGTCGAGGTCGCCCTCGTCCAGGGCCTCGCCGGCTCGGTCCAGGCGCTGCTCGACCAGAAGGCCCCGCTCCTGGACCCGAAGACCGCCGACACCGCCATCTTCTACTCGATCTCCAACTGCCAGCGCGGCCTGGCCGGCATCAGCTTCGGCAACTTCCTGATCAAGCGCGTGGTCGAGGAACTCTCCGCCGAATTCCGCACCATCACCACCTTCGCCACCCTCTCCCCCCTGCCCGGCTTCCGCCGCTGGCTCGCCGCCACGCTCAAAACCCCCGACTCCCCCGCCCTGCGCCCCGGCGAAGCCGAAACCCTCGCCGCCCTCTTGGCCCGCCGCGCCTGGGCCCGCGACCCCGCCGCGCAAGACGCCGACCCCATCCTCGCCCGCCTCTGCGCCCACTACCTCCTGCACGAAGGCCGCGGCCGCCGCGCGCTGGACCCCGTCGCCCATTTCCACCTCTCCAACGGCGCCCGCATCGAGCGCATCTGCTGGCGCGCCGACACCTCGGAAAAGGGCGTGAAGGAATCCGCCGCCCTGATGGTCAACTACCTCTACGATCCCGCCCGGATCGAACAGTACCACGAAGATTACGTCGGCGAAGGCAAGCGCAATGCCGCCGCCACGATCCGACGCCTGCTGAAGCCATAAGAAAGAATGTTCTTTTTTGAAAAAAAGAACCAAAAAACTTTCATCCGCTTGGCGCCGCGCCTCCCCGGGAAGCGCGGCACAAATGGGAAAAGTCTTTTTGCTTCTTTTTCTTCAGAAAAAGAAGACGCTTCCTTCTTGACCATCTGCCGGGGACCACGCCGATGAACGACACGCCCGCCACCCCCGACATCGCCCTGCTGCACCAGGTCGAGCGCAAGCTCCTCTGGCTCTCTGCCTGGATGATCCACAACGCCAACCACATCCGCCCCAACCGCGACGGCCTCAAGGTCGGCGGCCACCAGGCCTCCTGCGCCTCCTGCATCTCCATCCTCACCGCGCTCTACTTCGCCGTCCTCCGCCCCCAGGACCGCGTCGCCGTCAAACCCCATGCCGGCCCGGTCTTCCACGCCATCAACTACCTCTTCGGCCGCCAGACCCAAGACAAGTTGGCCGGCCTGCGCCAGATGGGCGGCACCCAGAGCTACCCAAGCCGCACCAAGGACGGGGGAGAAGTCGATTTCTCCACCGGCTCCGTCGGCCTCGGCGTGGCACTCACCAGCTTCTCCGCCCTGATGCAGGATTACGTCCGCCTGCACGCCCTTGCCGCCACCCCCCTCCCTCCCGGCCGCCACATCGCCATCGCCGGCGACGCCGAACTGGACGAAGGCAACATCTACGAAGCCCTCCTCGAAGGCTGGAAACACGACGTCCGCGGCGTCTGGTGGATCATCGACTACAACCGCCAGAGCCTCGACAGCGTCGTCCCGGACCGCCTGTTCGGCCGCATCGAGGGCCTGTTCCGCGACATGGGCTGGAACGTCGTCACCCTGAAATACGGCCGCAAACTCGAAGCCGTCTTCGCCCGCGAGGGCGGCGAGGGCATCCGCCGCTTCATCGACGACTGCCCGAACTCGCTCTACTCCGCCCTCACCTTCCAGGGCGGTGCCGCCTGGCGCCAGGCCCTGCTGGCCGATCTCAGCCGCGACGAAGGCGTGCGCGCCATCATCGACCCGATGACCGATGACGAACTCGCCGACCTCATGACCAATCTCGGCGGCCACGACATCGAAACCCTGATCGAGGCCTTCCGCGCCGCCGACGCCGAGGGCGACCAGCCCACCTGCTTCATCGCCTACACCATCAAGGGCAAGGGCCTGCCCTTCGCCGGCCACAAGGACAACCATTCCGGCCTGATGACCAAGGAGCAGATGGACAGCTTCCGCGCCTCGAACCAGATCCGCGACGGCCATGAATGGGACCGGTTCGAGGGCCTGGACGCAAACGTCGACGAACTCGCCGCCTTCGTCGCCTCCGTCCCCTTCGCCACCCCGATGACCCCTGGGGGCCGCCGCCTCGCCGCCCCGCAAATCCACATCCCCGCCGAACTGCCCATGCCGCGCGTCACCGGCCGCAAGGCCAGCACCCAGTCGGGCTTCGGCGACATCCTCGCCGAGATCGGCCGCGGCACCGGCGAACTGAAAGACCTCGCCGAGCGCATCGTCACCACCTCGCCGGATGTGACGGTGTCGACCAATCTCGGCCCCTGGGTGAACCGCCGCGGCGTCTTCGATCGCCACACCCGCAACGACGTCTTCCGCGACGCCAAGGTCGCCTCCGCCCAGCGCTGGGGCATGACCCCCTCGGGCCAGCACATCGAACTCGGCATCGCCGAACAGAACCTGTTCCTCGTCCTCGCCGCCGCCGGCCTGGCCACCGAACTGCACGGCGCCCGCCTCATGCCGATCGGCACCGTCTACGACCCCTTCGTCAACCGCGGCCTCGATGCCCTGATCTACGCCTGTTACCAGGACGCCCGCTTCCTCCTCGTCTCCACCCCATCCGGCCTGTCGCTCGCCCCCGAAGGCGGCCAGCACCAGTCGATCAACACCCCGCTGATCGGCATGGCCCAGGACCGCCTGGCCAGCTTCGAGCCCGCCCATGTCGACGAACTCGCCATCCTGCTGCGCCACGCCTTCGCCCACATGCAGAAGCCCGACGGCTCCGCCGTCTGGCTCCGCCTCTCAACCCGCGCGCTCGATCAGAAACCCCGCACCCTGGACCCCGCCCACGTCATCGCCGGCGCCCACTGGGTGACCCCGCCCGCCCCCGGCGCCCGCATCGCCCTGGCGTACCAGGGCCCCGTCGCGCCGGAAGCCGAAGCCGCCTTCGCCGAGCTCCTGGCCGAAACCCCCGGCGCCGGCCTGCTCGCCATCACCTCGCCGGACCGCCTGCATGCCGGCTGGACCGCCGCCAGCCGCGCCCGCCGCGAAGGCAACCGCACCGCCCGCGCCCATATCGAGGACATCCTCGCCCCCCTGGCCCGCGACGCCGCCCTGGTCACCATCCTCGATGGCCACCCCGCCGCCCATTCCTGGCTCGGCGCCGTCCGCGGCCAACGCGTCGTCGCCCTCGGCCCCGAACATTTCGGCGAAAGTGCGGATATCCCCGACCTCTACCGCAAGCACCGCATGGACACCGACGCCATCCTCGACGCCTGCGCGCAGGCCCTGCTGGGACCCTAGGAAGAACGGCCAGGGCTCTGCCCTGGACCTCGTCTACCGCATCAAGACCGAACGCCGGCCTTCAAGCCGCCGCCATCTCGGTATTCGTCGTCTCGCTCATCTGGATCAGCCCTGCCACCTGGCTGCCCGGAACCGGCCGGCTGAACAGATAGCCCTGCAACTCGTTGCACCCCTCGAACTCCAGGATGCCAAGCTGCTCCGCCGTCTCCACCCCTTCGGCCAACACCCGCATCCCCAACGCCTTGCCCAGCCCCAGCACCGCGCGCACGATCTCGATGCTGCCCGTACTGCTGGTCAGGTCGCGGATGAACGACTGGTCGATCTTGATCTTGTCGAACGGAAACCGCCGCAGATAGCTCAGCGACGAATACCCGGTGCCGAAATCATCCATCGAGATGTGCGTGCCCAGCGCATGCAGCTGATGCAGGATCTTCAAGGTCTGGTCGCTGTCCTGCAGCAGCACGGACTCGGTGATCTCCAGCTCCAGCCGCGCGGCCGCCAGCCCGCTCACCCGCAGCGCCTCCACCACCTCCTCCACCAGTCGCCCGCCCAACAGCTGAACCGGCGACAGGTTCACCGCGATGCGGATATGCGCCGGCCACGTCGCCGCCATCGCACAGGCGCGATGCAGCACCCACGCGCCGATCTCGCGGATCAGCCCGGTCTCCTCGGCCAGCGGGATGAACACCGCCGGCGACACCACCCCGCGCTGCGGATGCGTCCAGCGCAGCAGCGCCTCGAACCCCGAAAGCGACCGGCTCCGCGCCTCCATCAACGGCTGGTAGTGAAGCTCCAGCTGCCCCTCGCGCACCGCCTGGCGCAGATCCATCTCCAGCGTCCGCCGCGCATGGATCTCGTCATCCATCCCCGGCTCGAAGAAGCACCACCGCCCCCGCCCCGTCGCCTTCGCCCGGTACAGCGCCACATCCGCACTGCGCAGCAACTCGTCGGCGGACATCGTATCCGCGCTCGCCGGCGCGATCCCGATGCTCGTCCCGATCTCCGCCCGCCGGCCCAGCACCTCGAACGGCGCCCGCAGCGCCTCCACCAGCCGCTCGGCCAGCACCACCAGCTCCTCCGGCCCCTCCGCCCCCACCTGGATGATGGCGAACTCGTCGCCCCCCAGCCGCGCCACCAGGTCCGTCTCGCGCACCGTCCGGCGCAACACGCTGGCCACCTGCCGCAGCAAGTCATCCCCGGCCGGATGCCCCAGCGTGTCGTTCACCGCCTTGAACCCGTCCAGGTCCAGCGACAACAGCGCCAGGCTGTCCCCGCGCTTCACCCGCGGCAGCGTCCGCTCCAGATGCTCTCGAAACATCACCCGGTTCGGCAACCCGGTCAGCGCATCATGATGCGCCATATGCGAAAGCTGCTCCTGAGACCGCCGACGCTCGGTGATATCCTCATACGTCGCCACATACCCGCCGGTCTCAACCGGCTGCCGCGTCACCTGCACCAGCCGCCCATCCGGCAGCTCCTGCACGAACGACTCCTCCCGCGCCTTCCTGCGCCGTGCGCTCGGCACCCCGGCATCCGGCTCCAGCCCCAGCTGCCGCAACCGCTGATGCACCCGCTCGCCATCCGCGGCCACCTCGTCCGCCACCTTGCCGAACATCGTCTCGAACGCCCGGTTCTGCACGATCAGCCGGTCGGCGGCATCGAACAGGCAAAGCCCCTGGCTCATATTGTCCAGCGCCGCCTGGAACCGCGCCTTCTCCGCGTTCAGCGCCGCCAGCGTCTCGTCCAGCACCCGCATCGGAAACCGCCGCACCGCAAACCAGCAGAACACCGCCAGCAGGAAACTGACCCCCGCCACCTTCCCGGTCCGCACCAACACCGGACTCAGGCTGGACTCCGCCTCAACCCAGCCAACAACCTCCCCGCCCAGCTCCAGCGGCACCCGCACGCCCATCACCGGCTTGGCAAGCCGCACCTCCTCGCGCGCGATCACCCGCCCCTGGATATCGGTGACCGTGACCCGCGAAGGCTCGCCAATGAACTCCGGTGCCGCGATAACCCCGAACAGCCGCAGCGACTGGTAGATCCACATGTCCTGATGGATGTGGACGAACTTCGCCACCTTGCCCTGCGCCACATTCGCCCGCGACTGCAGAACCTCTTCGTCGGCAGCACGGGAAACAAAATAATACCCGATCGGCGGGACCAGACCGACCAGGAGCGACACCATGACGCCCAGCGCGCACAACACGCGCCGGATCGTCGGACACTGGAACCGCATCATGGCGCGGCACCCACCACGCTATGCACCCCGCGCAGCGCATCCCGCCCGGCATCGCTCTGCAGGAACGCCACGAACCGCTGCGCCGCCGCACCGGGCTTGGCCGGCACCACCAGGTAGAACGGCCGGCTATAGGGATAGCTGCCATCCGCCAGCGCCTGCAGCGACGGCGCAACCCCGTTGATCGCAATCGTCCGAACCCGGCGCGCCTCGATCATCACCTGGCTGTAGCTCATCGTCGCCAACGAACCCTTCGTCCGCTCGGCATACTCCGCATTGTCATCATCCACCGCGCTGACCGGCACCCCCGGCCGCTTGCGCGCCAGCTCCACCGCCGCGTCCATGCCCGGGATCAACCCATTCAGCATGATCGCGTCCCCATCCGACCGCTGCCGCAACACCACCGCGACCGGCCCCCCGCTGGGCCAACGCGCCCGCGGATCGCCATACGCCGCGACAAGTTCGGCCGGCGTCATCGACGGCGCCGCCGGCAAGGACGTCACGAACACGAACGGCGTGCGCAGCTCGAACACAACCTGCAAGCCGGGCTTCATCTCCTCCGGCGTCATCGCCCGCCCGATGATCGCCAGGTCGATCCGCCCATCGCCCAGCGCCCGCACCCCGCCCGTCGACCCCAGGCTGGGCAGCGCCTCGATCCGAACCCCCACCGTGGCCGCCGCCTCCGCCAGCGCGGCAATGGTCACCACCCCCGCCCCGGTGCCGCCAACCCGCATCGCCTCGCTGGCCGGCGCCCGGCCGGCAAACCCGATCGCCAGCACCATGGCCAGGCAAAGACGAACGACCGAAGACAGGGCGGGCATGGCGGAGGCTCCAGAAAACAGCCATCCCCCTAGCCGCGGAACGGTAGACACCCCGATAACGCCCCCGCCACAAAACCTTCACTTCGCACCGGCGCCAACAGGCAATAGCCATGACGTCATGGCGATGAAACATCCCCTCACCACCACCGTCCCGGACTCCCCGCTGCTGGGCGACGACCCCGCGATGTCCTATCTCGACCCCGCCTGGTCCGTCACCCAGCGCCGCATCGTGCGCCTCGTCGAGCGCCTGACCGGCCAACGCCGGCTGCGCGAGCTCTACCGCAGCTTCCGGGCCGAAGGCGGCACCGCCGAAGTGTTCTGGTCCGAGATGATGCGCCGCAGCGCCATCCGCCTGGATTTCGACCCCGCCGCCATGGCGAACATCCCCCGCACCGGCCGCCTGCTGGTCGTCGCCAACCACCCGTACGGCCTGGTCGACGGCTTCGCCCTGTGCTGGCTCATCAGCCTGGTCCGCCCGGACTTCAAGCTGCTGATCAATTCCGTCCTGGTCCAGGCGCCGGAAACCGCCGCCCACCTCCTGCCGCTGGACTTCTCCGGCACCCGCGAAGGCCTGGCCGTCAACCTGCGCTCCCGCGCCGCCGCGCGCGCCCATCTCGATGCCGAGGGCGCCCTGCTGATCTTCCCCGCCGGCGCCATCGCCACCGCGCCCGATCGCTGGGGCCGCCGCCCGGCCATGGACGGCCCCTGGCAGCCCATCGTCGGCCAGCTCGCCCAGCGCAGCCGCGCCCCGGTGCTGCCGGTGCACTTCCAGGGCCAGAACAGCCGCCTGTTCCAGATCGTCAGCCACTACAGCGTCACCCTGCGCCTGGCGCTGATGGCCGGCGAGATCCGCCGCCGCTTCGGCACCGCGGTCGGCCTGACCATCGGCCAGCCGATCCCGCCCGCGGAGCTGGCCCCCTTCACCGACCGCACCGCGCTGGCCGCCGAGCTGTGCCGCCGAACCTACGCCCTGGCCGGCATCGACACCACCATCCCCGGCACCATCGTCCCCCGCCCGAAGGCGATCCAGGATCCCCCGCCGGCCAGCGTCAGCCGATCCGACGTCAGCCGGCGGGAACCCTGACGGCTCACGCCACCGCGGTGATGCTCTCCCGCCGCAGCTGAACCGCCAGCTCGTCGACGGCCCGCCCGACCCGCTCCACCATCTCGCGCACCTCGTCGGCACTGATGATCAAAGGCGGGCTGAACGCCAGCGCATCGCCCGGCAGCCCGCGGCTGATCACGCCATTCGCCTCGCACAGCTTGGCCGCCCGCGCCCCGATCTTCAGCCCGGCATCGAAGTTCCGATGCGTCGCCCGGTCCGCCACCAGCTCCACGGCCGCAATCAGCCCGACGCCGCGCACCTCGCCGACCAGCGGATGCCCCTCGAACCGCTCCCGCAGCGCCGCCTGCAACACCGCGCCCACGCTGCGCACGTTCTCACCGATCTTCATCTCGTCGTAGATCTTCAGCGTCTCCACCGCCACCGCCGCCGGCACCGGATGCCCGGAATAGGTGTAGCCATGCCCGAACGTCCCGATCGAATGGCTCTCCTCCGCCATCGCCCGGAAGATGCGGTCGTTGATCATCACCGCCGAGATCGGCAGGTACGACGACGACAGCGCCTTGGCACAGGTCAGGATGTCCGGCTTGGCATTCAGCGTGCCGGACCCCCAGTAGTTCCCCGTCCGCCAGAACCCGGTGATCACCTCGTCGGCCACGAACAGCACGTCGTATTTCGTCAGCACCGCCTGGATCTTCTCGAAATACCCTTTCGGCGGCACGATCACGCCCCCCGCCCCCATGATCGGCTCGGCCCACATCGCCGCCACCGTATCGGGGCCTTCCTTCAGGATCAGCTTCTCCAACTCATCGGCACAGCGCGTCGCGAACTCCTCCTCCGTCTCGCCCGGCAACGCGCCGTGATACCAATGCGGCGTGATCGTGTGCACGAAGCGATCCAGCGGCACATCGAAGCTGCGATGGTTCGTCGCCAGCCCGGTCAACGACGCCGAGGCCACGGTGATCCCGTGATACCCCTTGATCCGCCCGATGATCTTCTTCTTCAGCGGCCGCCCGATGGCGTTGTTGAAATACCACACCATCTTGATCGCGGTATCGTTCGCCTCGGACCCCGAATTGGCGAAGAACACCTTGCTCATCTTCACCGGCGCCCGCTCGATCAGCATTTCCGCCAGGTCGATCATCGGCCCGTGCGACTTGCTGGTGAACCCATGATAGTACGGCAGCTTGCGCATCTGCGCCGCCGCCGTCTCCACCAGCCGCTCGTTGGAGAACCCCAGCGAGGCGCACCACAGCCCCGCCACCGCCTCGATATAGCCGCGGCCGGTGTCGTCGAAGACGCGCACCCCCTCGCCATGGGTGATCACCACCGGCCCGGTCTCCAGGTGCATCTTCAGGTCGGTGTTGGGATGCAGCACATTGGCGATGTCGCGGGCGGCGGCCGAATTGGCGCGCGGCGGGGGATTCATGCGCGGAACTCCTTGGGTTGGAACGCTGCTGCACTCTACGCCCGCCTTGCGCGCAGGCAAGCCGCTTGCCATGTCTCGCCCGCACGAACGGGACCGCACGCGATGACCGATACCCTGCATCACGCCGCGCATTGGGGCGCCTTCACCGGCGTGGTCGAACACGGCCGCCTCACCCGCATCCTCCCGCCACCCGGCGACCCCGCCCCGCCCGCCATCCTCCAGGGCATCCCCGACGCCCTGCACGCCCCCGTCCGCATCGACCGCCCCTACGTGCGAAAAGCCTGGCTGAGCGGCGACCGCGCCGGCGGCACCCCCCGCGGCGCCGACGCCTTCGTGCCGATCGCCTGGGACCGCGCCACAGCCCTCGTCGCCGGCGAAATCGCCCGCGTGCGCGACACGCACGGCCCGGCCAGCATCTTCGGCGGCTCCTATGGCTGGGCGTCGGCCGGCCGCTTCCACCACGCCCGCAGCCAGCTCCACCGCCTGCTCGCCTCCGCCGGCGGCTTCACCGGCCAGGTCACCAACTACTCCTACGCCGCCGGCATGACCCTGATGCCGCACATCGTCGGCAGCATGGACATCGTCGACCGCCCGGTCATCGCCTGGCGCGACATCGTCGCGAACGCGAAGATCCTCGTCTGCTTCGGCGGCATCACCCTGCGCAACGGCCAGGTCAATGCCGGCGGCGGCGCCCGCCACGAAATGGGCCTCTGGCTGCGCCGCGCCGCGCAGGCCGGCATCCGCATCGTCAACCTCTCGCCGATCCGCGCCGACATGCCGCCCGACATCCCCTGCGAATGGTGGCCGATCCGCCCCGGCACCGACACCGCGCTGATGCTGGCGCTGGCCCATGTCCTGATCACCGAAAACCGTGTCGACCACGATTTCCTCGCCCGCCACACCACCGGCTACGAGAAGCTGCGCGAAGAAGTCCTCATCCGCACCCCCGCCTGGGCCGCCGCCGAAACCGGCCTGCCCGAAGCCGACATCATCGCCCTGGCCCGCGACCTCGCCGCCCGCCCGAACATGCTCACCGCCGCCTGGTCGCTGCAACGCGCCGATGCCGGCGAACAGCCGTACTGGATGCTCACCGCGCTCGCCGCCATGCTCGGCGGAATCGGCCTGCCCGGCCGCGGCGTCTGCTTCGGCCTGGGCAGCGAAAACGGCATGGGCGGCGCCCGCACCCTGCTCCCCTCGGTCAACCTCCCCGCCCTGCCCAACCCTGCCAACCGCTTCATCCCGGTCGCGCGCATCACCGACATGCTGGAACGCCCCGGCGACACGGTGGACTTCAACGGCCGAACCCTCACCTACCCGGACACGAAACTGATCTGGTGGGCCGGCGGCAACCCCTTCCACCACCATCAGGACCTCAACCGCCTGCTGCGCGCCTGGGCCAAACCGGAGACCATCATCGTCTCCGAACCCTGGTGGACCAGTGCGGCCCGCCACGCCGACATCGTCCTGCCCGCCACCACCACCATGGAACGCGACGACATCGGCTCCGCCTCGCTCGACCGCTTCCTGATGGCCATGAAACGCCTGGTCCCGCCCCAGGCCCAGGCCCGCGACGAATACGACTACATGTCCGACATCGCCGAGGCGCTGGGCGTCCGCCCCCGCTTCACCCAGCAGCGCAACGTCGATGCCTGGCTGCGCGCCATGTATGGCCGCGCCCGCGAGATCTACGCCCGCATGGACGTCGCCATCCCGGATTTCGACACGTTCTGGGACCAGGGGACCGTCGAGCTCCCCGAACCCGACCGCCCCATCGTCGCCTTCAGCGACTTCCGCGCCAACCCCGAAGCCGCGCCCCTGAACACGCCGTCCGGCAAGATCGAACTCTTCTCCGAACGCATCGCCGCCTTCGGCTACGAGGAATGCCCCGGCCACCCCACCTGGCGCGCGCCGGTGGAATACCTCGGCACCGCCGCCCCCGGCCAACTCCACCTGCTCAGCACCCAGCCCGCCACCCGCCTGCACGGCCAGATGGACATGGCCCGCGTCTCGCTGGCCTCGAAAATCAAGGGCCGCGAACCCATCCTGATCCACGCCGCCGACGCCGCCGCCCGCGGCATCGCCAACGGCGACATCGTCCGCGTCCACAACGCCCGCGGCGCCTGCCTCGCCGGCGCCGTCCTCACCGACGGCCTCCTCCAGGGCGTCTGCGTCCTGCCCACCGGCGCCTGGCTCGACCCCCAGCACCCCGGCATTCCCGGCACCCTGTGCGTGCACGGCAACCCCAACGTCCTGACCCGCGACGCCCCAACCTCCCGCCTCGGCCAGGGCCCCGTCGCCCAATCCTGCCTGGTCGACATCGAACGCTTCGACGCCCCACTGCCCCCCATCACCGCCCACCGCCCGCCCAGGATCGAGGAAGCAAGCGAAGCCGAGTGAGCGCTCCGCCCATACGGCGCCAGCCCCCCTCGACAAGCCCCACCCCACCCAGGTCATCAACTCACTTGAACGGCCTCGCCAGCGCGCGCATCGCGCAGCTTTGCGTTGGCGATGACAATGAGCTTTCGCATGAGTGCTGTGAGTGCGACGATCGGCTTTTTCCCGCGCGCGACAAGGGTGCGATAGACCTCGGCTAGCGCGCCTTTTCCCTGGCTGGCGACGAGCGCCGCCATGAACAGAGTGCGCTTCACATCCGGACGCCCCCCGCGTGTTTTGCGATATCCGCTGCGCTGCCCGCTCTCATGGGGATGCGGTGCGACGCCGGCCAGTGACGCGGCCTTGCGTCCCGGCAACGTGCCAAGTTCGGGCATCAAGGCCAGCAACGCTGCGGCGGTCACCTCGCCGATCCCGCGCATGCCGCGCAGCACCGCGAGGTCGCGCGTCAATGCCGGATGCCGGCGCAGGCACTCGCCGATCCGTGCGTCGAGCGCGCGCAGCTGCTTGTCCACCTCGCGCAGCACCGCCCTCAGCACGGCTGCCACGATTTCGGCTCCAGGCGCCGCCAAGCGGTTCCTTTGCGCCTGGCGCAGCCGCACCAGATCGACGCGCGTGAGTACCAGCGCCTGCAACTCCTCGCGCACCGGGTCTGGCTGCAGCCATCGCGCAAGCGCGGCATGCCGCTCGGCGCCATAACGGGCAAGCGCCTGCGCGTCGATCGCATCGGACTTGCCGAGGGTCCCGAACGATCGAATGAAGGCCTTGACCTTGCGCGCATCCGCCCTGTGCGCCGGCACCCCGGCTGCGAGCATGGCGGCGAGCAGCTTGGCCTCGTAGCCGCCGGTCGCCTCGCAGACCACAAGGCAGCCGGCATCAAGTGCGCGGGCCAGGCGCACGAGATCAGGCTTGCGGTTGGGGATGTCGCGGGTCTGCCCGGTGAGACTGTCGAAGACGGTGACGAACGCCTTGCCGACATCGCATCCGATGAAGCGTGCCGGGGGTGTGGAAATCTGCGTCATGTGGGGTGTATCCTGCCGCTGCTTGGGATTGTCTGCGGGCGTCCACTGGTGAGCGGAGTGGCCCGTTCAACTCATCAAGCGAACCCAAGGGGGCGGACAGGCGGCCCAGATGACGGCGGGTGTTGAACCCTATTGCGAGACGACCGACCTGTCCGCGCCGTGATCCGGGCGGCCACCCGGATCACGGCACCCCCCTCACGGGACGCAGAACCAAACTACCCCATTCGCAAGAGACAATTGCGAGCGAAGCGAAGCAATCCAGCCCACCGCCCCACGCCTCACACGAAAAATTTCTTCCACCGGCCCGATATTCGGTATATATTCCCCGAATGCCCCATGCCCCGGCTCTCCCCCTCGCGCGCACCAGCGCCGCCATTTCGGCGGTCGCGGCCGCACGCCCGGGCGCCAGCCTGGTGGCGATGATCCTCGCCCTGCTCCTGCGCATCCTCGCGCGCGCTGACGCGGCCTGGTTCCTCCCCGAAGACGAATACGACGAGTACGAGGAGTACGAAGACGAGTACGGTTTCGACGCATACGCTTTCTGCGGCGCGGACCCGTACGCGCTCCATCCGCGCCCGGTCGGCAGCGCCCCGCATGCGATCTATGTCGAAGCCGGCCTCATCGCCGATTGGATTCTCGCGGGCGTCCGCAACCGCGGCATGCGCGCCCTGCCGCGCGCGGCTCCCTCGCCGCACCGCACCCAGCCCGCCCGCGCCCCCCCCCCCCCGCTCCAACGCCAAAGAAGAAGCCCTCTCCCCTTCTGGGCAGGGCGATTGCATATGGCCGGAGCGCATC
>JBIPLY010000385.1:0-4136 GCA_044369385.1 Acetobacteraceae bacterium | reverse complement strand
AGCCGCGGGCGCCGCCACCGCCACCGGGGCGGCGACCGCCACGGGGGCGGGGGCTGCCGCCGGCCTGGCGCCCGCGGATTCGCCGGGCTCCAGCAGGATGGCGATCGGCTGGTTGACCTTCACCCCCTCGGTCCCGTCGGCGACCAGCAGCGTGCCCAGCACGCCCGCGTCCACCGCCTCCACTTCCATCGTCGCCTTGTCGGTCTCGATCTCGGCGATCACCTCGCCGGGCTTGACCGTGTCGCCCTCTTTCTTCAGCCAGCGCGCCAGCGTGCCCTCCGTCATGGTCGGGCTCAGCGCCGGCATCAGGATGTTGGTGGCCATGGCGGGTTCGCTCCCTGCTCTCAGACGATGCGGCGCACGGCGTCGACGACCCATTCGGGCTGCGGCAACGCCAGTTTCTCAAGGTTGGCGGCATAGGGCAGCGGCACGTCGGCCCCATGCACCCGCACCGGCGGCGCATCCAACCAGTCGAAGGCGTGTTCCAGGATCTGCATGTTCACCTCCGCCCCGATGCCGGCGAACGGCCAGCCCTCCTCGACGGTGACGATGCGGCTGGTCTTCTTCACGCTCTGCACGATGGTCGCCGTGTCCAGCGGGCGCAAGCTGCGCAGGTTGATCACCTCGGCCTCGATGCCCTGTTCGGCCAGCACCTCGGCCGCCTTCAGCGCCACGCCGACCATGATCGAGAACGCCACGATGGTCACGTGCCGCCCCACCCGCTCCACCTTCGCGCGCCCGATCGGCAGCACGAAATCGGGATCGGTCGGACAGTCGAAGCTCTGGCCGTAGAGGATCTCGTTCTCCAGCACGATCACCGGATTGGGATCGCGGATCGCAGCCCGCATCAGCCCCTTCGCATCGGCCGACGACCAGGGTGCGACCACCTTCAGCCCCGGCACATGGGCGTACCAGCTGGCATAGCACTGGCTGTGCTGGGCGGCGACGCGGCTGGCCGCGCCATTCGGGCCGCGGAACACGATCGGGCAGCCCATCTGGCCGCCGGACATGTACAGCGTCTTGGCCGCCGAGTTGATGATGTGGTCCATCGCCTGCATGGCGAAGTTGAAGGTCATGAACTCGACGATCGGCCGCAGCCCGGTCATCGCAGCACCCACCGCCATGCCGGCGAAGCCATGCTCGGTGATCGGGGTGTCGATCACCCGCTTGGCCCCGAACTCGTCCAGCAGCCCCTGGCTGATCTTGTAGGCGCCCTGGTACTGCGCCACCTCCTCGCCCATCAGGAACACGTTGCCGTCCGCGCGCATCTCGGCGGCCATCGCATCGCGCAGCGCCTCGCGCACCGTGGTGGGCGCGGTGGGACCCCAGTCGCGGTCCTCGGGGGCGGCTACGGCGACCGGCGCGGGCGACGCGACAGCCGCCGCGGCCACGGGCGCAGGGGCCGCAATCGGCGCAGGGGCCACCGCCGTGGCCGTGCCGCCGTTCAGCTCGGCGATCGGGGTGTTGACCGCCACCCCCTCGGTGCCCTCCGGCACCAGGATCGCCGACAGCACGCCCTCGTCCACCGCCTCCACTTCCATCGTCGCCTTGTCGGTCTCGATCTCCGCCAGCACGTCGCCGGCGCGGATGGTATCGCCGACCGATTTCAGCCAGCGCGTCAGCGTGCCCTCGGTCATCGTCGGCGACAGGGCGGGCATCAGGATCTGGGTCACCGCTCAGCCCTCCACCAGCACATCGGTCCAGAGTTCCTTCGCATCGGGCTCCGGGCTGCTCTGCGCGAAATCGGCGCTGTCCTGCACGATGCGCTTGACCTCGTCGTCGATGGTCTTGAACGCCGCCTCGTCGACCCCGAGCGACTCCAGCTTGTGGCGCGCCCCCTCGATGCAGTCGCGCTCGGAGCGCATCTTCTGCACCTCCTCGCGCGAGCGGTAGCGGGCGGGGTCGGACATAGAATGCCCGCGATAGCGATAGGTCTTCACTTCCAGCAGGTACGGCCCCTTGCCGGCGCGGCAATGCGCCACGGCGATTTCGGCCGCGGCATGCATCGCCTCCACATCCATGCCGTCCACCTGCATGCCGGGAATGCCCCAGGGGGCGCCGTTCTGCGACAGGTCGTGGCTGGCGCTGGAACGATCCACCGCGGTGCCCATCCCGTACTTGTTGTTCTCGATCACATAGATGCAGGGCAGCTTCATCAGCGCGGCGAGGTTGAAGCTCTCGAACACCTGGCCCTGGTTGCTGGCGCCGTCGCCGAAATAGGCCGCGCAGACCCGGTCGGTGCCGCGATAGGCGTTGCTGAAGGCCAGGCCGGTGCCGATGCTGACCTGGGCGCCGACGATGCCGTGGCCGCCGTAGAAATGCCGCTCCTTGCTGAACATGTGCATCGAGCCGCCCTTGCCGCGCGAATACCCGCCCTCGCGCCCGGTCAGCTCGGCCATCACGCCGCGCGCCTCCATGCCGGTGGCCAGCATGTGGCCGTGGTCGCGGTACGAGGTGATCACCTGGTCACCCTCGCCGAGGGCAAGCTGGATGCCGACCACCACCGCTTCCTGGCCGATGTAGAGGTGGCAGAACCCGCCGATCAGCCCCATGCCGTAGAGCTGGCCGGCCTTCTCCTCGAACCGGCGGATCAGCAGCATGTCGCGATAGGCGCGCAGCAGCTGCTCCCGCGGCAGGCCGGGCTGGTTGGTGCCGGCCTTGAGCGCGGCGGATTTTCCGGAAGCAGGGCGCGGGCGCGCCGGTTTGCCCTTCTCGGTCGGCTTGGCTCGTTTGGCGGCCTGGGCCATGGCACTTCCTCCGTAAGGGGGGCGGGAACCGGGGAGCATTGCTTGACGTAGCGAAGTCGTGCCGCCCCGACAAGCGCCGGGCGATGTAACCCCTTATTGTGCAACGCAATATACACTGTTAACTGATATACGGTTAACCGCTTGATGGCAGGATGGGCCGCCGGCGGCACGCAAGGCAGCATTGCGTGCAACGGCAGCATCGCGAACGAATCTTTCGTACGCGACGGCGATTTCGCATCGTCATTGCCGGCGCAAGCGGCGGATGGCGCGCGCGCGCGGCGGCGGGCCAGGGTCGGGCAGCACAGGAGACCTGCCGCCATGACCGTTCATTCCCCCCAGTTCCGCCGCCTCGCCTGGTCCAACCTCGCAGCCCAAGCCGGTGAGCAGGTGGCGCTGGCCGCCGCCCCGCTGCTGGCCGTGCTCGCGCTGGGCGCCGGGGTGGCGGAGACCGGGGCGCTGGCGGCGGTGCAGTCCTTGCCGTTCCTGCTGCTCGCCCTGCCCGCCGGGGTGCTCGCCGACCGGTTCCCGCGCCGCGCGCTGCTGCTGGGCGCCGAGGCGGTGCGGGCCGCCGCCCTGCTGGCGGCCCCGGCGCTGCTGTGGGCCGGCTGGCTCACCCTGCCGCTGCTGGCGCTGCTCGGCGCGCTGGCGGCGGCCGGCACGGTGGTGTTCAGCGTCGCCGCCCCGGCGATGGTCCCCGCCCTGGTGCCCCGCGCGGCGCTGGCAGCGGCCAATGCGCGGCTGGAACTGGCGCGCAGCCTGGCCTTTGCCGCCGGGCCGGGCCTGGCCGGGGCCTTGGTGGCGCTGTCGGGCGCAGGGATGGCGTTTGCGCTGGCCGCCGCCCTGTCGCTGGCCGCCTGCGCCCTGTTGGCGGGGGTGCAGGAGCCGCCGCACCAGCCGGCACCGCGCCGCAGCCTGCGCGCCGAGCTGGCGGAGGGGGTGGGCTTCGTGCGCGACCATGCGCTGTTGCGCCCGATCGTGGCCACGGCCGTGGCGTGGAACATGTCCTGGTTCGTGCTGCAGGCGGTCTATGTGCCCTATGCCGTGACCCGGCTGGGGCTGGATGCCGCGGCGGTCGGGATCACGCTGGGCGCCTATGGCGTGGGCATGGTGGCGGGCGCGGTGCTGGCGCCCTGGCTGGGGCGGCGGATGCGCTTCGGCTGGCTGATCGCCACCGGGCCGCTGGTGTCGGTGGCCGCCGCGGCGGCGATGCTCGGCAGCGTGGCGGTGCCTGCGGGGGCGCTGCCAGCAGGCGCGCTGCCGGGGTTGGCGTTCTTCCTGTTCGGCGCCGGGCCGATCGTCTGGACCATCGGCCAGACCACGCTGCGCCAGGCGGTGACGCCGGCGGCGATGCTGGGGCGGGTCTCCGCGCTGATGACCATGGCCACGGCG